>CAZMWH010000058.1:0-1697 GCA_964570115.1 uncultured Candidatus Saccharibacteria bacterium | reverse complement strand
GGGGGAGGGCGATGTTGATTAAGCGGTCAACAAATTCGTACATTTTATCGTTACGGAGAGTCGTTAGGTAGCCGACTGGCGCGCCCATGCCTTTTCTAATCTTAAAGGTCGCGATTGACTTTTTCGCGAGGCGAGAAGTTGTCGCTTGGCCGGTGATTTTAGTTAAAGTATTCTCGACGGTTTCGGTGAAGCGTTTGTCTTCGCGTTTTTTGCCGACGCCAGAAGACACGATAACTTTTTCTAGCTTCGGGACTTCGTTGATGTTCTTTAAATTTAATTCCTTTTTTAATTCGGTCGCAAACTTTTCTTTATAAAGTTCTTTTAAGCGAGGAATATATTTTTCGGATTTAGTTTTAGTAGCCATTATTTTTTACCCTCCTCTTTTTTAAGGTTGGAAAGGTCAATACCGAGATGGACAGTTTTCTTTCCGCCTTTGGGGTTGTATTGGGTGGCGCGGAGATGGCGTTCGCGAACTTCGATTCCTTCGAGGAAGGCTTTATTCTCTTTTGGAGAAATTTTAACGACTTTCGCGGTTTTTCCTTTATTATCGCCAGCGATAATTTTAACCATATCTCCGGTTTTAATCGTAGTTTTCATTAGAGAACCTCCGGAGCTAAGCTGATGATTTTAGTGAACCCGAGGTCGCGAAGTTCGCGGGGGACTGGCCCGAAAACGCGGGTTCCGCGCGGGGTTTTATCGTCGTTGACGAGAACGGCAGCGTTGTCGTCGAAACGGATAGTCGAGCCGTCCGGACGGCGAATTTGTTCGCGAGTGCGGACGATGACGGCGCGGACGACGGCTTTTTTCTTGACGCCGCCAGTCGGGGAGGCGTCTTTAACCGAACAGGTAACGATGTCGCCGACGCGAGCATAGCGAGCGCGGGTTCCGCCGAGAACGCGGATAACGCCAAGCTCTTTTGCGCCGGAGTTGTCGGCGACTTTTAATCTTGTTTCTTGCTGAATCATTAGATTTCTTCCTCTTCTTTCAACTCAATCGAGCCTTTCGACTTCTCGAGGACGCGAACGAGTTTATAGCTCTTTGTCTTCGAGATTGGACGGCAAGACGTAATTTCGACCTTATCGCCGAGACCAGCTTCGTTTTTCTCGTCATGGGCGGTATATTTACGAGTTTTAGTATATTGTTTGCGGTAGAGGGGATGAGTTTCGCGATTCGTGATGGAGACGGTAATGGTCTTATCACGAGAAGCGGAGGAAACGATCCCGACTAATGTGTGTGCCATAATTAGAACTCCTCTTTCTTTATAATTTTTGTACGAACCGGAAGTTTATGGGAAGCGAGACGAAGCGCCTCTTTCGCCTGTTCTTCGGTAACATCATCCATCTCAAACATGACTGTTCCCGCTTTTACCTTCGCGACGTAGAACTGGGGCTCGCCTTTACCGGAACCCATTTTAACATCGAGCGGTTTTTTGGTAACAGGAGTATGAGGGAAGATGCGAATCCAGATTTTTCCGCCGCGCTTAATGTAGCGGGTGATTGCTTGACGGGCGGCTTCGATTTGGCGAGAGTTGATACGCTCGTTATCGAGAGACATTAAACCGTATTTTCCGAACGCGACGGTGTTGCAACGAGTCGCGACGCCGGTATTTTTACCTTTTCTAACTTTACGGTGGGCTAGTTTTTTAGGAATTTGAATGGCCATAATTATTTCTCCCCTTTATAAATCCAGACCTTAAC
>CAZMWH010000057.1:0-1703 GCA_964570115.1 uncultured Candidatus Saccharibacteria bacterium | reverse complement strand
GGCGAAGACGGCTTTTTTGAGACTTTCGGGATTTTTAGAGAGAGTTCGGGAGGAGGAGAGTTTGCCGAGCGAGATTGTCGAGCGGGCGGTTTCGTATTTTGATTTTCCGACGCTTTTAAACGACGGGACGCCGAGTGGGGAAGAGCGGATAAATAACTTGGTCGTGCTTGCGGATAACGCGGGGCAGTATGAGAGTTTGGAGGATTTTTTGGCGGACGCGGCGTTGATGTCGAGCGCGGACGAGAGTTCGGAGAAAAATTCGGTGACGCTGATGACGCTGCACGCGGCGAAAGGGTTGGAGTTTCCGGTGGTGTTTTTGGTCGGAATGGAGGACGGGTTGTTTCCGAGCTCGCGGTCGGAGACGGAGGCGGAGCTTGAGGAAGAGAGGCGGTTGGCGTATGTTGGAATGACGCGGGCGATGAAGGAGCTGTTTTTAACTTATGCGCAGAGCAGATTTTCTTTCGGGGGGAGGAACTATACAAATCCGTCGAGGTTTTTGATGGAGTTGGGGTATGACCCGTATGGGGCGGGGTCTTTTGGGGAAGATGAGTTTGATGATGGCGATTTTAACGAGGACGAGGATCCGTTTCCGGAAGAAGAGGTGTGGACGGGGGATTGGTAATTATCCTCGCGGCGGTTCGCCTTCGGGCTCGGACATAAGTTTTTTAGATTTTATTTCGTAGCGTAAGCCGGAAACGGGAGAGACAAAATAATCTTCCGACAGTAAATTAACAAACATTGACAAATCTTTATCGTCCATAATAATTAAAGAATTATCGTCGTCGGTCATTAACTCGAGTTTCATTTCGTCGGCATAGTCGATTAACTGGTCTTGGGTCATTGCCTCGGCGACTTCGATGCTTTGAAGTTTTTTTAGCAGAGGTTTTTTATCCTGGAGGAGTGCGTTTAAAGTCAACCCTTCTGCGAACGAAAGTTTATATTTTTCTTCGAGCTCTTTCGCTTTTGCGTCGGCGATAACCTGAGACTTATAGTCATACTGGAAGAGCGCCTCGAACTTTGTTTGGTTGAAAATTATGATATTTCCGTCGACGATTGCGACTTGGTTATCTTCCGGCATTTTTATTGCGACCTCAGCTGAGAACGGTTCAAAACTTTCGCCGTTTAGCTCCCAGCTCGTTGCGCCTTTAATCGCCGAAGAGGCAGAAATCCCCTTTGCGATATAAAAGACTTTCGTCCCGTCGCCGCCGGGATAAGAAAACTTCGCAATAATCCCTTTTACTTTCTTAAACTCATATTCATTATCCGAGAAAAAGTCAATATCTTTATATTCGTTCTCGATTAAATGAAGTAGTGTTTCCGCGCGCCCGACTTTTTCGAGCTTTGTTCGATAAATTACTTTTTCTTCGCCGTCGGATTTTTCATATTCGCGGCACTCTAGCCCTTTATCGGCTTCTTTAATAATGTATTGGATTGCCTCCATCATAAACATTGACTTTACGGAGTTCGTTAGTTTATCGGAATAGCGAACCTTAAACGGGGTATAATTTTTGTTGAATAAAAAAAGCTCAACGGAGACGTTATTTTTAATTTCGTCGATTTCGTTGGCCCAGTGAAATACATCAAATCTTTCTTCTTCCATAAAGCGTATTATAAAAAAAATAGCTCGAAAGAGCAAGAGGAAACTAGATTGGTGGAGTATGTGGGACTCAAACCCACGACCTCTTCGATGCCATCGAAGCGCT
>CAZMWH010000056.1:0-1774 GCA_964570115.1 uncultured Candidatus Saccharibacteria bacterium | reverse complement strand
TTTTTGAGGTTGTGCTGGCGGGCGCCGCGAATTTTGATATAGTTATCGTCCATAAAATCTCCGGTTTTAAACTTATACATTATACAGGAAAAACGGGAAAAAGTCCAGAGCCTAAAGGCGGGTTAATAGTCGGTTTCGGTGAGGGATTGATACCAGAGAAAAAGTTCTTCGAGGATAAAATCGTCGGCGCCGAGTTTTTTAAACTTTTCGAGCTCGGAGAGGAAGAGGGGAGCTTGACGGTTGAGGCGAGCTTGGCGATATTCTTCCCATTTTTTATTTTCGTCTTCAGAAAGGGAAGTTGGGAAGTTTTTCGCTTTGTAATGTAAGAGTAAGTCGGGGAGGCGGGGGTCTTTAAAGAGAGGGTGAAAATCGGCGAGGGAGTTTTCGTCGGAGTTGCGGATGGTAGCGAGGCGGAGACGATCTTCGTCGGGGAGAAAACTAGAGTAGAGCGAGGATTCGGGATCGAGTCCGGGCTTTAGTTCTTCGCGGGAGTCGAATTCGGCTTTTAGTTTTTCAAGGAGAGGGCGATTATTTTCGAGGGTTTTTAAGTTTTTTTCGATTTTATCGCGGGAGAGGGAAAGTTTTTCCCAGCCGTCTGCTTTTTCGAGGACGGAAAGCGGGGCGACGGCAGGACAGCGGTTGAAGGCGAGTTCTTTAACTTTTGGGAAGAGGAGCGAGGAGAGTTTTTCGAGGGCTTCGGGGGCTTCAGATTTTTTGTCGGATTTTGATGAGGCGAGGAGTTCGTTGAGGTCATAGCGGAGGTCGAAAACGACACAATTTCCGTTTTTGGTTAAAAAGAGGGAGTAGGCGACGGTTGTTGAATTAAACTCGGAACCATAGCGACCGGAAGTATAGACGAACGGTGCGGGTTTTAGGGGGTTGATTAGGGCTTTGACTTCGCGCTTATCGCGGAGTTTAAAGAGGAAGTTAAAGAGGTTGGGCTGTTTTTCTTTAATGAGGCGGGTAACGTCGATTAGGGCGGTAACGTCGGAGAGGGCGTCGTGGGCGGATTCGTGAGAGATGCCGTTGAGTTTAGTGATGAGTTCGAGGCGGTTGGTCGGCTTCCCCTCGGGGGTAGTTGGCCAGTTAATCTCCTCGGGGCGGAGGGCGCGGGTCATTCGGACGACGTCGAGCATATCCCAACGAGAACGGCCGTCTTTCCATTGCCATTCATAGGGGTCGTAGAAGTTACGCCAGAAGAGATGTTGGATAAACTTATCGTCGAAACGGACGGAGTTAAAACCGAGGATAATTGTTTCGGGGGTAAAAATTTCTTCGGCGAGGATTTTTGCGAGCTCGCGTTCTTTAATTCCCTCTTGTTGGGTGAATTGGGGGGTGATTTTTGTGGTTAAAATTGCGCCAGGGGACGGGAGGGTATCGTTTTCGAGCTTAATAACGAGGTTAAAGGGGTCGCCGACTGGTTCGAGATTAAGATTAGTGCGCTGACCGGCGAACTGCGTAATGCGGTCGTCGGCGGAGCTAAGGCCGGAAGTTTCTAGATCGTAGAAGAAGAAGGTCGGCGCGGACATTTATTCCTCGGCGTTGCCAGAATCGTCGCTAGTCGTTTCTTCGTCTTCGGAGGTTGAGGTTGACATTGAACTATAATAGGCTTCCATATAACGGTTTGAGATTTCTTCGAGTTCGGAGTTTAGGCGAGAAAGTTCAGCGTCTTTTTCGACGGTCATAATGATAAACTTTAGCGGGGAGGAGTAGCCGCCACAGATTTCGTAATCGTCGCCATAGGCGAGCGAGCCAGCGATTGAGACTTCGCGGA
>CAZMWH010000055.1:0-1846 GCA_964570115.1 uncultured Candidatus Saccharibacteria bacterium | reverse complement strand
TTTTTGAGGTTGTGCTGGCGGGCGCCGCGAATTTTGATATAGTTATCGTCCATAAGCTTTAATTATATCATATTATCTATTCATACTCAAAAAGTTCCTTTCGGCGAACAGCCTCCTCCGCGCCCGTCGTTACGGGGCTTCGGGGCTTCTCTCCTCGGTCGTAACCTCCGGACGTCGCCGAGAAGAAACTTTTCGAGTCAGACTAACGATTGATACCAGAGGTAGAGCTCTTCGAGGATAAAATCGTCGGCGCCGAGTTTTTTAAACTTTTCGAGCTCGGAGAGGAAGAGGGGAGCTTGACGGTTGAGGCGAGCTTGGCGATATTCTTCCCATTTTTTATTTTCGTCTTCAGAAAGGGAAGTTGGGAAGTTTTTCGCTTTGTAATGTAAGAGTAAGTCGGGGAGGCGGGGGTCTTTAAAGAGAGGGTGAAAATCGGCGAGGGAGTTTTCGTCGGAGTTGCGGATGGTAGCGAGGCGGAGACGATCTTCGTCGGGGAGAAAACTAGAGTAGAGCGAGGATTCGGGATCGAGTCCGGGCTTTAGTTCTTCGCGGGAGTCGAATTCGGCTTTTAGTTTTTCAAGGAGAGGGCGATTATTTTCGAGGGTTTTTAAGTTTTTTTCGATTTTATCGCGGGAGAGGGAAAGTTTTTCCCAGCCGTCTGCTTTTTCGAGGACGGAAAGCGGGGCGACGGCAGGACAGCGGTTGAAGGCGAGTTCTTTAACTTTTGGGAAGAGGAGCGAGGAGAGTTTTTCGAGGGCTTCGGGGGCTTCAGATTTTTTGTCGGATTTTGATGAGGCGAGGAGTTCGTTGAGGTCATAGCGGAGGTCGAAAACGACACAATTTCCGTTTTTGGTTAAAAAGAGGGAGTAGGCGACGGTTGTTGAATTAAACTCGGAACCATAGCGACCGGAAGTATAGACGAACGGTGCGGGTTTTAGGGGGTTGATTAGGGCTTTGACTTCGCGCTTATCGCGGAGTTTAAAGAGGAAGTTAAAGAGGTTGGGCTGTTTTTCTTTAATGAGGCGGGTAACGTCGATTAGGGCGGTAACGTCGGAGAGGGCGTCGTGGGCGGATTCGTGAGAGATGCCGTTGAGTTTAGTGATGAGTTCGAGGCGGTTGGTCGGCTTCCCCTCGGGGGTAGTTGGCCAGTTAATCTCCTCGGGGCGGAGGGCGCGGGTCATTCGGACGACGTCGAGCATATCCCAACGAGAACGGCCGTCTTTCCATTGCCATTCATAGGGGTCGTAGAAGTTACGCCAGAAGAGATGTTGGATAAACTTATCGTCGAAACGGACGGAGTTAAAACCGAGGATAATTGTTTCGGGGGTAAAAATTTCTTCGGCGAGGATTTTTGCGAGCTCGCGTTCTTTAATTCCCTCTTGTTGGGTGAATTGGGGGGTGATTTTTGTGGTTAAAATTGCGCCAGGGGACGGGAGGGTATCGTTTTCGAGCTTAATAACGAGGTTAAAGGGGTCGCCGACTGGTTCGAGATTAAGATTAGTGCGCTGACCGGCGAACTGCGTAATGCGGTCGTCGGCGGAGCTAAGGCCGGAAGTTTCTAGATCGTAGAAGAAGAAGGTCGGCGCGGACATTTATTCCTCAGAATCGGAGCCGTCGGAAGTTTCGGTTTCTTCGTTGGAATCATCTCCGGATTCTTGGGTAGACATTGAAGCGTAATAGGCTTCCATGTAGCGGTTTGAGATTTCTTCGAGTTCGGCGTTAAGGGCGCTTAGTTCGGCGTCTTTTTCGACGGTCATAATGATAAATTTTAGCGGGGAGGAGTAGCCGCCGCAGATTTCGTAATCGTCGCCATAGGCGAGCGAGCCAGCGATTGAGACTTCGCGGA
>CAZMWH010000054.1:0-1883 GCA_964570115.1 uncultured Candidatus Saccharibacteria bacterium | reverse complement strand
GACTTTAAAGTTTTTGACTTCGAAAAAGAATATAAAGAAAAAGTCGTTGACTATATGTTAAAGGAGTTTAAAGCCGGTCGAACTCCGAACCCCGACGTAATGTGTAACGAAGAAATCAAGTTTAAACTTTTCTTCGAAAAATCCCTCGCCTCCGGCGCTGATTTTATCGCGACCGGTCATTACGCTAAAGCCGAAAACGGAAAACTTCTCCTCGCAAAAGACGAAAACAAAGACCAAACCTATTTCCTCTATCGAATCTCGACCTCTGCTCTCGAGAAGACCCTGTTCCCGCTCGGCGAGATGAAAAAACCAGAGGTAAAAGCCTTTGCCGCGAAAAACGGTCTAAAAAACGCTTATAAAAAGGAGAGTATGGGTGTCTGTTTTGTTGGCGAAGTTGGAATGAAAGATTTTTTAAAAGAATATATCGATTTGAAACCCGGAGAAATCCGCGATGTTTCGACGGACGAAGTCCTCGGCTTTCACGACGGCGCAGTTTTTTATACTCTTGGTCAGCGCCACGGGCTTTATCTTGGCGGCGGGCTTCCGTACTATGTCGTAAAAAAAGATTTGAAAAAAAATATTGTCTATGTTTCCCGTAACTTGAACGACGCGAACCTCTGGACAAAGGAAATAAAACTCGAAAACCTTTTCCTCCGCGAAGCGCCAGACAAAATCCCCGAAAAAATCTCCGTTCGCCTCCGTCATCGCGCCCCCCTCCTCCCCGCGAAACTCATTCTAAAGAAACCGGAAAACTTAACTCTAAACGCCGATAATCCCTTCTCTTCCGCGACTCTCCTTTTCGATCAAGAAATCAAACTCCCCGCCTCCGGTCAATCCGCCGTCCTCTATTCCGGCGACCTCTGTCTCGGCGGCGGCATTATTAAATAGCTCATGAAAAACCCCAGCAGGATGCTGGGGAACTGGGCTAAAAACTCTCGACGAACGACTTGAAACTGACCGGACCGGTATCGCCATTCGCCATGCGCCACAAGACGTGGTTGCCAAACCGCTTCAGGATAGCGCCGTCCTCAAAACGCGACAGGCTCTTCGCGATGTGCTCGCAGAGCGCCGTCTGGTACTGAATCTGGTTGTCGGCCAGCGCAGCGAGCAGAATGTCGCCGATGTAGTTGTAGTCGCCGCGCCGCGCCAGCTCTTCCTGAGCCGCCACCGCGGTCAGAGAGGTCTGTTCCTTGAGCGCAGTCTGATATTCTTGAACGATAACCGACGTAACCGGCTCGTCCTGAAACCTGCGCCGGATGGCAAAAAGCTCTTTCTCTTCTTCTTCGGAATAGGGGAACTTCAACTGGCAGTTCGTCATCAAATCTCCTCCTCGCTAAAGATAAAAAGGTCGTTAGAGTAAGTCGAGAATCTTAAAGTACTATTCCTTAATTATAACAAATTACATCACTTTTGTCAAGAAAACGTACTTAGCCGAGATATAAAATTATCTTAAACTCCTAAAATTCTTTTCGCTACTTTTAGATATTCTTCCGGAGCTTTTGTAATTTCTTCAATTTCTTCGCAAAACTTCTCATATTCCGAGTCTTTAAAATACATTTTCCCCCTCGCGTACCCGCCCGCCCCGAACTTCTCCCGAAGATGAACCCGCGCGTCCTCAATTGTCTCCTCAACCGAATAATTCGGATGCAAAACTCGGTTATAATTAAACGACCTCTTTACGGCTTGAGAAACCTCGGTATTTCTGTCAGCCGACGAAACAATTTTTCCATAAACACTCCTCGGCTCGCGTTTTAGCGACGCGCGATGGTCTTCGACCGCCTCCGCCATAATCCTCCGCTCCTCCTCTGAAAATTTTTCCGCTAAAAACTTATCTTTTAGAAGCATTTTCGCCGACTCAAAATTATGATTTTCATTATTAACTA
>CAZMWH010000053.1:0-2054 GCA_964570115.1 uncultured Candidatus Saccharibacteria bacterium | reverse complement strand
CTTCTCCCTCGGATACGATTTGATACCCGCGTTCGGACGAGAAAAGATAAATTAAGGAAAAGAAAAGGTAAAATGGCGAAGGAAGCTGTCGAAGAGATTGAAAAACTCGCGAGAGAAAGAAAAATCTATCGCGGGAAAAAGAAAACAATCATGGAAAAAGAGGCGATGAACTATGATAAGGTCGTCATCTTCCAGTCGGTCAGAGGGTATTGGGTGGCGGTTGACCATTCGGCGGTCATTCTCGCGCTGGTATTGGCGAAGCCAGCGAAGCTGAGGGCGAGGTTAATTCACGACAACGACTTCCAGAAAAAGTCGAAACTGGGGATGGTTTCGATTCGGAATATTGAGAGCTATAAAGTTAATCTGCCGAAAACGAATATGTGCCGGTTGATTTATGACGAAAAGGGGTATGTCGTTTTCCAACTAACAAAGCCGCTGAGTAAGGAAGAGTTTGAGATTATTGTTAAAGACGAAGAAAACAAGCGAAGGTTTCTTCGGGATGAGGTTTTACAGGTTTGTCCGTTGCCAAAAAGTTTAGCGAGAGTTCGGGAAGTTTTGATTGATTTATATAAATTTTCTAAGAAACAAGGTCTGGAAAAAGAAGCTAAACAGTACACGGCGGAGGCGTTTCAGGATTTATATAGGGCATATCTTGAACTTTTGAAAACCTGTCGAGTAAAAAGGGATTTAAAGGGCGGGGTCGCGGCAGTACTAGATAAAATCGAGGACACGGAGATTAAGTTGATGGCGCTTTCGGAACTGGAGATTATACCGGTTGAAAAAGCGACGGTTTTTTATAGTAAGACGGTCGATTTGATTCATACGCTGAGGAAAGAAGCGCAAGAAGTTAACAAGCGAAAGGATCCAAGAAACGGCGACAAAAATTAATTTTGGGGAAGAATGGACAAAGGGGTTTGGGTCGAAGGAGGAGATCTCCTCGTGGTTGATGGCGGGGCTAACCGAGGCGTATTATACGGCGAGGAAAGGGAAGCGAGCGACGAACGACGAGCAAAAAATCGAGCTGAGAGTGGTCGAAAATTTAATGTTGCTTAGAGACGAAATCCTCGACCGGTCGTATAATCCCGGGCGGGGAATTACGTTTATTATTAACGACCCGGTTAAACGGGAGATTTTTGCGGCGCCGTTTCGGGACAGGATTTTACATCATTTTATTTATAATCAAGTTGTGGATTGGTGGGAGCGACACTTGATTTATGATTGTTATTCGTGTCGGAGGGGGAAGGGGACGCTGTTTGGAATTCAAAGGCTCGCGAAGAAAATCCAAGCGGCGTCGGATAATTATACGAAAGAGACGTATATTATTAAACTCGACATTCAGGGATATTTTATGAGTCTGAACCGGAAGAAGTTGTTTTTACGGGCGGTTTGGGGACTTAAACAACAGTTTCCGGAACAAGACGCAAAATATAAGATTTTAAAGTTTATTTGGGAAAAAATTATTTTTGATGACCCGACGGACGGAGTTGAGGTGCGTGGGAGCGTGGGGGCGTGGAATAATTTGCCGGACTCGAAGACGTTGTTCGCGCAACCGCCGGGGCAGGGGATTGTCATCGGTAACTTATCGTCGCAGCTTTTATCGAACATTTATCTTGACCAACTCGACCAGTTTATTACGAGGACGCTGGGGTATAAATATTATGGAAGATATGTGGATGACTTTTTTATGATTGTCTCTAAAGAAGAACTGAAACAGGCGAAGAAGGATATTGAAAAAATCCGGAAGTTTTTATTATTAGAGCTCGACCTTAGACTCCACCCGAAGAAGATTTATATTCAGGAAATTCACAAAGGGGCGCCGTTTTTAGGGGCGGTGATTTATCCGGGGCATATTGTTCCGGGGGAGAGGTTGGTTGCGAATTTTAAGAAGGCGATCGAACGAGTCCAGAACGGAAATAAGGACGTGGAAGACCTCGCGTCGTATCTTGGGATGATGATTCATTTAAACTCAGGGAAAGCCCAAAAGAAAATATTTTCTAAGTTTGGTCTTGAGTTTAATGTTTAAAATTTTAGAACAAAAACAAGGCGAGGGAGAT
>CAZMWH010000052.1:0-2093 GCA_964570115.1 uncultured Candidatus Saccharibacteria bacterium | reverse complement strand
AATGGCTCTACGAAAACGCCGAAAACGGCACGACCGTCGTCATCGACGACCGCCCCTCTTACGCAGATTAACCACAACCTTAACTTAAAAAACTCCCCGAAAGGGGAGTTTTTCTATTGGACTTTTAAGTTTTCTTCGCCGACCAGCTCTCGAATATGTTTCGTAAACTCCCCCGAAACCTCAACATGAAACGGCATCTTCACCGCCCGCTTCTCGCCGTTACTTTCGAGCACCAAAATCACCTCGTTCATCCCCAGATTTCGGTCGCAAACCCGCTTAATCTCGTTTAGAGTTTTTACGTCATCCGGGTTTTTAATCAAGATAAACGCACGCGTTTTTCGCGGATCTTTCGGCGGCTTAATTGGCGCGCGAATATGTTCAAACTCCTCTGCTCCCCCCGCTTTTTTCGGAGCTGAGCTCCGCGCTCCGTATTTTACTCCCGAGACCCCCTCTGCGCTGGTTTTTGAGCGACTGCGAAACTTCGGCGCCTCTTTCGGCGGCTCTAGCCGCGTCCCCGTCGCCTGATAGTTCTCTAAAACTTCGTCCGTAACGACCTCAATCGTCTCCGCGAGAACTTTAATCTCGCTCGTCGGATTTCCCGCCTTATCCGTCGCAGAAACCCTCCCCGTAATCCTAACGACGTTGTCTTGAACCAACTTCCCCCCATATTCTTCAAACGTACTCGGAAATACGATTACTTCCTGCTCTCCACTCTTACTCTCGAGTTTAATAAACGCCATTTTCGTATTCGATTTTGTCAAAATCGTCCGCACACTAGAGATAATCCCGCCAATCACGACCGTCCGCCCATCGTTTTTCTCATTCACAACCGAGAACGGGTGCGTCTGTTCCTCAAAATAAGTATCATATTTATCCAAAGGATGCGCGGAAATATAAAGCCCCATCAAATCCCGTTCCCAGAGCAGCTGCTCTTTTTCGCTATATTGCGTCGGCGCCGATTTAATCTCAACTTCCGGGATTGCCGCCGCCGCGCCAAACGCTCCGAACAAATCCGTCTGCCCGCTCGCCGCGTCTTTTTGCATCTTCGCCCCATATGCCTGAATATTCTCGAGATTATATAAAAGATCGCTCCTCGTCCCAAACCGGTCAAACCCTCCGGTTTTAATCGTCGACTCCCACGCTTTCTTATTAAACTTCGTCGAATCAACCCGTTTTGCAAAGTCGCAAACCGACTTAAACGGGCCGTTTTTATCCCGCTCTGGGATTACTTTTTCCTCAACCAACGCCTTCCCGACCCCTTTAATCCCAGAAAGCCCAAACCGAATTGTCTTTTCTCCCTTAACAATCCCAAAATCCCCGTAGCTCTGATTGATGTCCGGCCCCAAGACCTTCAACCCCATCTTCTTACACTCCGCAATCTCAATCGCCAACCTATCCGTCCACCTCATATCCGCCGTCATTAACGCCGCCATATACGCGTCCGGATAATGTGCCTTGAGATATGCCGTCCAATATGACACCAGCCCATAACACGCCGCGTGTGACTTGTTAAAGCAGTAGTTCGCAAAGTCGAGTAGTTCCCGCCAAAACTCCTCCGCGATCTCCTCTGTCGCCCCGCCAACTTTAATCGCTCCCTCAATAAACTGCGGCTTTACCTTCTTCATCAAATCAATTTTCTTCTTCCCAACCGCCTTGCGAAGCGTGTCTGCCTGACCGCCCGTAAACCCACACCATTCTCGAGAAATCTGCATGAACTGTTCCTGATAAATCATAATCCCATAGGTGTTTTTTAGGCTATTTTCTAGCCCTGGGTGGAGATAAGTAATCGGCTCCTCACCGTGTTTGCGTCGAATAAAACTTTCAATAAATTGCATCGGGCCAGGGCGATAGAGCGCGACCATCGCGATAATGTCCTCAAATTTATCCGCCTTTAGGTCTTTCAGATAACGCTTCATTCCCGCCGACTCCAACTGGAACACCCCCGTCGTCTCCGCTCTCTGTAAAAGCTCATAAGTCTTCGGGTCATCAAGCGGCACCGCATACATATCGACCTCCTCCCCATACACCTTCCTCACCATTCTCAAAGCGTTTTTAATTACGGAAAGGTTCGACAGCCCCAAAAAGTCCATCTT
>CAZMWH010000051.1:0-2207 GCA_964570115.1 uncultured Candidatus Saccharibacteria bacterium | reverse complement strand
GCCACGTTAAAAAGGCCGGAGAAAACATTAACCCTAAAGTTCTTAAAGAGTTCCGTACAGAAAAAGAACCCGAAATCGCTCTCGGCGACACGATTACCGTCGAAGCTTTCGCTCTCGGCGATAAGGTCTCCGTTACCGGAGTCTCAAAAGGTAAAGGTTTCGCCGGAACCGTTAAACGCTGGAACTTCCAAGAGTCCCGCAACACCCACGGTTTCAAGGGCGATATTAGAAAAGTCGGTTCCATCGGCTCGATGTACCCCCAAAAGGTCTTTAAAGGTAAACGTATGCCTGGCCGCATGGGTCATGACCAAGTTACCGTCAAAAACCTCGTTGTTGCCTTTATCGACAAAGAAAACAACCTCCTCGGTCTCAAGGGCGCCGTCCCTGGCCCGAAAAAGGGAATTGTAAGCGTCGAGGGAAAGGAGTAATATGACCGAATCTACCGTAAAATTAAATAAAGAAATCTTTAACCTCTCCGTCGAAAACTACGAACTTCTAAAACTCTCTTACGACGCCTATCTCGCAAACTCCCGTAGTTCTCACGCAAAAACTCTGAAGCGTGGCGAAGTCCGCGGTGGCGGAAAGAAGCCTTGGAAACAAAAGGGAACTGGTCGCGCCCGCTTCGGCTCAACTCGTAACCCAATTTGGCGTCACGGTGGCGTCGCCTTCGGTCGAACTGGCGAAGAAAATTTCACGAAAAAAGTTTCTAAATCCGCGAAAAAACTCGCCGTCCGCCAGGCTCTCTCTCTAAAGAACGCCGAAAAAGCCGTCTTTGTCCTTGACTCGAAAGCGAAACTAACCGGCAAGACCAAGGATGCCGTAAAGATTTTGAAAGACTTAAAGCTCTCTGAGAAATCCGTTCTCGCCGTTGTCGCCGAGAAAACCCCGGAAATCCTCAGAAGCGTCAACAACCTCGAAAACGTCAAACTCGTCCGCGCAACTTACCTTAATACTTTCGATATTCTAAACGCCGACGCGATTGTCTTTGGCGAAAAAGCTATCACTGCTACCGAGAATTGGCTCCTAGATAAAGAAGTTAAGGAGGAGAAATAATTATGACCGCGAAAAAAACTGAAAAAACCTCCGAAAAGCTCAATATTAAACTCAACATTATCGAGCCCCGCGCAACCGAGAAAACTTATCTCGAACAAGCGAAACGAACCTATGTTTTCGAGGTCAAAAAATCCGCCTCGAAGCAAGCCGTTAAAGCCCTCGTCGAAAAAGACCACAACGTTACCGTCGAAGACGTCCGCATTCTTCTCAGGAAAGGGAAGAAGACGAAGTTCTCAAAAGGCAAGCACGCTTACCCCGGGACGACCTATCGCCGCGACCGTAAGTACGCTTATGTAACCCTAAAAGACGGCGACAGCATCAAAGTCTTTGAGATGCCAGAACAGGGGTCAGACAAAACACAGAGCGCGGGTTCGAGCTCCGAAAAAAAGACTAAAAAACTAAGCGCAAAGGCTCCAAAGAAAGGAGAAAAGAATGCTTAAATCCTATCGTCCAACTACCCCGGCGCAGCGTCAGAAGACGACTCAGGATTTCGATGAAATTACAACTCGAAAACCCCTAAAGTCCCTTACTCTCGCTAAAAAACAGAACGCCGGTAAAAACAACCAGGGGCGCATCACCGTTCGCCATCGTGGCGGCGGCGTCAAACGCCACTATCGCCTCTTAACTCACAACCTTCCTAAAGGTCTTAAGTTAGAGGTTGTCGAAATCGAATACGATCCGAACCGTTCGGCGCGTATCGCTCGTGTCCGCGATGAAAAAGATAATTATTATTACGTCATCGCCGATACCAATATGAAAAAAGGTTTAAAATTTGAGACTGGCGAAGAAGCTCCGGTTGAAGCCTCAAACCGCCTCCCGCTCTCAAAAATCCCTGTCGGTACTTTCGTTTATGGAATCGAACTCACCCCAGGTCGTGGCGCCCAGATGGTTCGCGCCGCCGGCTCCAGCGCCCAGCTCATGGCTCGCGAAGACGGCTACGCAACCCTCCGCATGCCTTCCGGCGAAGTTCGTAAAGTCCTCGAGACTTGCGAAGCTAGCATTGGAACCGTCGGCAACCTCCAGCACCAAAACGTTAAAATTGGTGCCGCTGGTCGCCGTCGTCGCAAGGGTATCCGCCCGACTGTCCGTGGTGTCGTGATGAACGCAACCGATCACCCTCACGGTGGTGGTGACGGCGGTCGTCACGGCTCCGG
>CAZMWH010000050.1:0-2349 GCA_964570115.1 uncultured Candidatus Saccharibacteria bacterium | reverse complement strand
GAAGAGAGAAAAAATGGACGCTATAATATCGTAATTACAGAGATGCCGTATGGGGTCTCGAAGGAAGACTTTTTGAATAAGGTTAGAGACTTGGTTTTAGCGAAGAAGCTTGACCATATTGCGGATGTCCGAAATGAGTCGGCGAGGGGGAAAGTTCGAGTCGTTGTCGAGCTGAAGAAAGATGCGTTCCCGAAGAAGATTTTAAATCAACTCTATAAATTAACGCCGCTTCAGACGAGTTTCCACTATAATATGTTGGCGCTGGTTGATGGGCTTCAGCCGAGGATTTTAGGGTTAAAGGAGATTTTAGGGGAGTTTATTAAACATCGACAGGTTGTTGTCCGTAGGCGAACGGAATTTGAACTTAAAAAGGCAAAAGAAAGGGCGCATATTTTAGAGGGGTTGAAGATCGCGCTGGATAATATTGACGAAGTCATTAAGACAATTCGCGAGAGTTATGATGATGCGGATAAGAAGTTGATGGAGAGGTTTGGGCTGTCGGAAATCCAGGCAAACGCGATTTTGCAGATGCAGTTAAGGAGGCTCCAAGGGCTCGAAAGAGATAAAATTGAGGCTGAATTAAAAGAGCTACACGAGCTAATTAAGAAGTTAGAGGCAATTCTTGCGGACGAGAAGGAGATTTTAAGGGTTATTAAAGAGGAACTACTGGCACTAAAAGAGAAATATGGAGATAAAAGGAAGAGCAAGATTATTAATCACGAAGTTGGGAAGTTTGCGGAGGAGGAGTTGATTCCAGAGGAAGAAAGCGTTATCCTCTTAACGACTGAGAATTATATTAAGCGAGTTTTACAGGCGGACTTTAGGCGTCAAAACAGGGGCGGAAAAGGGAAGAGGGGAATGACGACGAAAGACGAGGACGTAATCTCTCAGATTATTACGGCGAGTTCGCACGATTTTCTACTATTCTTTACAAATCAGGGAAGGATTTTTAGGTTAAAGGCGTACGAAGTGCCACAGGCGTCGCTGACGGCGAAGGGGACGGCGGCGGTGAATGTTTTGAATATGCACCCGGAAGAGAAGATTACCGCAATTATCAAACAGGGGACGGGACTTGAGGACGGATATTTGTTTATGGCGACGAAACGGGGGACGATTAAGAAGACGGCGATTAAAGATTTTATGAATATTCGCTCGAACGGGTTGGCGGCGATTAAGCTGGATGAGGGAGATGAGTTGAAATGGGTCCAGGGGACGACAGGGGAAAATGATATTGTGATTTCTACTTCGGCGGGACAGGCGGTTCGCTTTAACGAAAAAGAGGTGAGAGCGATGGGGCGAGCGGCGCGAGGAGTTAGAGGGGTTAAGCTACGACCGAAAGATGAGATTGTGGGGATGGATGTTTTAACTGATCCGGAGCAGAAGATTTTGGTGATTTCGGCGAACGGGTACGGAAAGGCAACGTTAGCTTCGCACTTTACGGCGCACAAGAGGGGCGGAGTTGGGATTAAAGTGGCGGCGGTTACAGCGAAGACAGGGAGGATTGTCGCGGTGCATACGCTTGACCCGGTGGCGAAAGAGGTGATTATGATGTCGGAGAATGGGCAGGCGATTCGAGTTTCGGTCAAAGAGATTCCGACATTGGGGCGGGCGACGCAAGGGGTGAGGATTATGCGACTTTCCGAGGGGGACAAGGTTGCATCGATTGGGATTGTTTTGCCGGAAGAAGAAAAGGAATAAATAAGGAGGAGTTTTAAGAATGGGAAGCGGGTTTTATGGAATTATTGCTTTTGTGATTGGGTTTTCGGTTGCGCAAGTAGGGAAGTTTTTGATTATGATTTTAAGAGGGGGAGGGAAGAAATATAGGACTTTTGGGGAGTTCTTGAGCGATTTGGGGCGTAGCGGGGGGATGCCGTCGGGACATTCGGCGAGCTTTGCGGCACTATCAACGGTCTTAGGACTTTTTGAGGGGTTCTCTTCGGCGATTTTTGCGCTGAGCCTTGGAATGACGCTGATTATTATTTATGACGCGGTTAACGTTAGATATATTGTTGGGGAACATGGAAAATTGTTGAACGAAATTGCGAGGACGGATAAGAGCGAGAAAACGAAACCACAGAAATTAGTTGAGGGACACACGATTCCACAGGCGATTGCGGGGATTTTATTGGGGATTTTGGTGGGGTCTTTGGTTTATCTTGCTGCCGGAATGTTGGCGGGCGTTAGCTATTAGAAGTTAAAAAAAGTCAAAAAAAGTACTTGACACTTTTTATGGGATGAGATAAGATAGGAGAAGTCTAGGAGATGTGGAAAAATCACTGGTCTTAGAGTTTTTATTTTAACAATTTAGTTGTGCAATTATATCATCGTCAGTTCATTTTAATTTGAGTA
>CAZMWH010000049.1:0-2435 GCA_964570115.1 uncultured Candidatus Saccharibacteria bacterium | reverse complement strand
ATATTCGTCGCCATCCCAACCGCAATCCCCATCTGTCCGTTCAAAAGAATATTCGGTAGCGCCGCCGGCAAAACTACCGGTTCCTTCTCGCTCCCGTCAAAGTTATCCCTAAAATCAACTGTTTCCTTCTCAATATCCGCCAAAAGTTCCGCCCCAACCTTGTCCATTCTCGCCTCAGTATACCTACTCGCCGCCGGTTCATCTCCGTCCGCCGATCCAAAGTTCCCCTGCCCCTCAATCAAGGTATAGCGCATCTTCCACGGCTGAGCGAGGTTAACCATTGCCATATAAATCGACGAATCGCCGTGCGGGTGATATTTACCCATTACCTCCCCAACAATTCTCGCCGACTTCACTGTCGCGTGCGGCGCTTTCCACCCATTCTTATTCATCGCAAACAAAATACGCCTGTTAACCGGCTTCAACCCATCGCGAACGTCCGGCAACGCCCTATCAACAATCACCGACATCGAATATTTTAAGAAATATTCTTCCATCGTTGTCTCAACATCACGATTTTCAATCCCGTCTAGGATTTCACGCGTAACGCCCGTAGACCCGTCTCCAACGACTTCTCCCTCCAGACCTTGGTCCTTAGGCTCTTTCGGGTTTTCGTGGCTTAAATCATTGTTTTTTGCGTTTTCTGGCATATTTTTCTCCTCTTCTCCTTAAGAACCTTAAAAGTCCAAATCATCTAAGTTAACTTTGCTCGCCCCGGCTTGAATAAAATTTTTGCGCAGATCAACTTGGTCGCCCATTAACTTCGTAAACACCGCGTCCGCCTTCTCCGCATCCTCAATATGCACTTGCACCAAAATCCTGTTCTCCGGGTCCATCGTCGTCTCCCAAAGCTGTTTCGCGTCCATTTCGCCCAACCCTTTAAACCTCTGTTGCGCCGTATAGCCCGCCTGCTTAAACCTCTCCTGCGTCTCGTCAATTTTCGCCCCACTCTCCCTCTTTTCCTCAATTTTCTCCGTCAACTTCTTCTCTAGTGCCACCTCATCATAAAGATAATCAATCTTCCTCGTGTTCCCCGTCCCTTTAATCAGCCCAAACAGCGGTGGTTTTGCAAGATAAACGTGTCCCGCCTTAATCACCTCTGGCATATACCTAAAGAAAAATGTCATCAAAAGCGTCGCAATGTGTAGTCCATCCACATCCGCATCAGTCATAAACACGATTTTGTCATATCTGAGCCCCTTAATATCAAATTGCTCACCAATCCCAACCCCAAGCCCCTTAATTAGAGAGACCAGTTCTTGGTTCGCCAACATCTTGTCCAGCCTCGCTCGCTCGGTGTTTAAAACTTTACCTCGAAGCGGTAAAATCGCCTGGATTTTCGGATTTCTCCCCTCTTTCGCCGAACCCGCCGCCGAATTCCCCTCAACAATAAACAATTCACATTCATTCCTGTCTCTCGACGAACAGTCCGCCAACTTCGACGGCAAATTCAACCCATCAAACGCCCCCTTGCGAATCACGTTATCCCTCGCCGCTCGCGCCGCCTTCCTCGCTCGCGCCGCCAAAGTCGCCTTCTGGACAATCTTCTTCGCAACCTGCGGATTTTCCTCAAGATAATACCCAAAATACTCAGTCATTACCTTATCAACATACCCCCTAACTTCCGGATTTCCGAGTTTATTCTTCGTCTGCCCCTCAAACTGCGGGTCAGGCAGCTTCACCAAAATAACCGCCGTCAGCCCCTCTTTAATATCGTCCCCTGTTAAATTATCTTCCTTCTCTTTTAAAAGCCCGTTTTTTCGCGCATAATCGTTAATTGTTCGATTTAACCCCGTCCTAAACCCAACCACATGCATCCCCCCGTCCGGCGTCAAAACGTTATTCGCAAACGGTTTCATAATCTCCGCAAACGAATCATTATATTGAACCGCAATCTCAACTTCCGAATTCTCGATTTTCTTCTCAACATAAAAAATGTCGTCCGAAAGCACCTCTTTCCCGTTATTTAACCTCTTAACATAGCTCTTAATCCCCCCCTCAAAATAAAACGACTCGCCCTCCCCTGTTCTCTCGTCACTAACCGTAATCAAAATCCCCTTCGTTAGATACGCCTGATGTCTCGCATAGTTAGAAACCCAAGTATAATCAAACGTCGTCGTCTCTTTAAAAATCGTCGGATCCGGATAAAACGTAATCGAAGTTCCGTGTTCTCTCGGCGCTCCTTCGGTCACCTTAAACGGAACCGAAGTCTTCCCAACTTCAAATTCAACATGATGCGTCTTCCCGTCTCGATAGACTTCCGCAATCATCTTCGTCGACAGCGCGTTTACCACGCTCGAACCAACCCCGTGTAACCCCGAAGAAACCTTATATCCCCCGTCGCCAAACTTCCCCCCTGCGTGGAGAACCGTCAAAACCGTCTCTAGTGTCGAAAGCCCCGTCTTCGGGTGTTTATCAACCGGAATTCCTCGCCC
>CAZMWH010000048.1:0-2512 GCA_964570115.1 uncultured Candidatus Saccharibacteria bacterium | reverse complement strand
AAAATAGCTTTAATTCTTCGGACGCCGGCGGAGGAAGACTCCTCTTTTTTAATCTTAAACGTCCCGAGCTCAGAGGTATTTTCGACGTGCGGCCCGCCGCAGACTTCACGCGAGACGGGGCTTTTAAAATCGCCAATCGTATAAACTTTTAATTTTTCTGGGTATTTTTCCCAGAACTGACCGTGCGCCTTGAGCGTATTTTTTGCGTAATCTTTATCATATTCCGCGAAAGAAACGGGGAGTTTTTCGGAAATCCAAGCGTTAACCTGGTCTTCGACGGTTTTAAGCTCGTCGGGGGTCATCTTATGGTCGAGGTTAAAGTCGAAACGGAGACGGTCGGCGGTAATATTACTGCCTTTTTGGACAATATTTTTATCGACGTGTTTTTGGAGGGCGGCGAGGAGGAGATGAGTCGCGGTATGATACTTTGTCGTCTGGGCGCCGTGATCTTCGAGCCCGCCTTTGAACATACCTTTTGAAGCAGTTTTACTTCTTTCACGCTGTTCCTTAAGGGCGGCGTCGAACTCGGCTTTATAATCCTTAGAGAGTTTTAGATTTTTACGATAAATTTCTTCGATTGAGATTTCGAACGGGAAGCCGTAGGTATCTTGGAGCTTAAAAATGTCTTTTCCGTCTAAGGTTTGATTTTTTTGATAAATCTTATCTAACTCTTTAATTCCCTTCTCGAGGGTCTTTCGGAAGGCTTTTTCTTCCTTTTCGAGAACCGAGAGGGCGGTTTCGCGATGGGTCAAAATCGAGTCGGGGAGAGAATTATATTCTTGTTCGATGGTCGAGATGGTTTCTTTGAGAAAATCCTTCGCAATCCCGAGATCGAGGGCCTTTAAAATCGCGCGGCGAATCAGACGGCGGAGAGCGTAGCCCTGAGCCTTGTTTGAGGGGACGAGACCTTGCGCCGAGAGGAGATAGGCGCCGCGAAGATGGTCGGCGATGATACGCATCTCGTCGGTATTGTTTTCGTAGCTCTTTCCGGAAAGGCTTTCTAGTTTTTCGATAATCGGTTTCATTAGAGAAATCTTAAAGACGTCAAAACTTTCAATCGACGCCGCCGCAAGACGTTCGAGACCGCCGCCAAAATCGACGTTTTTATGTTCAAGTTCAGAGAAGCTACCGTCGGCGTTGCGACGATATTGCATGAAAACTTGGTTTCCGATTTCCATAAAACGGGCGCCATCAGAGGCGGGATGACTTTTCCCATATTTTTCAACGTCTTGTTTATCTTCGCCAAAATCATAAAAAACTTCGGAGTCGGGCCCGCAAGGGTCGCCGATTGGGGTCGTTTCGATGCCGCCGCCGCGACTCCACCAGTTTTCCTTGTCGTTATAGAAGAAAATGCGCTCGCCAGGTTTAATCCCGCGCTGGTCGCCGTTTTTTGCCGTGTCGATTTCTGCGATTTTTGCGTCGATTCCGGCTTCTTTAAAGACTTTTTGCCAAATCTCCGCGGCTTCGGTATCTTTCGGAATACCATATTTTTCTGAGCCAATAAAACAAGTTACGAAGATTTTTTCGGGGTCTAATCCGATAACTTTGGTGAGAAATTCAAAGTAGTTTCTGATTTGTTCCTCTTTAAAATAATCGCCGAGCGACCAGTTTCCGAGCATCTCGAACACGGTCGTATGGCGCGGGTCGCCGACGTCTTCGACGTCCTGGAGACGGAGACAGGGCTGGGAGTCGGTTAGGCGCGTCCCCTTAGGGTGTTGTTCGCCGAGGAGAAAACGGAGGAGCGGCTGCATTCCGGAGCCGGTAAAGAGGGTCGTCGGGTCGTTCTCAAGGACGAGCGGGGCGGGAGGAATGACTTGATGACCCTTAGATTTTTGAAACTCAAGATATTTTTGTCTAATTTCGCTAGCATTCATACGAGCAATTATAACATATTTTCAAGGGGTTTTGGGAGTTTAGAGGATTTTAGGAGATTTGACTTTTTATCTTGTTCGTTGTATAATTAGGGGATAGCACCTTAATAATCTAACTAGGGAGGGGGAGTCTATGAGCAGAAGTCGAACTATGTCGAGGAGAAAACTGGCGATTATCTTTTTTGTCAGGTTTATCTTCTTTCTGATTTGGATGGCAATTACGTTAATTCTTTCGAGCCAGGAGGGAGGCGAGAGTGGGATTGTTTCGCGGAAAGTCGCGGACGCTATACTCCAATTTTTAGGAAAGTTCGGCTACGCGCCGAGTTCGTTCGCAAAGTTCCACGGAAATTTAAGAAATTTTGCACACTTTTTTCTTCACTTGACTTTCGCATTCGTAACTTACCGAATGTTCTTGGCGATGATTCTCTATTTCTATCTCGAGAACTCGATAAGAAAGGCGGTTTGCTGGACGCTTTTGATGGCTGGAATTATGGCGATGTCTGACGAAGCGATGCAGGCGTTTATTAAGGGGAGGGTGTTTGAATTTCCTGATGTCCATCTCAATCTTTACGGAGTAATGACCGGGATCGTGATTGGGATTTTGCTGACAAAGCAACCAAAAATCAAAAAGAGGGGGAATG
>CAZMWH010000047.1:0-2645 GCA_964570115.1 uncultured Candidatus Saccharibacteria bacterium | reverse complement strand
CGGGAGTGTTTCGGGGGTGTCGCCGGAGACTTGGAAAAAATACCATACCGCTTGGCAGAGCTATTATCAAAAATATTATTCCGATTATTATTCGAAGGCGGCGAAGGATTACGTTGCGAAAGAAAAGTTAAAAGCGGAGCGCGAGAAAGCGGAGACGGCGGAGGCGGAGAAGATTGTAAGGAAGATTGACGGAGAGGGCGAAGCGAGCGAGCGAAAGGCGCCGGCTGGCGGGTTTTCGGCGACGTTTAGGGAGAAAATTCGGGTGCGGGCGTCGGAAAAGGCGAAGCGCGAGAAGCGACGCCGAAAGTTAACGCCGATTATCGCGGGGGTGGCGGTGGTTTTGGTGGTGTTGTTTTTGCAATACAACCGGTTGATTTTTGCGCCGATTGCGGCGTATGTTTCCCCGGGGGAGGCGCCAGCGAGCGAGATTTCCGCGGTTGACCCGACGGTGATTGCGACGAACGTTTCCGACGAGGAAGTTTTAATAATCCCGAAATTAAACGTCGAAGTCCCGATTGCGTTTGAAGTGCCGCTTAGCGGGGTGATGAGCGCAATGAACTCAGGGGTCGTCCATTACCGTATTAACGGGGCGAGCGCATATCCAGGAGAGATTGGGAACTTTGTGATAACTGGTCATTCCGCGGGTGATATTTATTCCGCGAACCCCTATAAGTTTATCTTTTCGGGTTTGGAGCGGCTAGAGGATGGGGATATGATTTATGTTCATTATAATTCGACGAGATATTCTTATAAGGTTGTGAAAGAGGAAGTAATTGAGCCGACGGAGGTGTCGAAGTTAATTTATGAGACGAATAAGCCGATGTTGACGCTGATAACTTGTACGCCGCTTGGGACGAGTCGATATAGGTTGCTAGTGACGGCGGAACAGGTAAGTCCGAGTTATGAGAAGGCAGAGGTCGCGAAAGCGGTTTCTGAGGAGGCAGAAGAGGAGTTGCCAGAGAACGAAAAGACGTTGTTTGAGCGAATTTGGGCGTGGTTGACTGGGGCGGAATAGGTTTAAGGGAAGTGCTAGGCTTTACTTTTTATGCTAAATGTGGTATAATGAGGGGGTAAGAGCGTTCTAGCTTTTGGACTTTAAAAGGAGGGGATTTTTTGAAAGCGTTCGTAAAGATTGAGAATCTGCGGGATTTTTGTCACGATGCGTTGATGGGGTTGGGGCTTCTGATGGGAGTCTTGACGATGCTGGCTATAGCGGCAATTCCGACGGTCTGCGCCTTGGCGTTTGGATTTAAGGTCGGGATTAGCCCGGAGGCTATTGTCTGCGTATTTGTGGCGGTGCCGGTGCTGTCGATGACTGGGTTGGGGGTGATTGCGCTGAGCGATAAGTTTTCTAGGTATACGAACGACGACATTTGCGACCCCGACAACCTCGCCCCGTTTTATGCGGCGAAGGAAATTGGTTCTGACGATGAAGACGAAGATGACGACGATGGTGATGGTGACGATGAACCTTAAGGGCGCGAAAGCGCCCTGTTCTTTTTCTTTTTAGTGAGGGATATGTTATAATTGGGGTATGGGCGAGTGGCGGAACTGGTAGACGCGCTAGACTCAAAATCTGGTTCTCGTAAGGGAGTATGGGTTCGATTCCCATCCCGCCCACCACTGGGTTTGGGACTTTCTTTAGAAAAGAAAACCCCAACAAAAGAAATTTTAGAAATAAAATCGAGGCAGAAATGAATTCTGACCTCGATTTTTGATTACGAATTGGAGAAAATATGATAGAAAAAGCGAAGAAACGCGTGGCGGTTTATGTTCGGGTTTCGACGGAACTGGAAGCGCAGGTGAGTAGTTTTGAAGCACAAGTGAGTTATTATAAAAGTTATGTGGCGCTAAATCCGGAGTGGGAGCTGGTTGAGATTTTTGCCGACGAGGGGGTTTCGGGGACGAGCTATCGTCGGCGGGCGGGATTTAAGCGAATGATTGAGGCGGCGGGAAGAGGCGAGATTGATTTAATTTTAACGAAGTCGATTTCGCGGTTCGCGCGGAATACGGTTGATGCGCTGACGGTAACGCGTGAGCTAAAAGCTAAAAAGGTCGAGGTTTGGTTCGAGAAAGAAAATATTAGCTCGTTCGACGCGAAGTCGGAGTTGATTTTTACGATTCTTTCGTCGGTTGCGCAGGAAGAAAGTCGGTCGATTTCTGAGAATGTCCGTTGGGGGATTGAGCGGAGAATGGAAGCGGGGCGGATTGTTGTTCCCTATAAAAGTTTCTTAGGCTATGATAAGGGCGAGGACAATCGCCCGAAAATTAACGAGGAAGAGGCGGAGATTGTCCGGCGGATTTTTCGGGAGTTTTTGGCGGGCGGGACTTTGCGCGGGATTGCGCGAGGGCTAACGAATGAGGAGATAAAAACGCCGCGCGGAAAGGAAAAATGGTCGCCGGAGACGATTCGGAGTATTTTAACGAACGAAAAATATCAAGGCGACGCAATTTTAGGAAAAACGTATGTCGAAGATTTTTTAACGAAAAAGGTGCGGAAAAATCACGGCGAGCGGAGACAGTTTTATTTAAAAAATTCCCATCCGGCGATTATTTCGCGGGCGACGTTTAAGGAGGCGCAACGCGAAATAAAAAACCGGACGGAAATGAGGCGGGAGAAGATTAGTTTTTCTTCTTCCCGCTTA
>CAZMWH010000046.1:0-3051 GCA_964570115.1 uncultured Candidatus Saccharibacteria bacterium | reverse complement strand
ATGCTCGACAGCGCATCGCTAAGGTTATTAACGGCGTCGGTGATAATGGCGATGGAGTTTGAAAGAAAACCCACTGTCGCCTTAAACGCGACTAGAGTTAAATTAGCAAGAATACTAATTATACTAGTTTTGACGACGATTTGTTCGCGATTACGTTTCATTTCTTAACCAGAGTATAAATACCAACAGCAAAGAAAATAACGCCGAGGCCGCCGAGAATAATCCAAGTTAGGTTTTGATTCTCGCCGGCAACGATAAACTCTTCGGCGTTAGAAGGATTATAGAGGATTTCTAAAGTTTCATTGACGCTATAAAGAGGGGGATTAGAACCAGAGCCGAGTTCGCCCGTAATTTGTTCGTTGTTTACGGTATATTCGATAATTGGATAATAAATATATCTCATTCCGCCTTCTTCATAGGCAAAATCTTCGCGCATATTTACGACGGTTGCGGTAGTTTTTTCTGTGCAAACTTTAGCTAGTTCGCCAGCGCGGAAGTAAAAGAAGACGCTTCCACCAAGAAGAATTAAGCCGATAAGAAAAGGGATGAATTTTTTAAGTTTTTCCATTTTTAAATCCTTTTATTACAAAATAATTATAACATGTTATAAAATAGATTTGAGATGATTATTGCTGTTAAAGTTAAACCCGGGTCGAAGCAGGGAGATAAGTTAGAAAAAGTCGGCGAGAACGAATACGTTGCATTTTTGCGCGCGCGAGCGCACGACGGGGAGGCGAACGCGGCATTAATTAAACTGCTTTCCGAGTCTTTCTCTGTTCCGAAAACCGCAATCAAAATTAAATCCGGCGCGGGGGCGAGGAATAAAATTATTAGTTTTTAAAATTATTTTTTGCGAAGACGTTTAAGAGCGAGTTTTGTCTCCGGGTCAACGCGGCGAGAGTCGGAGATTTTTGAGATGGTTTTATTAAAAGTCCAGTTATCAAGGCTAGAAACTTTAAGGTAAGCGAGGGTTTCGGCGGGAAATTTAATAAAACATTCGGCGAGAAGCCAGGCGAGCGCCATTTTAATATAATATTCGTCGCGGGATTTTAAGGCTTCGGCGCGATCGAAAATTAAAAATAAATAGTCAGGTTTAATATAGAAATCGAGAAGCAAAACAAGACCGGCACGGACGAAAAATTCGTTTTTGGACTTTAAAAGCGGCTCAACTTTTTGATCGAGAAAATCAGGCTCGTGAGTTTTGACGGTTTTTCTAAGGGCGGAGCAGAAAGTATCGACCGCACACCAATTATCGAGAAGGTTGATTTGAGAATCAAAAACTTCGAGCATTTTTTCGTAAGGTAGGCGTGCGATAAGAAAACCGCGAGCGAGAACCTCTTCGAGAGCGATGGGTTCGGCGTTTAGGAATTCGGTGAAATCCTTTTCGGGAATTTCGCGGACGAGTTTTTTAATGTCCGGAATGCGGACGCCGAGAAACGGGCGGTCGCAAGGAATCCCGCGCATAGAAAATTCGCGATATTCGTCGTCGGCGAGAGAGATTAGTTTAGTGCGGAAGGAGGGAACATTCATTTATACAATATATTATATAATAGCTATATGGCGTTTTTATCTAAAACTATTAGTCAATATATTGGGACGAATTTAGCGACATATTTTTTCTTTTTACTTCTTAGTATTTTTCTAGTCATATTTTTTCTTCGACTATTGAAAAAAGTTAAAAATAAATTTTTAAAATTCTTTTTGCTAGTTTTTGTACTTAGTTTTATTGGGCTTTCGATTTTTCCGTATGGTTTGTTTAATGAAACTATTAGTTCGGTTCATCAAATTTTTGCCGATGTTGCATTTATTTCTAGTTTTATTATTGGGATTATATTGTTTTTAATCCGGCGACGAAGTTTCACTTTCATTTTTGTTCTTTATGCTTTAACTTTTATTCTAATGTATATTATAAAATTTCCGCCTTTTCGCGAGACCGAGCTAGTTTGGGAAAGTTTGTATTTTGTTTTATTCGGTTATTTGTTGATTGAGATTCAAAAAAATTAGCGGAATGAGGGGGATTTTTTTGAGGCCAAAAATACCAAAATAGTATATTATAATAAATGCCATGAGCTATCTGAAGAATGCTAATAAAAAGATTCGCGAATATCTAAAAATCCTTGAGCCGGAGTTTCCGGAGTGGTTGGAGGAATATATAGAAACGCCGGCGATGACGCGGTCTATCTATATTTCCAATAATTGTGGCATGGTTTATACGAAGCTGGCTGACTCGGATTTCTTCCTTTCTAACCTTGACCATTCGGTAGCGGTAGCGCTGATAGTTTGGCATTTTACTCGCAACAAGAAGCAGACGCTTGCGGGGTTGTTCCATGATATTGCGACGCCCGCGTTTAAGCATTGCGTAGACGTGATGAATGGCGATGTAATGACACAGGAATCGCTAGAAAATATGACGTCGGCTTTTATAAAAAACTCGCGAGAAATTATGAATTTGTTGAATCGCGACGAAATTAAGTTAGAGGAAGTCGACGATTATCATATTTATCCAATCGCTGACAATGATTCCCCGCAGCTCGCCGCCGACCGGCTCGAATACTCGCTATCAAACGCATTATTCCTCTATGACAAACTTAATTTAGACGAAATCTGCGAATTATACAGCGACCTTGAAGTTGAGAAAAGTGAGGACGGAGCGCCAGAGCTGGGATTTAGGACAAAGAAGTTGGCTAGGAAATTCGTTAAAGCTACTTCGGAAATGTCGCTAATTTATCGCGACGAGCGTCCAAGATATTCGATGCAATTTATCGCCGACATTCTCAAAGGTTTATCGAATGAGGGTAAGCTAAAGCAACAGGATTTATTTGAGAAAAAGGAAGCTGAGATTATAGAAATAATTGAAGCGTCTCGGTATGCGGAGGCGTTTAAAAGTTGGCGCAACGCGACAAAAATATTAAAGTCTAAAGAGAAGCCAGACGGCGTTTATTTCGTTAAAACCGGCTCTAAAGTTCGCTACATTGACCCGTTAGTAAAGGGCGAAAGGATTTCTAAAATCTGTAAAATCGCCAAAGGTTATATTGAGAAAAATTTAGCGTA
>CAZMWH010000045.1:0-3220 GCA_964570115.1 uncultured Candidatus Saccharibacteria bacterium | reverse complement strand
TCTAAAATCTCTGTTACCTCCGAAAACTGCGCCTCTAGCTCCGCCAGCGAAAGTTTCGGAAGTCTCCCTAAAACTGCTAAATATTTCATTAAAGTAATTTTACCATATATGTTATAATTTTTCTATGTACGAAGGCTCCCCAACCATCAAATTCACCGTCTCCGAGTTTCTCGCCGTCGCCAACGAAACCCTCGACTATGCCTTCCCAAAAATCGAGCTCGAAGGCGAAGTCGCCTCTTTTAAAATCGCAAAAGAAAAATGGGTCTTCTTCGACCTAAAAGACAACGAATCGACCGTCTCCTGTTTTATGACCGTTTTTAACCTCCGCTTCCCAATCGAAGACGGTATGAAAATCGTCGTCTCCGGAAAACCAAAGCTCACGAATTTTGGGAAATTTTCCTTTACCGTCTCGAGTCTAAAACCCGTCGGCGAAGGGAATATTAAAAAATCTTTCGAACTTTTAAAAGAAAAACTAAGAAAAGAAGGACTTTTTGCCCCCGAGAAAAAGCGAGAAATCCCGAAAAACCCGAAAAAACTCGGGGTCATCTCCTCCACCACCGCCGCCGGCTACGCCGATTTCTTAAAAATCCTCAACGCCCGCTGGGGTGGTATCGAAATCCTCGTCGGCAACGTCGCCGTCCAGGGCGCCTCTGCCGCCGACGAAATTATCCGCGCGCTCCACTATTTTAACGAAAAAACCTCCGTCGACGCCCTCGTTTTAATCCGTGGCGGCGGTTCAAAAGACGACCTCTCTGTTTTTAACGACGAACTCCTCGCCCGCGAAATCGCCCGCTCAAAAATCCCCGTTATGACCGGGATTGGTCACGAAGTCGACGAATCCCTCGCTGACCTCGTCGCCGACGTCCGCGCCTCAACCCCCTCGAACGCCGCCGAACTCCTCACTTTCGACAAAAATTACCTCCTCTCCCACCTCAAAAACAACCTCGCCCGCCTAAAACCCTATCTTCTCGAGGAAATTAACTCCGAAAAACTCTCCCTCGCCTCTAATTTAGAAAAACTCAAAAAATCCCTTCTCGAGCGCGTCGCCTCAACCCTCTCCCTCGTCGAAAAACAGCAAAAACTTCTCGCCACCCTTAATCCCGAAACCGTCCTCGCCCGCGGCTATTCCATCATCTCCGGTAATCTTTCCCCCGGCGAGCTCATCAAAATTACCACCAAAAATCAACTTTTAACTGCGGAGATTAAAGATGTCAAAGCCCGAAACTAAAAACCAAAAAGAAACCAAACTTTCTCTAAACAAAAAACTCGAAACCCTCGACCAAAAAATCGAATGGTTCTATTCCGACGATTTTTCTCTCGATAAAAGCCTCGAAAATTACCAAGCCGCCCTCGCCCTCACTAAAGAAATCGAAACCGACCTCTCGACCTTAAAAAATAAAGTCGAAGTCCTCGCCGAAGATTTTTCTAAAGCCTAAAACGCGGCTAAATCTTTACGCGAAAACCCGCTTATGCTAAAATAAGCTTATATGAACCCACAAAATCCTTTTCAATCCCCCCCGGCGAACCCTTATCGCCCCGTCCCGACCGCCCCGCTTTCTCCGCCCCCCAGCGAGAAAAAACCCGTAAAGTCCGGCGGCCACCTAAAAACCGTTTTACTCGTCTTTTTCATTTTTATCTCAGTCGCCGCCCTCGCCCTGCTCGGCTATGTTTACTTTGAATATACCGACCTAAAAAATAACGTCGACGAAAAAATCAGCCTCGCCGTCGCCAGCGCCGAAAAGGAAACGACCGAAAAGCTCGAAGCCGCCTTTACCGAACGCGAAAAATCCCCTTATCTTAACTTTTCCGGCCCAACCGATTATGGCGAACTCTCCTTCCAATACCCTAAAACTTGGAGCGTTTATGTCGCAAAAGACGCCAACAAAGGCGGAGATTTCGAGGCCTATCTAAACCCTGGCGAAGTTTCCCCTGTTTCCGATTCAACAATCAACGCCCTCCGCGTCATCATCTCCACCAAATCCATCGAAAAAGTCCAAGAAGCCTATGAAAAACTCGTCTCTAAAGGGACTTTAACCGCAGAAATCAAAACCATCAACAACGAAAGTTCAACCGTCTATTCCGGAACCCTCCCCAATAAACTCGTGGGCGCCGCCGCTGTCATCAAATTGCGCGACAAAACCGCAATCATCGAAACTGACGCCGAAATTTTCCTCGAAGATTTTAATCAAATCTTAGAAACCATAACCTATAATTTATAATCTATAAAGGAGTATCTAAAATGGCACACATCAAAAGAAGTTATATCGACAGCCACTGGCTAATCTTCGTTATCAAGGGCATCGTCGCCGTCCTCTTTGGCGGGTTCGCTCTCTTTAGCGTTAATCGCGACTTTAATAGTTTAATGACCTTAACCGGGATTTTCCTTCTTTCTTTCTCAATTATCGAGTTCATCAACGCCCTCTACCGCGCCCATCAAAAAACCGGCTGGGCGGTCTCTGTTGGTATCGCTGTTATTGACGCGATTATCGCCCTCGCCCTTCTCTTTACCCTCGGCCAAGATTCCACCTGGCACCTCATCCTTCTCGCTCTCTATACCTTCCTCCGCGGCTTCTTCGAAATTATCGCTGGCTTTAGAACCACTATCGACCCAACCGACCGCTTTACCTGGGTCTTCGGCGGGATGTGCGGCGCGATTATGGGTCTCGCCATCTTCAACTCCGGAACTCACTTTATCCGTTTCTTTGGCGTTTATCTCCTTGTTCTCGGGATTTGCAGCTTAACCTACGGCGTCCACAACCGCGCTCAAAAACTCGAAGATCGCGAAGCTAGAATCGAAGCCGCCGCTTCCCGTAAAAAATCCGCTAAAAAGTCCAAAGGAAAGTCTAAGAAGGCGAAAAAATAGTTCTGTGCTATAATTTATCTAAATTAAATTAGGATTTAAAATGAACTATAAAAAACCCACCAAAGCAATCATCACCGACGCTGGCTTCGCCTCCCGTTATCTCCCCATCACCAAAACCATCCCTAAGGCGATGATGCCAATCGGCAACCGCCCCGTCATGCAACTCGTCGTCGAAGAATGTATTGCCGCCGGTATTTCCCAAATCATTATCGTCGCGACCCCCGAAGGGAAGCCGATTTACGAGGATTATTTCAACAATTCCTGTAACCATATCAGAAAACAGCTCGCCTCCCAGGGCAAGCAAGACCGCTATGAGTCAATCGCCAAGGTTCTCGACTTCCCCAAAATCACCGTTAT
>CAZMWH010000044.1:0-4304 GCA_964570115.1 uncultured Candidatus Saccharibacteria bacterium | reverse complement strand
GTAAGCGTTCGTACCTGAGTCAGATGACGTAGCGGTAGATGACCAGTAATTCCCATTGTTGCCTCTATTGTTAAGCGCACCATTAGTCCATTCATAGTTTCCAGCAAACGGGACGGACAATATCATCCAGCCGGCAAGACAACTTCTAGACGTTCAAAGACCCGTAAGTCTCGAGCGCGTTCTTTTGGTGTAAAAGAGTAGCCTCATCGGAAGTTTAAAAGAAACTTCTGATAAGAGTGCCTCGGCTCTCCCTCGAGATGGACATTGGCGAGCTAAAGGAATAGGGCGGAACAGTTTATATTCGCATGGAAAAAGTTTTAATTTTTGGCGCGCGACGAATTCTCGTTCCAAAGACGTCTTTAGTCGACAATTTTTAGTCCACTAATAATAACTTTAGCATATTTTGGGCGATTGAAAAAGATTAAGGTTTTTTGTATAATAATTTTTATGATTAGAGTAGCTGAAATTCGGACGATAAAAGACGCGAGAGAGAGGATTAGGAGGCTTGAGGAGAGGAACTTTTCGAGGTTGATTTTAGCGAAGGGGAGGAATGCGAAGGGAGAAGAGATTTATAAAATGGGCGGGAATTCGGTTTTAATATATAATTTTATGGTTAAGCCGAAATTAAAAGAGGCGGAGGAGGGGAAGATGTTCGCGGGGGATTTTTATGTTAAGGAGATTACGAAGTTTAGGAGGAGTTTAGAGCGGGCAGACGTGCTTCGAGCAGAGAGGGAATGGCTGGATTTGTTTATGTTTGAACTAAACTTTTTTACGCCAGAGAAGAAGCTCGAGGAGTTTAGGGAAAACTTTAGGGTTGAACGGGAAAAGCGGGAGGTTCTAAAACCGGCGGTAATTCTGGTTCCGGTGCTTTATGAGAGACTTCGATATATCCAGAGGGAGATTTTTAAGGCGGTAGAAGAGATGACGAGCCTCGGGCGGGATTATAACGGGCGGCTGATTTTAGATTATGCGCGGAGAATGATTAAGTATTATATGATGATAAATAACGGATTTTTAAGCGCGAAAGAGGGATATAAGAAGATTTTAGAGATAAATAATTTGCTGACGATTGAGCTGTCGTTTGCGATGGAGCTGAAGACAATTCCGGCGCGGACGGCGATTAAGTTGGGGATTGAGCTGGTTGAAGTTAAGCGGGGGATTGATATGGAGTTGAAGAAAATCTAAGGGGTTCTGAGGATTTTTGGGGTTTTTGGGGTTGAGATTTTATTCGTGGTGTGATATAATTTTTGTATGAAAACTTTTTGTGAAACTTTGGAGAGAATTGGGGAGAGGGTCGAGGAATTAAGGCTAAGCCGGGGCTGGACGCAGAACGAGCTAGCGGAGAAGATTGGAACGAGCCAGTCGGCGATTTTTAGGATTGAGAATGGAAAACAAAACATTTCTTTTGAGATTATTGAGCGGCTTGAGGAGGTGTTTGGAGAGCCGATTATATCTGTTAATGATACGGGGGAGCAGAGCTACGTAGTTTACGGGGGGAGGGAACTTAAGGGGGAGATTACTGTTAATACGAGTAAAAACGCGGCGGTGGCGCTACTTTGCGCAAGCCTTTTAAACGAGGGAAAGACGACGCTAAAGGGGTTAGCTAAAATTGAGGAAGTTTATCGGATTATTGAGGTTTTGGAGTCGATTGGGGTAAAAATTAACTGGACAAACGACGAAAAAGATTTGGAAATTATATCACCAAACGAATTGAAACTTGAGGAAATTGATCTTGAGGCGGCGAGAAAAACGCGCTCGATTTTGATGTTGATGGGTCCGCTTCTACATAAATATACGGAGTTTTCTTTGCCGTATGCAGGGGGGTGTTCGCTCGGGACACGGACGATTACGCCGCATTTAAAGGCGCTAGAGACGTTTGGGCTTGATGTTGACGCGACGAGAAGGTCAGGGTTTTATCTCGCGAGAGTGAGGAAAAATGGAGAGGGGGCTAGCGGGGCGGAGAAATTTCCGAAGAAGAAAATTGTTTTGATTGAGCGGGGGGATACGGTAACAGAAAACGCGATGATGGCGGCGGCGAAATATCCGGGGGAAACGGAGATTGTTGGGGCAAGCTCGAATTATATGGTTCAGGATTTAACGTTTTTCTTAGAGAAGCTTGGGGTTAAAATTGAGGGGGCGGGGACGACGAACTTGAAAATCCGAGGGATTTCGAGAATTAAAAAAGACGTTGAATATTGTCCGAGCGAAGACCCGATTGAGGCGATGTCGCTGATTTCTGCGGGGATTGTAACGAAGTCGGAAATTATAGTAAGACGAGCGCCGATTGAGTTTTTAGAGGTTGAACTTGAGGTTTTGAAGAGTATGGGCGCGAAAATTGAGCGGGGAGAGGAATATTTTTCTCGCAACGGGAGAACGAGGTTGGTTGATTTGAAGATTAAAAAGGCGAAGCTAAAGGCGCCGGCTGATAAAATTCATCCGATGCCGTTTCCGGGACTGAATATTGATAATTTGCCGTTTTTCTCGGTTATCGCGGCGACGGCGGAGGGAAGGACGCTAATTCATGATTGGGTGTTTGAGAACCGGGCGGTCTATACGACAGAGCTGGCGAACCTGAACGCGAAAGTCGAACTTTTAGACGCGCACAGGGTTTATGTTGAGGGCCCGACGAACTTTAGGGCGGCGGAGATGATGGCGCCACCGGCGTTAAGACCGGCGGTGGTAATTCTGCTTGCGATGCTGGCGGCGCCGGGGAAGTCGATTTTGCGCAACGTTTATATGATTAAGAGAGGGTATCAGGATTTTGCGGAGAGGTTGAAGACGCTCGGGGCGAAGATTGAGGCGATATAAAAGGATTAGAGGATATAGAGATGGACGAGGAGAAGATTTTTAGGGGGCTTAATTCGCGACAAATCGAGGCGGTTAAACAGCTAGAAGGCCCGCTTTTGGTGCTGGCTGGGGCGGGGTCGGGGAAGACGAAGACCTTGACACATAGGATTGCGAACCTGCTGAAACATGGGGTTTCTCAAAATGAGATCCTCGCCGTTACGTTTACGAATAAGGCGGCGAAGGAGATGAGGGAGAGATTATGGGGCTTGCTTGCGGTCGAAAGTGCTTTCGTGGAGGCGCGTTCCTCGCGCCCGTCGTTACGGGGCTCGGCCGCTAATCCTCGGCCGTTGCCTCCGGACCCTCCACGACAAGCACATTTCTCCCCGCTCGCCCCACCTCCGCATTTTATGCCGTATATGGGGACGTTCCATGGGATTTGCGTGAGGATTTTGAGGGTTGAGTTTTTAGCGGCGGGGTTAGAAAAAAACTTTACGATTTATGATACGGAAGACCAAGTTGCGCTGATTAAGCGGGTTATGAAAGACTTAAAAATTACGGACAAGAGCCTTAAACCGAAGGCGGTTCAGGCGATTATTTCGAAAGCAAAAAACGAGGGACAGACGCCGGAGGACTATGAGGAGGGGGCGTATTATCCGAACCAGATAAATATTGCGAAGATTTTTAAGCGGTATGAGAAAGAAAAAGAGGAAGCGAGCGCGCTGGATTTTGATGATTTGTTGCTTCGGACGTTAAAATTATTCCGGGAGAACGCGGAAGTTAGAAAAAAGTGGCGCGAGAGGTTTAAATATATTTTAATCGACGAATATCAGGACACGAATAATGTGCAATATCGGCTGATTAAACTTTTGGTTAACGAGAAACAGAATATTTGCGTGGTTGGGGACGATTGGCAGAGCATTTATTCGTGGAGGGGGGCGGATTTTACGAACATTTTAAACTTCACGAACGATTTTCCGGGAGCGAAGGTGATTAAACTTGAGCAGAATTATCGTTCGACGGGGAATATTCTTGAGGCGAGCCAGAAGATTATTAGCCAAAACAAGCAGAGGTCGGAGAAAAAGTTGTTTACGGAAGCCGGGGAGGGGGAACCGATTAGAATTAAGGGTCTTCGGGACGAGACGGGGGAGGCGAATTATGTTGCGAGGGAGATTTTAGCGGAGGCGGATAGAAGGGCGTTCTCGGATTTTGCGATTTTATATCGGACGAACGCGCAGAGTTATGCGTTTGAGAAGGCGCTGATAAATGCGCATATTCCATATAAGATTGTTGGCGGGGTTCGATTTTACGACCGAAAGGAAGTTAAAGACGTCCTTGCGATTTTGCATTTAGTTTTAAACCCGAGGGATAAAATTGCCTTGGAACGGGTCGCGAAAAACGTGCTTAGTGGGGTTGGTGAAAAAAGTTTAGAGAAGATTTTTCGGGGGGAGGAGCTTTCGGGAAAGGCGAAGACGGCTTTTTTGAGACTTTCGGGATTTTTAGAGAGAGTTCGGGAGGAG
>CAZMWH010000043.1:0-4341 GCA_964570115.1 uncultured Candidatus Saccharibacteria bacterium | reverse complement strand
TATTTTTAATTTCGTCGATTTCGTTGGCCCAGTGAAATACATCAAATCTTTCTTCCATAAAGATATTATAACATAGGGTTTTCAAAAGGTTCATTCTCGGGTCGGTGTCCCGCCAGCCCGCCGTTGCGGGTGTCGGGCACCTCATCCTCGGTCGTAACCTGCGGGAGTCCCTCGTAATGAACTTTTGCAAAATCCAAAAAAACTCCTAGAGGAGTCTTGGATTTGGTGGAGTATGTGGGACTCAAACCCACGACCTCTTCGATGCCATCGAAGCGCTCTAATCAACTGAGCTAATACCCCGCTAAGGTCATTTTAACATAGAAAAGAGTAAAAAGAAAGGCTTTATGATATAATGAGAATATGAAAACGATTTTAACGGGACTTAGGGTTAATAGCGAGCTGACGCTCGGGAATTATTTAGGGGCGATGTTGCCGATGGTTAGGCTTGCGAATAAATATTCGGGAGAGATGAGGGTCAATATTTTTGTACCTGACCTACATTCGATTATTGCGGAAGTTGAGGGGGATTTAAAGAAGAATATTTTAAACTCGATTCGCTGTTTTTTGGCGGCGGGGCTTAAGCTGAACGAGAATGTACATATTTATCGCCAGAGCCATGTTCCGGCGCATAGCGAGCTGAACTGGATTTTGAACTGTACGGCGACGATGGGGGAAATGGGGAGGATGACGCAATACAAAGAGAAGTCGGAGGGGAAGGCGTCGTGTAATGTTGGGATTTTTGACTATCCGGTTTTGATGGCGGCGGACATATTATTATATAGCGCGAACTACGTTCCGGTTGGGGAAGACCAGTTCCAACATCTGGAGTTGACGCGAAACCTGGCGGAGAGGTTTAATAAGAAATATGGCGAGGTTTTCGTGATCCCGGAAGAGACGCGGAAACAGACGGAGTTTATGGGGACGAAAGAGGGGATTCGGATTAGAGATTTGGTAAACCCAGAGAAGAAGATGTCGAAATCGACGGCGGGGGAGAATTCGAAGATTATGCTTTCGGACGCGCCGGAGAAGGCGGCGAAGAAGATTATGTCGGCGACGACGGACAGTTTTTCGGAAATCCGGTTCGACTTTAGGGAGAGACCGGGGATTTCTAATCTCTTAAATATTTTAGCGCTGGTTGAAGACCGACCGATTGAAGAGGTGGTCAGAGAATGGGAGGGAAAAGAGAGATATGGCGATTTGAAAAAACAAGTCGCGGAGGCGGTTTCTAGGTTAATTTCCGATTTCCAGGGGAGACTTGGGGAAGTGGCGGACGCGGAGATTGAGCAGTTGTTTGCGGAGGGGGAGAAATATGCGAACGAAGTTGCGAACCGGAAGCTTCTTGAAGTCCAGAGAGCGGTTGGGCTGAGATGATTATTACTGGGAAAAAGTTTTCGAAGCCGGAGATGTCGCGAGTTATTAACGGTGACAAGGTTTTAGCGAAAGAAGAGGAGAAGTCGGAGAAAATAAGGCTTGACCATCTTTTAGTGCAAAAATATCCGGAATATAATCGTTCAATTTTACAGAGTTTTGTCGGGAGGGGGTTTGTTAGAGTTAATGGGAAGACGGTTTCGAAGGCGAGCGCGAAACTTGAGGGGGGCGAGGAGATTAGTTTGGAAATCCCGGAAGATTTTAAAAAGCGGATTATGGAGCGACCGCCGGTGATTTTTGAGGACGAAAATGTTTTAGTTTTAGAGAAGCCGACGGGGCTTTTGTCGATGAGTAAGGGGGGGTATTGCGCGGAGCCGACGCTAGAGGATTATGGGCTTTTAGTTCATCGGTTAGACAGGGACACGAGCGGAGTGGTTATTCTTGCGAAAAATCCGGAGACGCAGAGTTATTTAAGGCGACAATTTCAGGAGAGAAAGACGCATAAAACTTATTATGCGGTTGTGGTGGGGACGCCGAAGATGGATGAGGCGTTGATTGATTTGCCGATTTCCCGAAACTTAAACCGCCCGACGACGTTTAAAGTTGACCCGAACGGGAAAGAGGCGAAGACGTTTTATCGAGTTCTAAAGAGAAATGAGAAATATTCGCTTTTAGAGTTAAAGCCGATTACGGGGAGGACGCATCAGTTAAGAGTTCATTTAAAGTATATTGGGACGCCGATTTTAGGGGATAAGGTATATGGGGAGGAAAGTGAGCGGCTTTATCTTCATGCGGGGGAGTTAGAAATTACAATTCCGGGGGTTTCAGAAACAGGGGAAAAAGAGGGGAAGCGAAAGGTTTTTAAGGCGGAGATGCCGAAATGTTTTTTGGAGAAATTGGAGAAATAAGGAAGCTCGCGGAGGGGACGAATTTTACGATTTTTGTTTTAGAAGATTTTTTAAGGGTGGAGGAGATTTATCGGGAGTTTCCGAAGACGACGACGATTTTAAGGCCGGACGAGAAGACAGGGAAAATTACGGTCGAGGCGGTTCGGGAGTTTACTGCGGGGGCGGGGACGAAAGAGCGGGAGGAGCGGTTTTTTATAGTTGAGGCGGCGGAGAAAATGAACGAGGCGGCGGAGAACGCGTTTTTAAAGAACCTTGAGGAACCGAAAGAGAACAATCATTTTGTTTTGTTCGTTCGAGACCTTTCGGGGCTGCTGCCGACGGTACGGTCGCGGGCGAGGGTGTTTGTTCAAGAGATTAAAAATTCGCTCGAGAAACCTATCGCGGGAGACGAGAAAGTAAAGACGCTCGCGAAGCGGCTGATTACGGCGAAGGGGGGAGAGCTAGTTAAACTTGCGGAGGAGATTAACGCGGCGGGGAAGAAGGAGAACGGACGGGGGTTTGCGCTCGGGGTCGTTGCGACGGGAATTGAGATTTTATATAAATCGTTTTTTAAAACGGGGAACGAGAAGTTTTTAAGGAAGCTTTCGAACCTCTTGGAGCTATATGAAAATATAGAGGGGAACGGGCATATCAAACTCCACATTGTTGCGGATATGCTTTAGATTATGGTATAATGGGGGGGAATATGTTAGGAATTTTTTTAATTCTTTTATTCTCGGCGTTTTTAGTTTTTTTCTATCCGAAGTTTTTAGAAAAGAAGAAAACCGAGTCGGCGACGTCGCCAAAATATAACGCTCAGATGAAGAAGTTGTGGTCGATCGCGCAGGATTCGATGCGCGAGAGGAAGCCGCTAAGGGCGGAAAAGGCGCTTTTGACGATTTTAAAATTCGACGAGAAGAACGCGGCGGCGTATAACCGCCTCGGGATTTTGTATGCGAAGGAACAGAAGTTTGACGAGGCGATTGAGTGTTTTGAGATTGCGCAGAGCCTTGATAATAATCCGAGCTCGCTCCATAACGCGGGGTTGATTTATCTTGAGACGGGGGCGTATGAGAAGGCGGCGATGGCGTTTGAGCAGGCGCTAGAGATTGAGGGCGGGATTCCGGCACGATTTATTGCGCTCGCGAAGTCGTATGAGAGATTGGGAAATCGGAAGGGGGCGATTGAAGCGCTGGAGGCGGCGTATGAGCTAGATAATTCGACGACGACTTTGAGGCAAATCCTTGCGCTCTACGAGGCGAGCGGAGATAAGGAAGCGGTTGAGGCGACGACGGCGAGGATTGAGGAACAACTCGCGGCGATCTCTAAGAAGAAGACGAGGACAGAAGCGAAGAGGAGGATTAGGCGGGGGGTTGGGCTTCGAACGAGAGCGGAAAAAGAAAAAGAAAGGGAAGCGAGGAAGGCGTTGCGAGCTAAGGCGGAAAAGAGGGTTAGGAAGCCGAGGAAACTAAAAACCTTGTAAAGTTTTAGGGAATTTGATAGAATAGGGGAGGTTGCTGGAATCGTCTAGTGGCAATGACAAGAGACTGTAAATCTCTCGCCTTCGGGCTTCGTAGGTTCGAGTCCTACTTCCAGCACCAACTCCTTCAAAAATATCGTTAGTTTAGCCGTTAATTGCGGCTAGATTTTTTCTTTGAGGTCTAATACTCCAAAATCGAAATCTCCAGATTTTATAATGAATGGTAAAGCTTGGGAGATGAAAAGTCCGCAGGGTAAAAGTCGCGTTACTGTAGAGCACGCTTTTAAACGTGCTGCCAAGCAATCTGAAAACATTATTATAGACTTAAGACGCACCAAAATACCTTCTAATCAATCAAAAATATCTTTAGAAAAGCTGTTTAAGAGTTCACGAAGAATTAAAAATCTTAAAATTATTACCAGAGAACAAGAGTTGGTTGAATTAAAAAAGTAAGTGTGATATAATGAGGGTAATGAGGGCGACCTTTTGTCGAAGAGCAAAAGGCCAAGCCCTCAATTTTTGACGTTAGCTCGTAAGGGGGCTTTTTTGTTGAGTTTGTTTTAGAAAAGTATTTACAAAAGCGGTTTGGAGCGGTACAATAGATGT
>CAZMWH010000042.1:0-4414 GCA_964570115.1 uncultured Candidatus Saccharibacteria bacterium | reverse complement strand
TACTCCCAGCGTCCGCCCTGACCGTCGCCTTCTGTTTCGTCGCCGACGCTAAAATCAAATCCCCGCTCGTCCTGTTCCCCACAAAATCATAATCATCCGCATCTTCGACATACGTATCTAGAACGCTACTTAGCCCCTCACTCGTCTCCTTAACAAACTCCCCGCCTTCTTCCTCCATAAACTTATAATCAACCGCCCCCGGGCCTAACTGATCTTTCTGCGCGAACCCTTCCACTTTCAACCATCTCTTATCCGTATCCATATCTCTCTTATAATAAACCTCAGGGAAGAACTTAAACTGTTTACCAGTCTTTTTCTTACCTTTCGCCGACATTTCTTCCTGTCGCCAAATCAAGACCCCCGCCCCTCGGTCTCCCCCACTAATCCTAAACGGCCTCGACATCACCACCGTTCTTCTCTGTTCCTCCCCCGTATCTGTCGCCTTTCCACTAATATAGCTCGCAACCGTATCCGGGATTAACCCAAAATCCTCAAAATCCTTCGCCTTATAGCGTTTCGCCTTCATCTCCGCCGGACGCCCCTCGCCCTCCCCATAAATATCGAACAACTCCCCTCCCGAAACAAAGACCGCCTTGTTTGCCTTAACTTTCTCCCAAACCGCTTCCGGTTCCTTCACCGCTTGTAAGCGCACCCCAAACCTCTCTCTCGCTTCCTCCCTCGCCTCAGAAACCTCTTGTTTTCTCTTTTCCTGCGCCTTTCTCTCGGCTTCTTCCTTCTCGGCGTCGCTCTTTGCTTTCTCAACTCGTAATATCTTTATTCTCCCAACTTCCGCTTTTTCTCTCTCTAGCTTCTCTAAACCTTCCTGAACTACCCTTGCATCTTCTTCCTCTTGCCCGGTTTCTCTAAACCCCCTCACCGCCGCTCTCTCAAAAATCCTCGGTCTCGCCACCGGCTCCACTTCCTCACCCTCACTCGTCGCTACCCCGTCTCCCTCAACATTTCCAGTCTCCTCGGTCTCGCTCGCCACAGCCCCCACTCCTTCAACGTCTTCAGCCTCATCTCTCTCCTCAACCTCCTCCCAGTCATCGTCATCATAGTCATCCATATTATACATAACCTCGTCAACGAAAAACTCATCAAAAATCTGTGCATAATCAAACTGCGCCCCATAAATCGCCGCTCCCAGTTTCATCGCCGACTCCGCAAAATCCCTCGCCTCAATCGACGCTGAATGAATCTCATCAACCGAAGCATCGGGCGGAACTCTATCCATTATTCTCTGACGTTCATCCTGAACCTCTCGACGGAAACTCAACGCCGTTGGATATTTATCCAAAACCTCATTAACCGCCTCCGCCCCAATTTTCCTCTGTTCCTCTAAAGAAATCTCTCTATTCTCGTCGTCTTTTGCCTTCCAGCCGTCGGTCAAATTATAAAGCCGAAGCGTCGCTTCTTCGTCCTCTCTAATTTTGTCATAAACCGCCTCCGCCCCCTTCTTCCTCACCGGCGTAGCAATCTGCCTCAAAACCGAATCTCCAACAAGATCCATCTGGTCAGGACTCAAATGATCCAAACCACGAATTAGATAGCGCATCTCGCCCCCTAATTTATAATCACTCGCCTGAAGCTTCCTCGGATTATTCGTAATAATCGCAACCGTCAGCTTTCGCGCCATCCTCCTCCTGTTGCCTATCTCTCTAGCAAACTTATCTCCATCCAGCGCCCTAAACGGAACCGGCTCTAAACCGTCAATATCTTCAACAATCTCGTCCATCGACTCATAAAACTTATCTAGCTTCTTCCTCTGTTTTTCTAGTTTCTCCTCATCTTCTATCTCCGGAATTCTAAACTCCGCCGGCTTTTCGACTTTCGCCCCCTCGTCTTTCAGCGCTTCTCTCCCCTTCAGCGCTCGCCCGTCAATCCCTGTCTTCTCAAAAAACTCCGCCCCAGAAATCCTCCTAACAACTCTTCCGCGCTCCCCCGTCGCCCCTTCCGTAGCCCCCTCTTCAGCCCCCTCCCTTCGGTCATATTTTTCTGCCGCCACGTTAAACGCGTCCGACATTTCTGGATATTGAGATTTTTTTGATAAAGATTCAGAGCTAGACATATTACCTTGATTATACCATAACCTCTTTCTAAAAATCTATCTTTATTTTTCTCTTATTTAGTGATATAATATAACCGTTGCGTACCGCGCAATGTTCATTTAATTTCTAGGTGGATGTTGAAGCGGTCTTCGCTAAAATATCCACATGCGCCCGTAGCTCAGCTGGATAGAGCGTTTGCTTGCGGAGCAAAAGGTCGTAGGTTCAAATCCTGTCGGGCGTACCACAAATAAAAAGAAATCCCTTTAGGGATTTATTTTTATTTCGCGAGCATAGCGAGCCAGGGTCTGAACCGTAGGTTCACATTCGCGAAGCGAATTCTCCGAGCGCTAGCGAGGAGTTTCCTGTCATTTCTTAAAATTGCATTTTCTCCCTCTTTATGCTACTATAAAATTATGGAAAAGAAGTCTTCTAAAAAATCCGAAAAAACCTCTTTTAAAGTCAAGTCCCAGCGCGCCCGCGCGAAGCTTCTCTCTTCTTATTACGGAAACCCAATCCGCGACATGAAACTAATCTGCGTTACCGGGACAACCGGCAAAGCCACCGTCGCGCATTTCCTCTACGAAATCCTCCGCGCTTCTGGCGCCCACGTCGCCGTTCTCGCCTCTGATAGCGAAATAAAAACCGCCGTCCTCCATAAGTTTTTCTCTAACGCCTGGAAAGCTGGCTCGTCTTACGTCGTCGTTACCGCCCCCGCCGACTCCCTTAAAAACAACGTCTTCTATAACCTCCCCGTCTCCGTCGCCGCCTTGACAGACTTCGTCCCCGCCTCCCTCGACGCCCCCTCTGTCGAAGAATACCTCGAGTCCGAGTCGACCCTCTTTAAAATGTCCCCAGAAATCGTCGTCCTAAACGAAGACGACAGTAACTTCCTCGACTTCGCAAAGTTCTCCGGCACTAAAGAAACCTTAACCTACGGTAAAACCCGCTCTTCAACCCTCCGTATCGACTCCGCTAAACTCTATAAAAAGGGAACCGAAGCCGGACTTTCTCTCGGCTCCTCCCGCTTTACCGTCGCGAGCTTCCTAACTGGCGAGCCAATCGTCTCCTATATGGCGTGCGCCGCCGCCGTTGCGACCGCCCTAAAAATCTCCCCCGACGTTATCGCCGAAGGAATCGCAAATTACGACGCTACAAAATAACCCCTAAACAATATTCCCCCAGCTCTCTTCCTCTTTTAATTTTCGCGCAATTTTTTCTTGCCTCTTTTTCTCTGCCTCTCTTTTTTTCGCCTCTAAAATCTTCTTTTGCTTCTCTAGCTCCTCTAATTTATGCTTAACCGCCTTCTCCGCAACCTTAATATCCTCAAACGGAACGGCCTTCTCTCCCCGGAGAATTGTTTTTTCGTGTCCTTTCCCGAGAATTAAAACTAAGTCATTTTTCTTCGCCAGTTTAATCGCCGCGTTAATCGCCTTCTCACGGTCAAGCTCAACCACCAAATTTCGCCCCTCTTTCTTTCCCGCCGCTTCCGCCCCCCGCTTAAACTCCGCCGCAATCTTCTCCGGGTTCTCGTCCCGCGAATCGTCCTCCGTAATAATCACAATATCGCTATTTTCCCCTAAAATCTTCCCCCGCGAAAACCTCGTCGACTCGTCTCGCCTCCCCGCTCCGCCGTGAACCGAAATCACCCTCCCCGGATTATCCTCGACTGCCTTAAAAACCTTCTCTAACGCGTCCGGCGTATGCGCATAGTCCACAATCACAGAAAAATCCTGCTCCTCCCCGAGATAAATCCGGTTCATTCGCCCCTCAACGCTCTCCAAACTGTAAATCCCCTTAAAAATCTCCTCGTCCGTCAACCCTAACTTCTCTCCAACCGCCGCTGCCGCCAGGGAATTATAAACATTAAACTCCCCCGGGATTTTCGTCTCTATTTTTATATCACCAGACGAATTAGAAACCTCATATTTAACTCCAAAAACCCCAGTTTTTACGTTTTTCGCCCTAAACTTCCCGTTTTTAATTCCATAGGTGATATAATCTTTCGCCGCTTTAACAAAATACTTCCCGTTTTTATCGTCCGCGTTAATAACCGAATATTTTGCCTTCTTAATCAGCTTAATCTTCGCCTTGCGATAATTCTCAATCGTCTTATGATAGTCTAAATGCTCGTGCGTCAAATTCGTAAACACCCCAATCTCAATCGGCACTCCCAGCGTCCTAAATTGGCTTAGCGCGTGGCTCGTCGTCTCTAAAACTAAATATTCCGCTCCCGCGTCCACAATTTTCTTAATTCGCTCGTTCAACGTCTTACAGTCCACCGTCGTCATATGCCTCAACTCCGGCTCCAATTTATCAACCCCCCACGCCACCGTCGTCATCAACCCCGTCTTCCGCCCGCTCTCATT
>CAZMWH010000041.1:0-4800 GCA_964570115.1 uncultured Candidatus Saccharibacteria bacterium | reverse complement strand
AAGTTTATCCAGCCGGGCGAGGCGCACGCTATGCGCTGGGATTTTCTCGGTCGCCCCGGCTACCCTGGCTGGCATCTCGAATGTTCAACCATTATTAAAAAAGAGTTCGCCTCTCTCCCAATCGACATTCATACCGGCGGTATCGACCATATTCCCGTCCACCACACCAACGAAATCGCCCAAACCTTTGCCGAAACCGGCTCGGAGCTTTCCCGCTTTTGGCTCCATTGTAATTTTCTAAAAATCAACGGCGAAAAAATCTCTAAATCCCGCGGCAATATCATTACTCTCGATGAAATCGAGAAAAAAGGTTTTTCCGTTTTTGACTTTAAGACTTGGCTTTACCAAGGTTCTTATCATAACGAGCGCAACTTTACCTGGGAAGATTTGATCTCCGCGAAAGTCCGCCGTCTAAATTGGCGTAACTCCGTCGCGCTCCTTTTCCAGCTCCCCGAAACCGCTCGTAACAAAAAATCCCCAAAAAACAGAAACTTCGAAGCTAAGATTCTCGATCTTTTAAATAACGATTTAAACTCCGCCGCCGCCTTCGCCCATATCGACTCCGTTGCTAGCGAACTGACCCTTGACAACTGGAAGTTTATTGAAAAACTTTTCGCGTTAAACCTCATTCCCGAAGATTTAACTCCGCGCCTCGCGGAAAAAATCGAAGCTCGCCTAAAAGCCCGCCTAAAAAAGGATTATAAAACTTCCGATAAAATCCGCGACGAACTCCTCGCCGAAAACATCTCCCTCCTCGACGCCAAGGATAAAACCTTCTGGCAATTTTTAAACTAGTTACTCTTGCAAAATAACTCTAAATGTGATATAATGGCCAAAGTCGTTTAATTAGACGTACCTTAAAGGAGGGGGAACTATGTCGCTTTTCATCGTAATGATGGCATCAGCAGCGCTCTTTTTCGCTAGTTGGAAGTTTTGTTTTTCAATAGCAAGGACCCAGGTCGAAAAAATCGCTCAGAATCTTGAGGAACACGCCGAACAAGACAAAGCGCACGTCAAACAAGATGCGAAGAAAAGTCAGATTTGCGAAATCATTTCCTATGACGAACGGTGTAGCTTGCCGAACGATTATCCCAGTATCAACTACGTCGCGTACGCAGACGAGACGGTCTCGATTAGCGAGTTATTCCAGCTTGCCGATAGGAGATTGGGCAACACGGATTTTCAGGCTCTAATCGACCTAAACGCCTACGCAAAAGAAGCGTTGTCTTCGATTAAGATTTACCTGCCAGCGCTCAAGCTCGACAATCCCAACTACATCATCGACCAACTCAACAGCTTCGTCGCCGTCTACAATAAAAATACCCAAGATGCGATCGACGAGCTAAGACATTCGAAGGTGCGCAAGAAGTTCGTTCGCGCAATCATCGAAGACAACCGTCGCCTCGTTAAGGCGCTTGAGGAGCTCGAACAGTCGATGAACAAGATGCTCGCGCAACTCTACGACGATGATAATCCCGCTCACCTGACCGACTTTACCGCTGCCAATAATCTAAAAAAGATTTCAGCAGTTTTCGAGAAAGTCGTCTCCGAACCGGCTTCCGTTCCGACCGAAGTCGCTGTCGAAGAAAAACTGACCCCGAAGCTGACACTTGAACCATTCACCCCTCCCGCCCCGAAAAAGCCAGAGGAAAAGCTCGAATCCGAGCTAAAGACCTTAGCTTTCCCGGGTTAAATTCTAACCTCTCCCTCTCGGGGGAGGTTTTTTCTTTTCAAAATTAGAAAAATATGAGATAATATAAAAATATGCTAGTTTCTGATTTTGACTATAATCTCCCCGAAGAGCGAATTATAAAGTTCCCGCCAGAAAAGCGCGGCTCAACTCGTCTGCTCGTTCTCGACCGTAAAACCGGCGCAGTTAAAAACTCCTTCTATAAAAATCTCGACGATTTTTTAGCCCCCGGCGATGTTTTAGTTTTAAACGATACTAAAGTTATGCAATCTCGCCTTTTTACTGAGCTCCCCGACGGTCGCAAAAGGGAACTAGTCGTCCTCGAAAACCATCACGAAACTAATCCCGAACTCCGCAAAGTAATGTATCGCGGAAAGCTCCACTCTGGCGACGTCCTTACTGTTCTCGACTTTAACGTTGAAAAAACTTCTCTCGGCGGAAAAACAAACGAAAAAATTGTCGTTGAAAAAGTCCTCGACGGCGGTATCGCCCTAGTTAAATCAAACACCAACCTCGACCGCCTAACCGAAGATTACGGAACCGTCCCCCTCCCGCCTTATCTCCATCGCGACGCCGAAAAAGCCGATAAATCTCGCTACCAAACCGTTTGGGCGAAGAATATAGGCTCCGCCGCCGCTCCGACCGCCTCGCTCAATATGACGACCGACCTGCTCGACCGTCTTAAAAACAAAGGTGTTAAAATAGAATATCTAACCCTCCACGTCGGTCTCGGGACTTTCCTCCCAATTCGCTCCGATAAAGTCGAAGATCATCAAATGCACTCCGAATGGTTTTCTCTCCCCCGCGAAACTCTCAAAGCTATTAAATCCGCGAAAGAAAATAATCATAAGGTCGTCGCCGTCGGGACAACCGTCGCCCGCACGCTTGAGTTTTACGCTAAAACTAAAAAAACCGAGGGCGAAGACAACATCTTTATCTTTCCCGGATTTGAGTTTAAAATTATCGACGCACTCCTCACGAACTTCCACGCTCCCCGCTCAACCGTTTTAATGCTCGCCGCCGCCTTCGCTGGCTGGCAAAACTTAAAGCCGGCGTATGATTTTGCAGTTAAAAACAAGTATAATTTTCTTAGCTACGGGGATTCAATGTTAATATGCTAAAATTTGAAATCGAAAAACGCGAAGGGCTCGCCCGCGTCGGCAAAATCATTACTCCCCATGGCGAAATCAAAACCCCCGCCTTTGTTGGTGCCGCGACTCGCGCGACCGTAAAAGCTTTGACTTTTCGCGATATGAAATCCCTTGGCTCCCAAGCCATTCTCGCAAACACCTACCACCTTTTCCTTACCCCGGGCGCCGAGTTAATTAAACAAGCCGGCGGTCTTTCTAAGTTCTCGTCCTGGGACGCGCCGACCTTTACCGACTCCGGCGGTTTCCAGATTTTCTCCCTTCCCGACGTAAAAATAACCGAAGAGGGCGCTTTCTTTAAGTCTTATCTAAACGGCGATAAGTTTCTAATGACTCCCGAGCTTTCGATGGAAACCCAATGGCAAATTGGCGCCGATATTCATATGGCTTTCGACCAACTCGCAAAATCTGAAAATAAAAATGCTATGTCCTCCGCCATGCACCGCACCCATCGCTGGCTCGACCGCTGTCTCGAAAAACATAACGAGCTAAAATCCCTGGCTATAAAAAACCACGAACCCGAGCAATTCCTCTATGCCGTCGTCCAGGGCGGAACTTTTCTCGACTTGCGTGAAACTTCCGCAAAATACTCCGCCGAAAAACCCGTTGACGGCTTTGGGATTGGTGGTGTCTTTACTGCCGACGGCATGGACGAAATGTTAAAAGTCGTCAATAAAATCCTTCCTGAAAAAAAACCACGTCATCTCCTCGGTATGGGTCAAGAACCGCGCGACCTCTTTATCGGTGCCGAGTTCGGTTGCGATACTTTCGACTGCGTCGGCCCAACCCGTCTCGCCAGAAACGGCGCCCTCTTTACGCCCGACGGACGCATCAATATTAAAAACTCAAAATATAAAACCGATTTTTCTCCTGTCGATAGCGAATGTGATTGTTATCTCTGCCAAAACTTTTCCAAAAGTTATCTCCACCATCTTTTCCGTACCGACGAGATAACCGGAAAAATCCTCGCCTCACTCCATAACGAATATTTCGTCGTTAAAACCGTCGATAAAATCCGCGAAACTCTCAAAAACGGAACTTTTAAAGAATATAAATCCGATTTCCTCTCGCGTTATTATCAAAAGTAATATATAATATATATTATATAAGGAGGTTATGCTATTATGGCAAAAAAATATATTGTTGAAGTCGAGACAAAAACCTTTATCCGTTTTTGGCTCGTTATTCTTGGACTCGTTGCAATCATCTCCTTTATTTTCTACGCGAAAGACGCGTTAATTATCGTCGGCGTCGCTGCTCTCCTCTCCGTCGCGATTAAACCCCTCGCCAATAAAGTTGACCGTCTGATCGGCAAGAAAAAGCAAACCACTCTCGCTTCCATTCTTGCCTACCTCGGGATTCTTCTCGTTCTCGGGATTATTTTCTCTATTATCGCTCCAGTTTTAATCAACGAAACCGTTAAGTTTGTCTCCCAGCTCCCCGAAACTTTCGAAAAAACTATCGGCGGCGTCGAAGGTTTAAACGAATTTGGGAGAAACTTCGGGATTTCCGACCTCCGCGGCCAAATCTCCTCCAGCCTCGAAGCCTTCTCCTCTAGCTTTATCTCTAACCTCGGGAGTACGCTCGTTACTAGCGTCTCCGCTATCTTCGGCATCCTTGCTAAAGCCGTCATCATTCTCGTTTTAACCTTACTATTCCTCCTCGAAGGCCCAGACATTCTCGAAAAGTTCTGGCGAACCCTCGAGGGTAAACGTAAAGACGCCTTTATTGAAGAAATCCGCGAAACCGTCTATAAAATGATGCGTGTCGTCTCGACTTTTTTCTCGAAACAAGTTATGATTGCCCTCCTCGACGGCGCCGTTACGACCCTCGCTGTTTTTGTCCTCTCCTTAATTTTCGGTTTTAACTCCGGTCTTGCCGCCCCCATGGGCATCATCACTGCAACTATGTATCTTATTCCGATGTTCGGTCAAATTATCGGCTGTCTCCTCGTGACGCTCC
>CAZMWH010000040.1:0-5108 GCA_964570115.1 uncultured Candidatus Saccharibacteria bacterium | reverse complement strand
TCGTCTTAAGCCCGTTAAAAAACGCTCCGTTTCTGACGATTTAATTTTAAGCCTCGACGTCGGTACCGAGTTCGTCAAAGCCGTCATCGGTAAAAAATCCGACAAAGAAGTCCTAAAAATCCTTGCCTCAAAAAAACTCCGCCAGTCCCCCGGCGCGATGATTGACGGCGGGATTGCTGATATTTCTTCCGTTGTCGAAACTTGTGAAAAAGTTATTTCCCTCGCCGAAAAAGCCGCCGGCGTCTCCGTAAAAAAGACCGTCGTCGGGATTGCCGGCGAACTCGTAAAGGGGAATACCGCAACCATCCGCTATCGTCGCGCGAACGGCTCAAAGCTCATTACCGAAGCCGAGATTAAACTTCTCCTCGAAAAAATCGAAAAACGCGCCCTCGAAAAGGCGAAAAAAGATTTAAGCCTCGAGGCGGATAACCCCGATTTAGAAATTCGCCTAATTAACTCCGCTCTCGTCTCGCTGACGATTGACGGCTATAAAATCTCTAACCCCGTTGGCTTTAAAGGCTCCGAGGTAAAAGTCCAATACTATACCGCCTTCGCCCCCTTAATCCATATCTCCGCCATCGAAAAAGTCTGTTCCGAACTCAGCCTCGACTTAGTCGCCGTCGCGGTCGAACCGTTTGCGGTCTGTCGCGCCTGTCTTGGCGAAGATCCCGAGTCAGATTTCTCCGGTATTGTCGTCGATATTGGCGGCGGGACGACCGATATTGCCGTGATTAACTCCGGTGGTGTCGAGGGGACAAAAATGTTCAATATCGGCGGGCGTTCCTTTACGCGTCAAATTGCCGAAGGACTTGGGATTGATTTTGATGAGGCAGAAGAGTTGAAGCTCGCCCTAAACGACAACAAAATCGACGACGCTCTCCGCGGGAGAGCGTCCGCCGCTGTCGAAAAAAATCTTTCCGTCTGGCTGGCTGGCGTTGAGCTCGCTCTCGCCGAGTTTAAATCCGTTGATGTTCTCCCGAAGGAGATTTTTCTGTGTGGCGGCGGCGCCGGGCTCGGGCTTCTCCAGGAATCCCTCGCCCTTTCCGACTGGTATAAAAAACTCCCCTTTTCGCGTCGCCCTGTAATTAACCTCGTTGACCCCGAACTTCTCCCGGATTTCGAGTTCTCGTCTGACCTTCCGCTCGACTTCTCTTATATTACCGCCCTCGGCTTGCTTCGCGTCGGTGTCGACACGTCCATAACTTCCCCGGAAAAATCCGACCTAAAAGAAAAAATGAAAAAGCTCCTTTCAAACTAGCCTAAGAGCAGAGCTAAACTTTAACTTCCCTAAACTCCCCCGGCTTTAACTCGCCGAGCGTAAACTCTCCGAACGCCTCTCTATTAAGCTCAACAACTTTATAGCCCAGCGCTGCGAACGTCCGGCGGATTTGACGATTTCTCCCCTCACTCATCTCAACTCTAAACTCCGTCCGCTCGTCATCGAGCCGCGTCAACCCCAGTCGCGAAACCCCGTCCTCTAACTTTATTCCAAAATCCGCAATTTCTTGTTGATGGAGCGGTGCGAGGCTACGGTTAAGTTTAACTAGATAAACTTTTACCTTATAAAACTTTGGGTGGGTCATTCTAAAGGAAAAATCCCCGTCGTCGGTCAAAAGAATTAACCCCGACGAATCCTTGTCGAGCCTTCCGACGGTCTTTAGGGTGCGATATTTTTCTGGTAAAAGTTCATATAAAGTCGGCGTCTCGCCTTGACGTTTTCGCGACGAGACGTAGCCGACCGGTTTATTTAATAAAAGATAAGTATACTCCTTTAAAAAAGGGATTATCTTCTTATTATAGCATACTTCGTTAGAATTGTCAATCCTCGCCCCGAGAACCGCGGGTTTTTTATCAACCAAAACCCTCCCCTCTGCGATTAAATCGTCGGCTTCTCGTCGCGAGATTCCAAGCCTCTCGGCGAGGAACTTATTGAGCCGGATTGGTCGGGAGAGGTTGTCCATTGTTCGGAACCTGAGGGGTCTGAGTTGGTATCGCTGGGGCGGGCGGAATTGGCGTTACTGGAGCCGGTGCTGGCGAAACCGGAGCTTGAGCTGGAGTCGGAGCTGGTTGCGGAGCGACTGGCGTTGGTGCGTTTGGTACTGGCGCCGGAGTTACTGGATTTACTGGCGATGGCGTAAGTGTCTGAGTTTGTGGAACCGGTGCCGGTGTCGGATTTGTCGGAGCTGGAGCGGGCGCTCCGTTTACCGGTGTCGGCGCGGGTGCCGCTTGTGCTGGAGCAGGCATGGACGCCGCTGTCGGCTGCGCAGGATTCATCGGCGCTGGTGTTGGCGCTGGGCTTGCCGGAACGTTCGGCGTTGCCGGTGTCGTTGCGACAGAAATCCCCGGCGCAACCGCCGCCGCGGCGGGCTTTCCGGACAAAACTTCCTTTACGGCGTTTATTACGTCTTCAATTCCAACCTGGGACTTAACGAGATACCTGTCCGCGCCAAGATTTTCTCCTCGCTTTCTCTGATCGTCTGACGAAAGCGCCGTCATCATAATCACTTTCACGTCTTTCGTCTCCGGCGTTGAGCGCAAAATATCGAGCATATCAAACCCAGAAATTTTCGGCATCATCACATCGGAGACAATCAAGTCCGGCTTTTCTTTCACCGCAACCGCCAGCGCCTCCTCGCCGTCCCCCGCCGAGACAACCTCATATCCCTCGGCAGTCAAGCGGATACTATAAATCTCCCTTAGGGATTGATCATCTTCGACAACCATTACTTTTGTCATAATTCCTCCATCTTTCTCTTATTGTATTATATTTTGATTATTTTGAACAGGGGGTTGTTGTAAAACTGGTGGTTGTGGCGCTCCTGATTGCTCTACTCCTGATTGTTGAACAACCGTAATCGGTGGCGGAACTAGCTGAGGCTGGGGCACTGGTTGCGGCGCAACCGGCGCTGGGCTAACTGGAGCCGAATTAACCGGCGTTGGATTATATTGAACTTGACCATATTGAACCGTCGGCGGTTGTGTCGGCGCTTGCATCGGCGCCTGAACCGCCTGAACCTGCGCCACTCCAGGAACCACCGTCGCCACTCCTGAGTCCCCAGGAACCCCAACAGAACCTCCCGGAACTCCCACAGCCGGACTAGCCACTGCCATCACCGCCGGGTTAAACTGCGGTACCGGCGCCGCTTGCGCCTGGTTCATCATATCCTCAGCGGTCTTAACCTGTTGCTGGAACATCGCGACCGCTCGTTGGTTCTGGAGCGCGATTTGACGCTTCTCATATTCCTCCCCCGAGAGCCTCGGCAGGGAAACATAAAAAGTCGAACCCTCCCCGAACGCACTCTCCGCCCAAACTCGCCCGTTCATCGCCTCCGTCCTCTGTTTCACTAGATAAAGTCCCAGCCCCGTCCCCCCGACCGTTCGCGTGTGCGAGTTGTCCGCGCGATAAAATTTCTGGAAAATATGTTGTAAATCCTCGGACGCAATCCCGATCCCCGTATCCGTTACGTTAATCAACGCTCGGTCGCCGTCGCCCTGAACATTCACCCAAACCGCCCCGCCCTCAGGCGTATATTTAATCGCGTTCTCAATCAAATTCGCTAAAATCTCGCCTAAGAAATCTGGGTCAACAAACGTATAAACGACCTGCTCTAAAACCCGCCCCGCAAACGAACTCGGGTTTCTATTGTCCGCCCCAAACGAATAACTAAGCTGTTTTGCCTGGAACTTCGAGATATAATCGTCCGCGATTTTCTTTACGAATTTATTAAGCTCGAGCGGAATTGGGTGCGGGCGGATTCGATGGTCATCAAGTTTCGTTACGTCGAGCAAATCCTGAAACAGTCGCCCGAGGTGCTGGCTCGAAGCGTGCGCCGACTCGAGGTACTGTCGCGCCCTCTCGTCAATCGTCGCTGTCTGAGGGTTCAAAGCCAACCCTAAATACCCCTCAATCGACGCAACCGGCGTCCTCATCTCGTGGCTCGCCGTCGAAACAAACTCCGTCTGCGCCCCCTCCTCCTCAAGCTCCTTCGCAATATTCCTAAAGGTTATAATTCGGTCGCTCCGAACGTCGCCCGAAGGGGTCAGAGTAATCATAATCGGCGTCTTCTTCTCGTCTTGACCTGCAAGCAAAACATAATCCCGCGACTCAAACGCCTGATTTGCCCGAATTGACTTCATAATATCGTTGTTTGAGTCCTCAACCTTACTCCCGTCCGTCCCCTCAAACTTCATCACCAAAGAAAAATCAAGATTAACTGCGTTGCTCGCCGTCCCACAACCAGTCATATCGACCGCCGCCGGGTTAATAAATCGAATAACTCCGTCTTTATTAACAATCACCACCCCGTCGTGAATTGTGTTTAAAGCAAGCTTCGCTAACGCCGAATCGTCTGCCGGCGGTAAAGTCGCCCCGGGTTTCTTCGCTCCGGCGATGGGTAATTTTCCGCCAATCTTATTATTCACAAAATCAAAAACGCCCATTAAACTAATTTTAACACAAACGGAATAAAATGTGATATATTTAATTTATGAATAAAGCCACGATTTATATTGACCCTAACGACGATATTACCAATATCCTCTCCGATTTAAAAAAAGTAAAACCAAAAATCGTCGCTCTTGTCCCCCCGAAAAAAACCGACGTTCTCCATAGTTCCGTCAACATTAAACTTATCCAAAAAACCGCGACCGAAGCCGGAAAGGTCGTTGTCCTTGTTACGAGCGACCCAGTTATCCTCCGCCTCGCAAAGACCTCAAAAGTCCCCGTTGCCGAAAATCTCCAGTCTCGCCCTGTCATTCCTGACGCAGAGAAAAAAATAAAGCCCGAAGAAGAAAGCGAGTCTAAAGAGTCTAAAACCCCCGAAGAAACTGAAGAGAACGAAAAAACACAGAGCGCGGGTTCAACCTCCGAAAAAACAGAGGCAAACCCCGAAGATTTTGTCTCCGATAATAACTCCGTCGACGAAATTATCGACTCAATCGAAGAAGATAAAAACTCCGAGAAAGACGGCGCCTCCGAAACTTCCGAAAAATCTGAAAAGTCCGAGAAGTCCGAAAAAAAGAAGAAAAAAGAAAAAGACCCGTTTAAATCCGCTAAGAAAAAATGGATTATCTTCGGCTCACTCGCCGGCGTCGCGGTCATTCTGTTC
>CAZMWH010000039.1:0-5912 GCA_964570115.1 uncultured Candidatus Saccharibacteria bacterium | reverse complement strand
CCAAAATCCGCGTTATAATAATCTTATGGATTTATTCGCCAAAATCGAAACGCTAAAAGGAATTGGTCCAAAGTCTAAAGAGCTGCTCGAAAAAGCCGGGCTTTCGACTGTTCGCGACCTCTTATATTTTCTTCCTCGAACTTATGAAAACTATACAAAACCCACGACCCTCTCGGAAATCCGTCCCGGGCGCGTCGTTATTAAAGGGAAAATCTCCGATTTAAAAACCAGGCGAACTACCCGTCGCAACCTTTCAATTACGGAGGGAATTATCCGCGACGAAACCGACGCAATCCGAGTTATCTGGTTTAACCAACCGTACAGGGCAAAACAATTCGATAAAAATAAAGAGTATTATTTTATTGGGAATTATGATTTTAATCGCGGCCGCTACCAGCTAACCTCACCCATCGCTCGCCTCGCCGAAGAAGTCGAAGAAAAGTCCACCTCCGGTTTCCAGCCAGTCTATCCGATGCGTGGCTCGTTTAGCGCTAACAATTTTAAAAAAATCTTCGACAATCTCCGCAACAAAATCGCTTTCGTCCCCGACATGCTCCCGATTACGAAAAACTCTCCCGCTTTCCTTAAACCTGGCTCCCGCGCCGACGCTCTTTTTAAGGTTCATTACGCCGAGAATGAAGCCGATATTGAAGAGGGGCGAAAATATCTCGCCTATGAAGAACTTTTTGAGCTAATCCTCGCCGCAAAACTCAATAAAATCGAAAACCAAAAGCTCCGCGCCATTCCTCTGACTTTCGAACCAAAAAAAATAAAAGATTTCGTCTCTAAACTTCCGTTTAATCTAACCGACGCTCAGAAAAAAGCGACCTTTCGCATTTTAAAAGACATCGAAAAAGACGTGCCGATGAACCGTTTGCTTCAGGGCGACGTCGGCTCCGGCAAAACCGTTGTTGCCGGAATTGCTGCTTTCGAGGCAATCTCCAACGGTCATCAAGTCGCTCTCCTCGCTCCGACCGCTATTCTCGCCGCCCAACACGCCGAGTCGCTCAAAAAACTTCTCTCCCCCTTTAAAATCTCCGTCGAACTCTTAACCAGCGCGACCAAGAAAAAAGACGCCTTAAAACAGCAAATCAAAGAGGGAAAGGTTGATTTAATAATTGGAACTCACGCTCTCCTAACCGACGACACGCAGTTTAAATCCCTTGCTCTCTGTATTATCGACGAACAACATCGCTTTGGTGTCAACCAGCGTCAAAAATTACTTTTAAAAACTCCTGAAGCTTCTCTCTCGCCACATCTTCTAATGATGACGGCAACTCCAATTCCGCGCTCGCTCCAACTCACGATTTTTGGCGACCTCGACGTTTCGATTTTAAACGAGCTTCCCGCCGGGCGTAAGCCAGTTTCGACCAAAATCATTTCTGAAACCGATTTTAGAGACGAACTTTATCCAAAAATCCGCGAATATCTCTTGAAAAATCAGCAGGTTTATTGGATTTGTAAACTAATTGAAGATAGTTCCGTTTCTGAAGCGACTTCCGTTAAAAAACAAACCGAAAAGCTAAAAAAAGTTTTTAAAAATGCGAAAATTGCCTTTCTCCACGGTCGTATGAAACCCGACGAAAAAGATAAAATTATGACCGAGTTCGCGGACGGAAAAATTGATATTCTCGTTTCAACGACTGTTGTTGAAGTTGGCGTCAACGTTCCGAACGCGAATTTGATGGTCATTATGGACGCCGACGGCTACGGCCTCGCCCAGCTCCACCAACTTCGCGGTCGCGTTGGTCGCGGAAGTAGCGCCGCTCTCTGTTTTTTAACTATTCCCGCCGAAGCAAAACCCTCCCGCCGTCTTAAAATTCTCGAAAAATCGACCGACGGTTTTTATCTCGCCGAAGCCGACCTAAAACTTCGCGGCCCCGGAGAAATCTACGGTTCGCTTCAGCACGGCGCTCTCGACCTCCAATTTGCCTCCATTACTGACACCAAACTCGTCGCTATTGCTTCGGAAAACGCCGAAATCTGCGCCCGCGAATTTGCCAAAAACCCCGATTTTATGGTAAAATATCCTGAACTGTCCTTATGTATAAAAAAGTATCAAAAATTAACGACCTTAAATTAAAATGCACTCACTCCCCCTTAAAAATCGTTTCGTTCGCCTCGTCGGAACTCATCAAAAGCTCGACCGAGTCGCTCGTCGCTATCTCAACAAGTTCCTAGAACCCAACGTCTATTTTCCGAGCGGAAAAGAAATCGTTTATTTTGAGGGGATGCGCGGCCCCGACGGTTTAAAGCGAAAATGCCCGAACGATCCCCAGCCGTCCCATTTTCTCCTCCCTGACGCCGACGATAAAATCCTCCTCTCTCAGGTTCTCGATTGTCGAGAAAACCTTAAAAACGCTCTAAAAGAAAATAACCGCGAGCGAGCGGCGTTTGAGGCGGCGTGGCTCGCGCATTATCTAACCGACGCTCTTACTCCGGCGCACCATTTTCCGCTTCACGACGTCCGAGACGAGCTAATGTCCGATAACGAATATTTTGAAATTTTTGGGCGTCCCCTGAGATATGTGATGCGCGGCGACTCCCCGAAAGAAACCGTAAAAAACAACTGGAGCTATTATGGCAAGGGCGGGGCGATGACAAAACACTTTTTCTTCGAGTTTAAAGTCGCTCAAATCATCAATCCGATGAAGTCGAAAAATCTTTTCCCGCGCCTCTCGAAAAAAGATTTAGAAAACGTTGACCTCGAAAAAGAGGTTTATAAATCCGTTAATAAAATCCATAAATTAAAAATGTACGACCGCTACCGCGAACTTGGCTGGACAGAAAAGCTCAATGTCGAAACGAAAAAAATCCTCCTCCCCGAAATTATAAAACTAATTACTCTCGCTTGGTATTCTAGCTTGCCAGAGGAAAAATCGGAGGAAAAATGAAAATAATTTCCGGACTCTATAAAAAACGCGAACTTCTCTCGCCAAACTCCTCTAAAACCCATCCCATGGGTAGTCGCGAGAAACTTGCGCTTTTTAATATGCTGGGTTTCTATTTAAAAAACGCCGAAGTTCTTGATGCCTTTTCCGGCTCTGGCGCGCTCGGCCTCGAGGCTCTCTCTCGTGGTGCGAAAAAAGTTATTTTTGTCGAAAAATCTCCTAAGGTTGCTAGAATTATTAAAGAAAATTGTAAAACTCTAAAAATCTCCCCAGAAGCCTACGAAGTAATTATTAAAGATATAAATAAAATTGACTTCCCGTCTAATTCCTTTGATATTATAATCGCCGACCCGCCCTATGATAACTTTAAAATAGAAGAAATAGAAAAACTTGTCAAGCCGCTAAAATCTAACGGGATTCTCGCTCTATCTTCCCCTAGTACTTTCCCCGATAAAAATTTAGTTCTCTCAAATTCCGAGCCAATCTCTAGCCACTCTTACGCCGCCGCGCGAATTTCCCTCTTTAAAAAAATCTAAAACTATGTTATAATTCTCCTAATAATTAGGGAGAATTTAATATGTATGGTCAAGTCAATGAGTCTAATACTCAAAGAAAAAAGTTAATTATTGTTTCCGTCGTTATGGGAATCATTATCCTTGTCCTCACGGTAATTTTAGTTAACGCAATCATTAACAAGAATAAAAAACCGGCTTCTGAAATCGCCTCCGAAGGAGTTATTGCTAGCGACGAAGAGCCGAGCGAAAACGCCGAAGTTTCTCGCGCCGAAAGCACCGGCGATTCCGGCGCTAAATCCGCCGAATCCGAAAATCTAAACCCTGTTTCTAACGAAACCGACGGAAAACAGAGCGCAGATCAGACTTCCGAAACTTCCGCCTCTTCCGAAGCAAAAAAACTTCCCTCTACTGGCCCTCGCGAAGTAATTTCTCTCGCGCTTTTGCTTGGTTCTTGCGCGATGTTTGTCTCTTCTAAACTCTATCTCAAAGAACTCGCCTAGTTTTATCTTTAATTTTTCTACTAAATAGACTATAATAATCTTTATGGTAGAAAAAACTGAGCTAAAGGAAAAACCCGCCGAATCCCGAAAAAAGAAACATTTTAAACAATTTCTTACTATCGTTTTTATTATCGCGAATATTGCGATTATTCTTTGGACTGCGAGCCAGGAGTTCTCCGGAAAAAATAGCGTAAAGCTTTCAGACGTAAAAATCCATTGGTGGTTTTTAATTCCCGCTCTAATTTCCTTTATAGTCGCGATTGCCTCCGAATGTTATAAATACGGAATGCTCCTAAAAGAATTAGCCGGTAAAAAAGATTTTAAACTCTCCCGCCAGACCGTTCTTCTCGGTCGTTATTACGATAATATAACCCCTGCCGCGATTGGCGGCCAGCCGTTCCAAATCCTTCATATGAAACGTGGCGGCGTCCCTGGCGAATATGCTGCGATGGTTCCGATTATCGGCTTCGTAACGACCCAGCTCGCCTTTGTCGCCCTCGGTATTTTAACAATAATTTTCGGCGCAAATATCGTCCTCTCGCCCGTAACTTACGCCGCGTCCTATTTCGGTCTCGTTCTTTATGGCTCGCTTCCGGTTATGATTGTCTTTTTCGCTCTAGTTCCGAAAACCGCAAAAAAACTGACCCATAGTTTTATGTTCTTCCTCCATAAAATCCATATCGTTAAAAATATCGAAAAATCCGAAGAAAAAGCTTTCGGCGAAATCGAAAAATACTCGAAATGTATTAAAAAAGTTTTAAAAGACAAAAAACTGTTCTGGAAAACAATGGGGCTTTCTTTCCTTTATCAGTTCGGAATGGTTAGTATTCCTTTCTTCGTCATTTCCGCTTTTGGCGGCGGAATTTCTTACCTCGCCGCGACGATGACCGCGATAACAATTATGGCAGCGGTCGCCTTCGTTCCGACCCCGGGGAACGCCGGCGCCGCGGAAGGCTCGTTCTATCTCGTCTTTTCCGCCCTTTCGTCCGGCTATACTTTCTGGGCAATGCTAGTCTGGCGTTTCTTTAGCTATTACGCCTTTATCGCTCTCGGCGGGCTAACTTATCTTGAACTTAGCCTCGACAAGAAGCGCAAGGAATGATACAATAGATTTGCTGCGCGAGTGGTGAAATTGGTATACACGTATGCCTTAGGAGCATATACCTTCGGGTGTGCTGGTTCAAGTCCAGTCTCGCGCACCATTGACAAAACGCCTGAACATGGCGTTATTTTTTAGTCAAAAACTATCTGCTCGATAAATGCCAATGCTCCCCGAACTCGCATTTATAGACCGAGAGTCCGGAAACTCCGTGGTCATGTTCGGCGACTCGCGCGGCAAGCTCCGCCTCTTCGCGAGTTTTATAAGAAATTTTATGCGCCTCCCCGACCCAACACCTTTCCGGCTCAAACTTTCCGACTTGATTATAATTAACTTTTCTAGACATCAAATTATTATACCATAAAAAATAGCCCCCGTAAAAATCCAGGGAGCTATTTTCTTAAAAGTTAGCTTAGGCTTCTTTTTTCTTTAGAACAACTAAAGATCCAACAAGTCCAGCCGCCGCAAGCATTGCGATAACGACGACGCTAGAAATATTGTCGAGGGTAACCGGGTTTTCTTCTTCGGTCTCTTCCTCTTCGACCTCTTCTTCGACTTCTTCCTCTACTATTTCTTGGAACCAACCATCTTCCGGTTCATAATCGAACGCCGCGAAGAAGCGGAGAGTACAATCTTCGTCTTCGCTTTCGCAGAAGATTTCAGCAAACGCATCGACGTTGATTAAGCCGTTCTCAAAGAAGTAATCAGCGGAAGTATGATGAGACTGATAAGGGAGGTCCCAATTATCATACGGCGTCCAGCCAACGAAAGAATCAGAATCTTCCGGATATTTGCCAGTATAACCAGGGACTAACGCGAGTCCACCCTCGCCACGCACGAATTTATATTCGTCGGTGTGGATGTTTGGAACGCCAGAATAATCATAGTCGATATATTGAACCTGGAC
>CAZMWH010000038.1:0-6068 GCA_964570115.1 uncultured Candidatus Saccharibacteria bacterium | reverse complement strand
GGATTTCTAAAATCTGTAAAATCGCCAAAGGTTATATTGAGAAAAATTTAGCGTACGATATGAATGATTATTTGTATTTGGATTTCGAGATGCCAAACACGGAAATTGTTGAGGGGTGAAAAAGGCGCTCCGGAGAGCGCCTTTCTTGAAAAGTACTAGGTTATACCAGACGTGGGTGGATGATTACATCTCAGAGATTTCCTTGATGGCATCCTCGAAGTCTTTCAGGAAGTCAATGATTTTCTCACCGAGTTCCTTGTCGGCTTCGTCTGACGGTTCGGCATCTCCGATGTCTTTGATTACTTCATTGAGCACCCTCTTGACATCTTTGATATCGGTTCCCTGCTTCTTGAGCATGCGAGCTATCTCGTCCATCGTGTTAGGTTTAGCGAGTTTGTCGGCGGGGATTTCGCAAGCCTCGTAGCAGGATTCGTCGTCATACCAGACCGACTTTTTCCCGTCAATCTCGCATTCCATGTAGATGGCTCCGACCAGACTGGCGACACAGGAGAATACTTTCTCTGTCTCTTTAACCAGGCGCTTGCGTTCGTCATCCGTCAGCGGACGGCCGCTTCTAGTTCCGGCGAAATACCGCATTCCCATACAGAAGCTTGTATGATACGGAGCGTCGAAATACTTGCCGGGCTGTTCTCTGGACGGAAGCTTTGAGCTGGAACTCATCTCCTCTTTGGCGACATCCAGGGAGCCAAAGATGATATCGGTGGCCACTTCTTCGCCTTTGTTCTCCTCGGACTCAGCCCTAGATGTCTCGATAATGTCGCGGAGCTTCTTGCCGGCGTCGAGAGACCAATGCGCATACTTCTCGTCATCTCTGGCGACGACGTAGTATCGCATTTCGGCGAGGAAAACGGGAGAGCCTTTGCTTCTGGCAACCTTCTTAAACATATTCTCTTACCTCCTCGAAAATAGTGCAATGACGCATCCAACAATACTGATGGATAATCATTACATATAATTATAACATACCCTCCCCCAGTTGTCAAGAATTTATCAAGAGTAAAGGCGCTCCGGAGAGCGCCTATAGGATTTACGTTGCAATGTTAGCTTCGTAAAAGTCTTTTGTGAAAAAGATAGGGATATAGACGGGAGAATGCGCCTCGATGATAGCGCAGTCGCCAACTCTGTCTTTGCTAATAATTCTGCAGTAGCACAGCAAGTCCTGCGGATCTTTGGCTTCCCTCATTTGAACTACGCCATGAATTAAGACCGGTATATATTGCATTGTTATCAGTACGCCTCCACCGAAACCGTCGCAGATTTCGGCTGTTTTAGCGATGAAGATATTAGCAAATCCATCTGGGTCTTCTCGCCAATCCTCGCCAAGTTTGTATTCGCTCCACTGTTCGATATGTTCGCTGAGGGGAACGAAACAACCTGTCGGAAGCCGCTTAGCAATATCCGGAACGCACATGTAATACTCAATGGCGGTTTTTATGCCCCGATCGTCGGTCGTATAATGACAAAAATCGAATTTTCCGAATCCGAGTGCTTCGTTATATTCATAACGACCAGCTTTGAATTCTTCAAACGCGTCGAAATAATTCGGCATAGCCACTAAATTCACCCCCCTTTAATTTTCTAAACATAGGTCGACGAGTTTATCGATGTGGGCTTGGGTTGAGTCGATAAGCGGAATGTCGAGATTATCCGGGTCGAGAATCATGTTCAGTTCCGTACAGCCAAGGATGACGGCATCCAAACTAGGCGACAATCCTTGCTCCATGCATTCAAAACTGATGTCGCGAATGAGTTCTGTCAGAAACTCTTCAGATTTGGCAACTATTTTCCCATGACATAACTCCTCGAAAATGATCCGATGAACTTCTTGAACCTCATTGGAATCGACGAGATCGTTAAGAGCATCGAGCCCATAATTTGTCCTCAAAAAATCAATCATGAACTCGTCGCACATAGTATGCTTAGTTCCGAGAAGCAGCACCGTACGAGCTCCAGTAGCTTTGCACTTTTCGCCGATGCAATCGCCGATATGAACAAGCGGAATGTCCACCCACGACGATATATGCGGCCAAACTGCGCCATTGACGACTTCGTGCGGGCCGATGACTTCGCTCGCAACTTTGTGCATGGTGTTCGTTGCGATGGCAACATAGTCGCAATTATTCTTAAGGACAAGATCAAGAGCTTCAAAACTGAGCTTATGGGCAATTTCCTCCCAATCGCCAACCTCCATCAACTTATGATATTCCTCGAAGTTCACACTCCGAAGAACCAGATCGGCAGAAACAAGCCCGCCGGCGCGTTCATTAACCTGACGGTTAATCGCTTCATAGTAGTGGAGGGTCGATTCGTAGCTCATTCCCCCGATGATACCGATGCGCTTCAAAGTACCCACTTCCTTTCCAAAATATAAAAGTTCCAATCCTCGCGGATTTTTGAAATTATAACATAAAAAATGATATAATAATATATTATGAAAATAAAAGAAAACGTTTTATTATCTAGTCTAACGACAATGAGGCTGGGCGGGGCGGCGGAGTATGTGATTGAGATTGAGAAACGAGAAGATTTGGCGGAGGCGTTTTCTTTTGTTCACGATAAAAATCTCGCAATTTATTTCTTAGGCGGAGGAGCAAACTCGCTCGGGCGAGACGAGGGATTTACTGGCGCGATTTTAATGAATAAAATTAGGGGGATTAAGATTTTGGAAGAAAAGAATGGAGAAGTTAGGATTAGAGCGGAGGGCGGGGAAATTTGGGATGAGTTAGTTAAGTTTACGGTCGAGCGTGGACTAACCGGGATTGAAGCGATGGCGAAAATCCCGGGGACAGTTGGGGCGGCGCCAGTACAGAACATCGGAGCCTACGGACAGGAAGTTGCGCAAGTTTTAGAGTCGGTTGAAGCTTACGATACGCTTTTGGACGAAGTTGTTGAACTCCCGAAAGAGAAGATGAATTTTTCCTATCGAAAGTCGATTTTTAACTCGGGCGAGACGAAGGGGAGATATTTTATTATTTCCGTAGTTTTAAAGTTGAAACACGGAGAACTTAAACAACCATTTTATAACTCGCTCCAAAAATATTTAGACGAAAATAAAATAAATGATTATTCCCCGCTTTCAATTTATCAAGCGGTTTCCGCAATTCGAGCAGAGAAATTACCCGACCCGAAGAAAATCGCAAGCGCGGGGAGTTTCTTTAAGAACGTTTATGTTGATGATGCGGATGCTGACAGGTTAGAGAAACTAGGCGTACCAATTCGCCGGGCGGCGAGCGGTGCGGAAAATCCGACGGGGGGAGAGATAAAAAATTCGGTTGGCGCAAAAAGAAATAAAGTTAATACGGGATATTTGATCGAGGCGGCGGGGTTAGTTGGGGAAAAATTTTATGGATTTAAAGTTAATCCGAAGGCGAGTTTAGTTTTGATTAACGAAAATAGTAAAAGTTTCTCCGATTTAGAAAAGGCGGTCGAGAAAATCTCGGACGCGGTGTTTGAAAAATTTGGAGTCAAGCTCGAAAAAGAGCCGGTTGAGATTAAGGAGAATTAAAAATGACGAAGATTTTAGATGGAAAGGAACTTGCTGGATTTATTAAAGAGCGCCAAGCGAATTTAGTTGCGACGGCGCGGGCGGAGTCGAACGGAAAAAAGTTCCCGCGGCTTTTAATTATTCGCGATAATAATAGCCCTGTCATCGAAAAATATGTGCAGCTAAAACAAAAATACGGTGACGACATTGGTGTCGGAGTGATTGACTTTTATAATCGTGACCTCGAAATTTTAAAACGTGAGATTAAAAAAGCAAATCTTGATGAGAAGATTTCCGGGATCATTGTTCAGCTCCCACTAAACGAAAAAGAAAAGACGAACGAGATCGTTTCGTTAATCGCGCCAGAGAAAGACGTCGACGGGCTTTCGGGAAAAGGAAAGTTCGATTCGGCGACAGCAACGGCGATAAATTGGCTACTTGCTGGCTATAATATCGAGCTTTCGGGGAAGAAAATTGCGCTAGTTGGATGCGGGAGGCTGGTTGGGGCGCCACTTTATAACATGTTTAAGGATTCGGGTTTTAAGGCTTCTAGTTTTGTCGAGGGAGACTCTTTAGAAGGTTTAACGAAGTTTAATGTTATTATATCTGCGACGGGAGTTCCGCATTTAATTAAAGATAAAATGGTTGCGCCGGGGACGGTGTTGGTTGATGCGGGGACGGCGAGCGAGGGTGGAGTTTTAGTTGGGGATATTGAGGAGAGTTTACGCGAACGAGACGACCTAGCCGCGATAACCCCGCGGGTTGGAGGGGTTGGACCGATGACAGTAAGTGTGTTGTTCGATAACGTAATTTCGAGTTTTTATAGAAGTTTATCTTAGGGCGAAGATAGTTGGCCCAGACATGCTACTGAGGAAGCTACGCCAATGAACCCATTTCGGGCGATAGCTAGAGTGGCCTGGATCAACAACTTTAAAGTAGCCATCGGAACGAGCACCAACGACAGTGACGTAATGTCCGCCTGAGGTAAACGGAAGAGAACCGCTCGCACGGATAACGAGAACATAGCCATAGTAAAGATATTTCGCCATGGTTTTTGCGTTTTTAGAGATAGTTCGGGAGCTTAGACCACTATAAGAAGCGAGTCTCGGGACTAGATTCCGGGGGGTATTCCCCCTTAGGTTCCAGATTTTTTTATTATAGGTCGCTTTAGCGACGGAGTAAGGGGTTATTTTCTTTCCTCTCAAGACGGAGATAGCGATAGCGAAGGAGGTTATTCCGCAACCGTTATAGCCGCTACGGACATTACCACCTAAGTTCCACCAGCCAGCTTGAGAATAGTAATAGCTACTTCCGCCGCGGTTTGTATAGCGAGTTATTTTAGCGGCAGAGGCGGGACTAACGAGGACAAAGATTGAGCTCGTAAACATTAGGACTTCTGCGAGAAATAAAATTAAAGTTTTCTTAAAAATTTTCATAGCTTAAGCATATTTTATCACGACATAGAAGAAAATGCTATAATTTATTTATGGACTTTGGTAAGCTACTGAGAATTACGGGGTTCCTTTTAATTGGCAAGGGACTCTTGGAGTTTATAAGCCTGATTGGGATAATGTATGGTTATGCCGAGAGAGGGGTTATTGATAATTTTTCGGGGCTATTTCTGTTTTCGATAATTTTTTATACGGCGACGATGATTTTGGGGATTTATTTTGCGGAGCTCGGAGGGGTCGAAACGAAAAAGCCGGGCGAAAAAAGAATTATAACTTTAAGAAAAGAAATACCGAGAGGGAGAGTTCTGATATTTTTAGGTATTGAATTTTTGGGCGCGGTTTTTATTTTGATGAATATTCCGGAGCTACCGAGGCTATGGGTTGTGCTCGGGGCAGAGTTCATCACGTTAGTTTACGGGCTGATGGGACGGGGATAAAAAAATAACGCCGAGCGGGCGTTGTAGTGGGGAGATGGTGCGGGTTGAGTGATAATGTTTACAACATTGAACCTCTAAAAGACAACGAATCCTACTCCGATTATCTCTATAAACACATATCTGAAATAAACAATGAAATTACGCGTTGGCATAAAATACTCTACGCCGACTATCAGAGATGGCTTTTAGATAATAACAAGGTAAGGGAGTTATAGAGGGTTGGTAGAACCGAGCGCAAGTACTTTCTTTGCGAAAAATAGCCCTCAAGAATGAGGGCTATTGAGGCTCTACATAACCGTATCACGAGGCGGACACGGGTCGTTCCCGTTAGGAATTGTATCGCTATCCATAATTTGACCATTTGGTCTACGGATACGAACTTCCCCGCCACCTTGATTCCGGGAAAACTGTTTTGCTAGTTTTTCTGCTTGAGCTTTTGTTGCCGTGTGGGCACTCGCTCGGTCTGCACCCTCACGCCGAACCGAATAACCAGTTTTACGATTGCCAAAAACGTCGTAATTTGCTTTCGCCATATAATTGCGGTCCTTTCCGCCAGTTATCTCTTCGTTCGTGGACATTACTTTGTGTTTATGGTAAAATAAGAATATAAAGCTTAACGGGCTTTTTACAGAAGAGACACTTTTCGAAGGTGTCTTCTTTTTACCTCCCAAGCCC
>CAZMWH010000037.1:0-6174 GCA_964570115.1 uncultured Candidatus Saccharibacteria bacterium | reverse complement strand
TGGGTTAAGGGCGAAATTATCCTCCCGAAATCTATGATTGGTGGCGTTTTAAACCTAATCGTCGAAAAACGAGGCGTCCAGAAAAACATTAGTTACCTCGAAGACCGCGCAATTATCGACTTCGAGGCGCCGATGGCGAACCTCCTGACCGATTTTTATGATCAGCTAAAATCCGTAACTTCCGGCTACGCTTCTTTTAACTATGAATTAAAGGGTTATGTCGCCGAAGATCTTGTTCGGGTCGACTTCCTCGTCTCTGGTGAACGGATTGATGCTCTCGCGATTATGTGCCATAGGTCTGAAGCTGACGCTATCGGCCGCACCGTTACGAAGAAGTTAAAAGAAGTTATCCCGCGCCAAAACTTTGAGGTTGCTCTCCAAGCCGCCATCGGCGCCCGCATCCTTGCCCGCGAAACTATCGGCGCCTATAGAAAAGACGTTACCGTAAAAATCCATACCGGCGACCGCGACCGCAAGGCGAAACTTCTCGACAAACAAAAACGCGGCAAAGCCCGTATGAAACGTTTCGGCAAAATCGACATTCCCTCCGAAGCCTTTACGGTTATGTTGAAGCGCGACTAGGACTAAAAGAACCTCTCCTCGTAGTTTAGGTTTCTCGCCTCCATAATCTTCTTTTGAGAAAAATTATAAAGCCTATTAACGAGTTCTTTATAAACTACCTCTCGCTCGTCGTCCGCCTTTACTTCAACTAAAAGCCCCATCTGTCGATAATGCAGTAAAACTGGAAGCGTCTTTTCTCTAAACTCCTGGATTCTTGTCTCAAAAATCTCTTGGCTCGAATCGTCCGCCCGCCCTCCGCGGTCGTTAACCACGGCGACCTTTTTCCATCTCTCAACCACATCGTTCTCAGAAATATTTAAAATCACCGCCGCCTTAATTTCGTGTTTTGCCTTCTTCGCGCTCTCAATCACCCTGTCTTCTTCGCCGCTCCATCTCCCAATCGACGACAAAACTAGCGGCACATTCTCAAGTTCCGGTTTAGAAAAATAAGGTAAAATCCAGTTAAAAAAGGTCTTCGAATCAATCAATTTCCCGCCCCCAGTCAAATCTTCTCCCTCAAGCGCCTCCATCGCGCGAATAATTAGCCCGCTTGACAGAAACTTCCCGCCTAAATCTTCTGCCAGTTTAACCCCGACCGTATCTTTCCCCGACATCGGCAGTCCAAAAATATTTATCGACCCCGTCCCAAGCCAACTTTTTATCGCTTGAATTTTTAAAACTAAATCACTATCCATATAAAAATTATCTCATTATTTTTCTTTAAAGTAAAACGTTTATGCTATAATATATTATATATGAATGAAAACGAGGTTCAGGCAAAACGCCGAGAGAACGAAGAGAACGCGACTGCTTCTCGCGCCCGAATTTTGGGTTTGCCATACCTCGATACTCGCCCCTTCGAAGATTCTATTCCCCTGACCGAAGGTCTTCTAACCGTCGAAGAAATGCATCGCAATTTTATCCTCCCGCTTCAAAAAGGTGGTAGTGGCGAACATTATCAATTTATGATTACCTCCCAGACCCCCCGCTCGCTTCTTAATAAAATGCGCGACGATTACGATTCCGAAGGCGAGCGAATCGATTTCTTCCTTATCTCCGGCTCCGCTTTTAAAGTTTTTATGCTTCGCTACGACCCCCCGAAAGAAGCCGTCTATGACGACATTAAAATCGCTTCTGAAGGCGACTCCGAGACTATCGCTTCCGTCTCCCGAACTCTAAACTCCGTCTCGACCGAAAAAGTTTTCGACTTCCTCCTTGACCAAGCCGATAAACTCGGCGCTTCCGATATCCATATCGAAAATCTCCGCGGAGAAATCCGTATCCGTATGCGTGTTGACGGTCTTCTCCACCCCGTCGCTAACATCGACCGCGACCGCTACCGTATTTTTATGGGTGAACTTTCCTCCCGCGCAAACGTTTCCGCTGCCTCAAACAAGCCCCAGTCCGGCCATCTCCAACAAGACATCACTCGTGACGGCGCCACTCATACCTTAAACGTTCGTGTCGAGACAATCCCGACTATGTATGGCCAAGACGCCGTTCTCCGTCTCTTTAACTTCGACGAATCCCTCCTAAATCTCGACCTGCTCGGGCTCTCAAAAGAAGAACTTAAAGAAATCAACGAAGTAATTTCTCATCCTCGCGGACTCGTTTTAATGGTCGGGCCGACCGGCTCCGGAAAGTCAACTACCCTCTACTCTATCATTAACGCCCTTAACACAACCGACCGTAAGATTATTACCCTCGAAGATCCAATTGAATACGGCATCGGCGGTATCTCCCAAATCCCAATCTCAACCAACAAAGGCGGCTCCTTCGCCGAAGGTCTCCGCTCGGTTCTTCGTCTCGACCCAGACGTTGTCATGGTCGGCGAGATTCGCGACGCCGATACCGCGAAAACTGCAATCCAAGCCTCGATTACTGGCCATCTCGTCCTCAGCTCTTTTCACGCCAACTCAACTTCCGCCGCTTTTTCGCGTATGATCGACCTAATCGGGACAAACCCAATCTTCTCCTCCTCAATCCGCCTCGTTATCGCCCAGCGCCTTGTCCGTAAACTCTCCGACTCAAAAGAAGAATATGACCCCGACGAAGCGACGAAGGCTTATCTCCGCGAAAAGCTTGAAGGTGTCGAAGGCTTCGACCCAGAAAACATCAAACTCTATAAACCCGTCCCAAACGGCGACGCTGATCCTTTCGGCTATAAAGGCCGCCTCGTTTTAATGGAACAGTTAATCGTCTCCGAAGAAATCTCCCAGTTTATTCGTGGTGACGTTAAAGACATCAACACTTCCGACATCGAAAAAGCCGCCGTCAAATCCGGAATGTTAACTCTCGAACAAAAGGGTCTCCTCGCGGCGCTCCGCGGCGACACCACCATTGAAGAAGTTTCTCGCGTAATTTGATATAATAATAAAAGAAAGGAAAATTATGCAACTAACATCAACTTCAACCGCTCAACTCTACCAGATGAGCACAACCAACCTCATTATCACCATAATCTGCGCGCTTATTCTTATCGTCGCCCTCTGGAAAGTCTTTGTAAAGGCCGGTCAACCAGGCTGGGCAGCGCTCATTCCAATCTACGACGTCTATATCATGATCAAAATCGCCGGTCTCGAATGGTGGTACTTGCTCCTTCTTCTTGTCCCCCTCGTCAATATCTACGCCATCTTTAAGATTTATATTGAATTTGCTCACAAATTCGGTAAATCTACCGGTTTCGGTATTCTATCTGTTTTCTTTAGCGGCATCTGTTTCCTCATTCTTGCGTTCGGCAGCGCCAAATACGAAGGCGGGAAAAAGTCTAAATAAGTGCCAGGTGAAACTTTAAATAGTCTAAGAAATCCTTCCGAAAGTTCTTGGGACTCAGTTTCTAGCGTCGAGTTCGCGGGTAAAAGCCTCCGCGAGCTTGCGCTTGAAGACGTTAACCTTTACGCAAAAGATATAAAAGAAACCGAAAAAACCTTCGCCTCCCGCCTTAAAAACCTCGAGGCGGAAGGGAAGAGCCTAATGCCGCGTAAAGAGTTCGAGGTTTGGGAAGACGATTTTAGGGATAGGTGGGAAAAAGTACAATCCGGTCTCGAAAAATCCGGGCTCGGCTCAGACAGGTTTTCCGCCGTTAGTTTAGAAGATCAAATCATCCCGCCCAGCTACAAGGGTCAGGACAACCCCAACGTCGGTCTAACTATCGAAGCCCAATCCGGAAAATATTTCGGCAGTCGCTATACCCAACTCTTAAGAGCAATCTCCTCTGCTCCTAAAGAAGAAAAATCCGCCGCCGAGGCTATCTTGCGCCATTTCGATGCCGCCGTCGATGAACACCTCAACTATAAGTATATGGCTCCCGAGGAGCGCCGTAGTTTTAGCGGTCAGCAGTACTGGGCAGAACGCTCCCGCGCCCACAACGAAGTTATCGAAACTTTAAACAAAATGAACGCTCTCGCCGAAGCCTACGGCGTTCGCCGCTTTACCCCGCGTGATTTTTGGTCAGGCAACTTCGCCCCCGATAAATCTCGCCGCACCCCAGAGGTCGAAGACCGTATCCAATACGACAGGGGTATCGTCGAAGCCTACTACGACTACGCCTTCTCTAGCGAAATTATGAGAAAAAAGGCAGAAATCGCCCGAGGGTATTGATTTTTTAAAGAAAGTATGATATAATAGAAAGACCTGTAGAGAAAGGGGAATTTCTATGTGCGTACTTTTTTTCGTTAGCTTTTTCCAGTCGCTCCGCGACTCAGACGTCGCTACTTATCTCAAGATGAGCAGCGAGCTCCTCTCTGTCGTTCCGTTCCACTCTCCGCTGATGGTCAAGTTTGCCTCCCTCTCTCCGGAACAGACCGAAGCCATCCGCGCAATTTTCCTCAACCACGACGTCCCCGCCAGCGCGCTCGCCTCCTCCGAGGACGTCGAAGAAGCTTTCCGAACTTTCTATGCCGACTATGTCCACGGCGCCCCCAATTAAGGGGGCTTTTTTCTTGCTCTTTTTATTGTTATAATATCTCTATGGCTAATCACGATATTGTTGCCGATTATAACGGCTATGATTATAAAAAAATCTTCTGGGAAGATGCCGATCGAAAATACGAAGACGCCGCCGATCGAATGGCGATTCGAAAGCTCCTCCCAAAAAAGATGAAAAATTTTGTCGATATTGCCGGCGGCTATGGTCGCCTTGCCGACGAATATCTCCCTCGCGCCGAAAAATCGACCGTTTTCGACTATTCCGAGACCGAGCTTGCCGACGCAAAGAAAAAATATGGCGATAAAATCCAAACCAAAGCCGGCGATATTTACGCTCTCCCCTTTAAAGACGAAGAATTCGACTCTCTAATGATGATTCGCGCAACCCACCATTTTAAAGATATGAAGTCCGTCATCAAAGAACTTTACCGTATCCTCGAGCCTGGCGGAATTGCCGTAATCGAAGTTGCGAATAAGAAAACCCTCCCAAAAATCCTTCGCTACTGGACAAAAAAGTCAAAAGTCAATCCTTTTGATAAAAACCCCTCGAAAATCGACGGTCTAACAATGTATAATTATCACCCTAAATATATCGAAGACCTCTTTAAAAAACAGGGTTTCTCGATTAAACGCGTTCTTTCCGTCTCTAATTTCCGCTCTCGCGCCCTAAAAAAGGTTTTCGGGACAAAAACCTTAATAAAATTAGAAAACGGCGCCCAATCTCTCCTCGCTCCCGTTCGTTTCGCCCCCTCGATTTATTATCTCCTAGAAAAACCAAAGTTCAAAGAATGAACCCCTCCTCAAAAATCGCCGTTCTCGACTCCGGAATCGGCGGGACAACGACTTTAAGAGAAGTTAGAAAACTTCTCCCTTCTGAAGATTTCCTCTATTTTGGCGACTCTAAAAACTGCCCTTACGGCGAAAAAACTGACGCTGAACTTCTAGAAATCTCCCGCGAAAACGTCCGCCGTCTCTTAAAGGAAGATATAAAACTTATTGTCGTCGCCTGCAATACTCTAACGACCCGCGTCCTAAAAACCCTCCGTGAGGAGTTTAAAGAAATCGCCTTTATCGGAACCGAGCCAGCCCTAAAGCCCGCCCTCGAATCTCCCTATAAAAATATTTTAATCCTCTCAACCCCCGCAACTGCCCGTTCGCTCGAGCCGAAACTCTCAGCCGCCCTAAAAGAAAACCCGGAAAAAACCGTTCTAAACCTCCCCTGTCCCGGACTCGCCGCTGCGATTGAATCTCGCGACGATGCGCTTATTTCCGAAACTCTTAAGAAAAATCTCGCTCCCCTCCCCGAGGCGACTAGACAATCTATCGAAATTATTGTCTTAGGCTGTACCCATTACCCAATAATTAAAGAAAAAATCAAGTCTAATTTCCCGAACGCCGAGCTCCTAGACGGCAACGCCGGCGTTGCTCACCGCGTCAAAGAAATCTTAGAACAAAAAAACCTCCTAAACCAAACACCGGCTTCAGGAGTCGTAGAATATATTTATACATAAAACCTGGTACCCCGGGTTGGAATCGAACCAGCATTGTATCCTTAGAGGGGATATGTCCTATCCGTTGAACGACCGGGGCTTAAGGTCTAAAAAATATTTTATCATAATTTTTCCCCAAATAAAATCCCCCGAACGCGCTGTTCGGGGGTATTTTAGAGCTAAACGCTCGTCGGTT
>CAZMWH010000036.1:0-6532 GCA_964570115.1 uncultured Candidatus Saccharibacteria bacterium | reverse complement strand
TAAGAAAAAATGGATTATCTTCGGCTCACTCGCCGGCGTCGCGGTCATTCTGTTCTTCGTCTGGGCGCTAGTTATCGCCCCGGCAGCAACAATTGTCGTCGCCGTAAAAACAACTTCCTCGAACTTCTCCGAAAATGTCTCCTTTACGAGCGACGAGTCTAAAGAAAATATCGACGAAAACCGCTTCTATATCCGCGAGGAAAAAGTCTCAAAAGAAGCAACCGTCAAATTTACCGCGACCGGTAAAAAAGACGTCGGCGAAAAGGCTTCCGGCGCTGTTGTTGCCTCAATCAAAAGCTCCTCGGGCTATAACGAAACTATCCCCGCCGGAACAAAATTGAAGCATAATGGTCTCGAATACGAAGTCGAAAGCGACGCCTCCTTCTATTGGGACGGGCTGCCCGAATCTTGCCCGAGTTTAAAGGGGAAATCCCTCGAAGAAATCCTTAAAGACCCAACCTGCGCCGCCTCCGCCGAGCTAAAAATCACCGCTTCCGCCCCTGGCGAAAATTATAACCTCTCCGATCAATCCTCCGACTGGTCCGCCGTCGGGATTAGCAATATTAGTTTCTATAACTCCGGGCCAATCTCCGGCGGGACTTCCGAAATCGTGACCGTCGTCCAACAATCCGACGTCGATTCCGCCCTCGACAAATTAAAAAGCGAAAACTCCGTCTCTGGGAAAGAAGAGATTTTAGCAAAGCTCTCCGAGACGACCTTCCCGATTGAAACCAGCTTTAAAACCTCAACTTCCGACCCCGTTTCGACCCCCGCCGTCGGCGAAGAAGTTAAAGAGGGCGTAACTCCGACCGTCTCAACCGAAACGTCCTATACTATGTTCACCCTCGACTACGTCCGTATCGAAGACTATATCAAGAAAAAAGCCAACATTCCCGACGACCGCGATATTTACTCCGTCGGAAGCCCCTTCCTCGAATATTTTATCGAGTCTGAAGACGGTTATAGCGCCAAACTAAAAACGACTTACCAAATCGGCCCGAAAGTTTCCGAAACCGATATCCTCGAGAAGTCTAAGGGAAAGAAAATCGGCGAAGTCCAGAGCCTTCTAAAGTCAATCAACGGCGTCAGCTCCGTCAACATCAAAAAATCTGTTTTCTGGGTCAACTCAATCCCGACCGACCCCAACAAAATCACGATTGAACTTAATGTCGAGGAATAATCGAGATGAAGTTAATCGGTTTAGACGTTGGAACAAAGCGAATTGGGGTTTCTAAGGCGGACTCGAGCGTTAAAATCGCCGTCCCCTACGGAATGGTTGCTGTTGACGGAAGCGAGTTCGAAAAAATCGAAAAACTGTCTAAGATTTATGGAACGGATTTCTTTGTTATTGGTCTCCCGAGAAACTCAAAAGGCGAAGAAACCGCCCAGTCAAAATACGTCCGCAACTTCGCAAAAAACCTAAAAGTTAAAATCCCCTCCGCGAAAATCAAGCTCCAGGACGAATCCTTAACTTCCGTTCTCGCGAAAGAAAACCTAAAAAACAAAAAAGGCGGAATTAGCCGTAAAAACGGCGACGTCGATACTGAGGCGGCCGTCCTTATTCTCCAAGATTTCCTCGAGAGCGCTTCGCCCCGAACCGAAGCTTTCGCCGCAGTAAAACCCACTCCCGCCCCAAAACCCGTCCAAAGACCCATCGCTCCCCTAAAACCTACCCCCGTTAAATCCACCCCCGTCAAGCCTCTCCCTCCAGCGCCCGCCTTAAAGCCCGTCCCTACCCCCCCGAAAAATCCAACCGCCCTTGAACCTTACTCTGACCCTTCCGCCCCTAAAACCGCGAAAAAACGCCCTCTAACGGGAAAGCCTTATAAAAAGGGCTATAAAAAATGGCTTCTTATCCGCGTTTTTCTAATCCTCTTTATCCTCCTCGGGCTCGCCTTTATCTCCCTAAAAATCTGGTACTCAGCTTCCCTAAAACCCGTCTCGAGCCTTGACTGCGCGAGTTCCGAAAACGCCGCGTCGGAAGAGTGTAAGATTGTTGAGTTTAAGGTCGAAGACGGCGATTCCGTCGCAACTATCGCCGAAAAACTAAAATCCGCCGGACTAATAAAATCCCCCCTCGCCTTAAAAGTCTTTATGAAACTCAACCATTCCGGCGAAAGCCTAAAATCCGGAACTTACAACCTCCGAAAAGACTATTCCGTCGAGGAAATCCTTAAAAACCTAATCGAAGGGACGACCAACGCCATCGTCTTCCGCTTGACGATTCTCCCTGGCGAAACCCTCGCCAGTATCCAGAAAAAACTCCGCTCTATCGGCTATTCCGAAGAAGAAATCGAAGCCGCCTTCTCAAAAGATTATTCCCACCCTATCCTCTCCGATAAACCTAAAGATAAATCCCTCGAGGGTTATCTTTTCGGCGATACCTACGAATTTTATCAAGGCGAGTCCGTCGAAAACATCATCATCCGGATGCTCGACCAGCTCGCTATCGTTGAATCGAAAAATAATCTAAGAAATAAATTCGCCGAGAACGGACTTAGCTTCTACGAAGGGATTATTCTCGCCTCTATTGTCCAAAAAGAAGCCGGCAACCTCGACTCCGAGCTAAAAACCGTCGCGAGCGTCTTTTATAACCGCCTTAACGCTGGTATGACCCTCGGAAGCGACGTAACCGTCTCCTACGCTCTCGACCAACTCTCCGCCGAGGAGCGCGCCGAATATTCCGATAACGCCGAAAAACTGACGATTGACTCCTGCTATAATACCCGCGTGAACGTCGGTCTCCCCTGCGGGCCAATCTCCAACCCCGGCGCCCTCGCTCTCATCGCCGTCGCTAATCCCGAAGAAACCTCTTACCTTTATTTCTTGACAGGAGACGATGGTATGATGTATTATAGCAGTACAGATTCCGAGCATAACCAGAAGATTCACGACCATTGCCAGGAGCTCTGTAATATTTCTCTATGAAACCTCGTGTTGTTCAATTCTTAAAATACTTTTTCGCCTTCGCCGCAATTATCGGCCTGGTTTTTGCTGGCTCAATCAATAAAACCGCCGACTCTTCCGAGCTTCCAATTATGCTCGCTATCAGCGATAGTAACTATTCCGTCTCTGTTGACCAGCTTTCCGAGCTCTATATCGTCGCCGAAATCGCCAACAACGTCAACCTCGAGTCGAGCAACTACCTCAATATGGACTATATCTCCGCCCAGACTCAATACAGCATCAACCAAACTACCTCCTCAAAAATCGAAAAAGTCAATATCGTCGACACGTCCCACCTTTCCCGCGGGATTATCGAATATACCGTCGAAGATGGCGAGTCAATGGAAGACATCGCCGACCGTTTCGGCCTAACAACCGACCAAATCCGCTGGTCAAACAACTTAAAAACGACCGACCTCGACGAAGGCGACGTCCTTTATCTCCCCTCGACCCCAGGCATTATCTATACCGTAAAAGACGATGACGAAATCGACTCTATCGCCGATAAATACGATTCCGATGAAGAACAAATCGTCGCCTATAACGACCTCGAAACCTCCGGGCTTGTCAGTGGCGCTCGCATCATCTTACCGGGCGGTTCGCTCCCCGAGACCGAGCGCCCCGAATATGTCGCACCGAAGAAAACAACCACGACCTCGACTTCGAGCTATTCCTCAACTCGCCTCTATTCAACCAGTAGCAACCCGATGCCTTATGGTTGGTGTACTTGGTACGCTTGGCAATGGCGCTATGACCACGACGACCCGCTCCCTGGCGGTCTCGGTAACGCCCGCTATTGGGCGGGTCAGCTCGCCTCTCGCGGCTATACCGTCGACCGAACCCCGAGCTACGGCGCCGTCTTTGTTTCTCAGGCTGGCTATTACGGCCACGTCGGTATCGTAACCAATGTTTACGACGACGGTACTATCGAAATTACCGATATGAACGGCCGCGCGGGCTGGGGTCGGGTTGACGTTCGCGACGTTGACTCTTCCGAGTGGGGAAGTTGGCAATTCGTCCATTAGATGATATAATATATATATGTTTGTTGATACCGCGAAAGTTAGTCTAAAAGCCGGAAAAGGCGGCGATGGCGCCGTCTCTTTTCGCCGTGAGATTTATATCCCTAAGGGCGGGCCCGACGGCGGCGACGGCGGTCGCGGTGGCTCGATTATTTTTCGCGCCGATAAAGATACAAATACTCTTCTCGATTTCCGCTATAATCCGGAACTAAAGGCTGAAGACGGAAAAAACGGCTCCGGAACTCGCTCTGCCGGTCGCTCCGGAAAAGATTTAATCGTCGAAGTTCCAATCGGAACAGTCGTCAAAAAGGCCGGAAAAGTTATCGCCGACTTAACCAGAGACAGGGAAGAAGCGGTTATTGCTCGTGGCGGCTCCGGCGGCTTCGGCAACGCCCATTTTAAATCCAGCACTCGTCAAGCTCCCCTAATCGCCGAAGTTGGCGAACCGGGCGAAGAGTTTGAGGCGGAACTCGAACTAAAACTCCTCGCCGATGTCGGTTTGGTTGGGCTTCCGAACGCCGGAAAATCGACTTTCCTCTCTGTCGTCTCTAACGCCCGCCCCGAAATCGCCGATTATCCCTTTACGACTATAACTCCAAACCTCGGCGTCGCGACTATTGATGGAAAAGACCTTTTAATCGCCGATATTCCTGGTCTAATCGAAGGCGCGTCCGAAGGCAAGGGTCTCGGAAACGTCTTTTTGCGCCACGTTGATCGTACCGCTGTCCTCCTCCATCTCATCGACGTCTATAACCCCGACGCCGGCGAAGCTTACGCGACGATCAGAAACGAGCTCAATAAATATTCCGACCTAAAGTCCCGCCCCGAAATCGTCGCCCTAACGAAATGTGAAGGGCTAGATAAAGAAATCCTTGAGATGCAAAAATCCTCGATTCTCTCGAAAAACCCCTCCGCCAAGGTCTTCTTCATCTCCTCATCCGCCCACCAAGGCTTAGACGAATTATTAAGAGAATTAAAAAGTATTATTAAAAATAAAAAAATTATTAAAAAAGATATTTTTGATAATAAAGATTTAAAGGTCATAAAACTAAGCGACGAAGATTATAAAGACACCTTCAAAGTTACGAAGCTCGACGACGGCCGCTTCCTCGTCGAGGGCGAAAAAATCGAAAAATTCGCCCGTCGAACCGACCTTAATAATTACGCCTCCCTTAACCGCCTCCGCGACATTATGAAAAAACTCGGCATCCGCGCCGAACTCACTTCTCTCGGCGCCGAACCTAGCTCAATCATCTCCATCGCCGGTAAAGATTTCCCTCTCGTCGAAGACTGGTAATCTCTGTTTCTTTATGATATAATCCTAAAAAAATCGTACCTTAAAGGAGGGATTCTTATGCTAAGAAGAAGCCCGTTTCTGATTATACTTTCCGTTCTCGGAGTAATCTGTTTCGTCTTCTTCGGGTTAATGCTGTCCCCGCTCGCCGGAAAGCTCTTCGGCTCCTCGGCGGTCTCTTTCGCTCCCGCTGCTCTCGCCTCCCCGACCGCGACCCCCGTCCCTCCCGACTACTGGTTTAAGGGTGCCGGCTCCGACCCGGCTTACCTCGAAGAAGACGCCAGCGATTTTGCCGGCGTCGGCGAGGGCGAAACCTCGATCTATGCCGACCAACAGACCGAACCTCCCCGCCCCTCCTATTAAACCTAAACCCCGCCTAAAAGCGGGGTTCTCTCTTTCTAAAAAGCGCCAACCCAAATACCGCCGCAAAACCCTAAATCGCTGTATATCCCCCGTCAACCGGCAAAATCGCCCCTGTTACATAACTCGCTTCCTCCGACGCCAAGAAAACCGCCGCCGCGTCCAGCTCCCCCGGCTTCCCATATCTCTCCATCGGTACGTGCGTCTTCGCGAACTCCTGGAACCTCTCTGTGTCGAGCACCGGCTTCGTCAGTTCCGTCTCAAAATACCCCGGACAAATCGCGTTGCAGGTAATCCCGTCAAGCGCCAGCTCCGCCGCCACCGCCCGCGTAAAGTTGACGACCCCGCCTTTCGAAGAATGATAAGCAACCGTATGGATTTCTGTGTTCCCAACCAGCCCATACATCGAGGCGATATTGATAATTCGCCCATATTTATTCTTTTTCATCAACTTCGCAAACGCCCGCGTCATCTTAAACACGCTCGAAAGGTCGGTCGCAATTGTAAAGTCCCATTCTTCGTCGCTCATCTCAACCACCCCTTTGTCTTTCGAGCTTCCGGCGCAGTTCAACAAAATATCCGCTCGCTTAAACTCCGCTTCTACCTTCGTCGCTGCCGCGTTAATCTCCTCTGTCGAAGTTACGTCGACTTTAACCGGGAGAACCTTAACTTTATAATCCTTCTCTAGCCTTGCTTTTAACTCTTCGAGCCGTTCGACTCTTCTCGCGAGAATTGCTAAATCCGCCCCTTGTCTCGCGAACGCCTCAGCGAGTTGCCTTCCCAGTCCGCTCGACGCCCCCGTAACGACCGCTACTTTTCCCTTTAAATTAAACATAATTCCTCCTTTATTTATTTAAAAACTCAATCGCCCCCATCCGCCTTCCCCGCCCTCGCCCCATAAATCCCCGCC
>CAZMWH010000035.1:0-7043 GCA_964570115.1 uncultured Candidatus Saccharibacteria bacterium | reverse complement strand
GGCTATGATACCTTCGGTCTCCCCGCCGAAAACTACGCAATAAAAACCGGAACTTCCCCAAAACTCGCAACCGAAACCAACATCAAAAACTTCCGCACCCAAATGAAACGCCTCGGTTTTTATATCGACTGGGACAGAGAAATCAACACCTCCGACCCCGATTATTACCGCTGGACCCAGTGGTGCTTCCTTGAGCTTTTTAAAAAAGGTCTCGCTTACCAAAAGGAGTCCTATCAGTGGTGGTGTCCCGAAGATAAAACCGTCCTCGCCAACGAACAAGTCGAAAACGGTCATTGCTGGCGTTGCGGCGCTGAGGTCGAAAAGAAGAAGATGAAACAATGGTTCTTTAAGATTACCGCCTACGCCGACGAACTTCTCGAAGAAATCGACTCCCTCGATTGGCCCGAAAAGATTAAAACGATGCAGCGAAACTGGATCGGCCGTTCCGAAGGCGCAGAAATCGACTTTGAAGTAGTTAGGGATTTTGCAAAAGTTCATTGCGAGGGACTCCCGCAGGTTACGACCGAGGATGAGGTGCCCGACACCCGCGACGGCGGGCTGGCGGGACACCGACCCGAGAATGAATCTTTTGAAAATCCCATTATCCGCGTCTTTACGACCCGCCCCGACACCATCTCCGGCGCCACCTTCCTCGTCCTCGCCCCTGAACACCCCTTAATCAACTCCCTCGTCACCGAAAACACTAAAGAAGCTGTCGAAAAATATTGCGCCTCCGCCCTAAAAAAGTCCGAAATCGAACGCCAAGAAAACAAAGAAAAAACCGGCGTCTTTACCGGCTCCTATGCAATTAACCCCTATACAAAGGAAAAAATCCCGATTTGGGTCGCCGATTATGTTTTGATGGGCTATGGTACCGGCGCAATTATGGCGGTTCCCGCTGGCGACGACCGCGACCGCGAGTTCGCCGAAAAATTTGGTCTCCCAGTTATCGACTGGGAAAAAGACGTCCCTAAAAAACCTCTCGGAACCCCGAAAACGACTTATCGTATGCGCGACTGGCTGATTTCCCGCCAACGCTATTGGGGCTGCCCCATTCCTATCGCCTATGATAAAGACGGCGACCCCCACCCAATCCCCGAAGACGACCTCCCCGTCATTATCCCTGAAGTCAAAGATTTCAAACCCGACGATTCCGGCCGTTCCGCCCTCGCGAAGGCGACCGACTGGCTAACCGTCGAAGTCTTTAACGAAAAAACCGGAAAAGTTGAAAAAATGACCCGCGAAACCGATACTCTCGACGGCTATGCCTGCTCAAGTTGGTACCTCTGGCGCTACGCTTCGCCGAGCAATAAATCCGCCGCTTGGGACGCGGAAAAAGTTAAATATTGGGAACCGCTCGACGTTTATGTCGGCGCCGACCATGCCGTCGCTCATCTCCTCTATATCCGCTTCTGGGCAAAGTTCTTCGCCGACGAGAAAAAACTCCCCTTTAGAGAGCCAGTTAAAAAACTCCTCTATAATGGCTATATCAACGCTCCCGACGGAAAGAAAATGTCAAAATCAAAAGGCAACGTTATCGACCCGCTCGACGTTATCGACCAAGGCTATGGCGCCGACACCCTCCGAACCTACGAAATGTTTATCGGCCCCTACGACCTCGACGCTGCCTGGAACCCCCGCTCCGTCGGCGGCGTTTATCGCTTCCTAAACCGCGTCTATAGCTTAGCGTTTGGCTTAGCGAGCGGGGAGAAAGCTCCGTTTGAAGAGGATCCGGAGTTACGACGAGGATTAGCGCCCGAGCCCCGTAACGACGGGAGCGAGGGACGCGCCTCGAAAACGGACTTTCGACCGCAAGCGAGCATACTCCGAAATAAAACGATTAAGAAAGTCACGGACGACCTCTCCCGCGCCTCCTTCAACACCGCCGTCTCCGCTCTGATGGAATATGTCAACGAGCTCTATAAAACCGGTAGCTCAAAAGAAGACATTATTACCCTCGCAAAACTCCTAAAGCCCTTCGCCCCCCACCTTTCCTCAGAAATCCTCGAACGATTTAGCTCCGACGATTCCTGGCCAACGTTCGACGAAGCTCTCCTCGAGGAGGAAACCGTCCAAATCATCGTCCAAGTCAACGGCAAACTTCGCGCCCGCCTAAACGTCGGCGCCGAACTCCTCGACAACGAAAAAGAACTCATCAAAATCGCCCTCGCCGAGGAAAACGTCAAAAAATTCGTCCCCACCGAACCAAAGAAAACAATTTTTGTTAAAAAAGCTAAGTTATTAAATATCGTCGCTTAACCCCTTATTATCTTGACTTTTCTCCCCGTCCGTGATATAATAAAGGAATAGAGTCTATCTTTCGACTCTGTCCTTTACTACTCTAAAAGGAGGGAACTGAATGGACTTCTGGCTTTTCGTCGTTATCCTCGTTATCTTCGGACTAGCAGCTCTCGCCGGATTTATTGGCATGATTCGCGCTCGTCGCCGTAACCTCCGTCGTTGGTGGCTACTTCTGACCGTCCTTGGACTTGTCGTCCTTACCGTCGGTCTCGCCGGAATTATTAACCCGCGCGTCGAAGCAACCGACCGCATCGAACGTGGCTACTTTACCCTTGCCGAGCTCGAAGCAACCAGCCTCAACTTTAACCCCTATGTCATTCAATACCACGACGCGACTGAATTCCGCTTCTACCAAGACGAAAAGACCCCCGTCCGCTATCGCACCGTTAAGGGCGAATATGTCGAACTAGAGTTCATGACCACCAGCGAAATCGCCGCCGGCTACGCCCCGACCGTCCGCGTGATGCAGGAAACCGATAGGAAAATCTATCCTTTCTTCATCTGGAGTGTCAAGGCGCCCGACTCGACCGTCAAAACCGGCGTCATCCGCTTCTACCTCACCATCCCCCAAGACAAACTCGTCATCTACTAACCCTCCTCCCTAAAAGACCGGACTTCTCCGGTCTTTTTTCCAACTCATTCCTCTTGCAAAAGCTAAAATTAAGTGCTAAAATAAAATAAATTCTATTATAAAAAGGAGCATTTAATGCCTGAACCTAAAAAACAGAGCAGCGCGCGCAAGACTGGTCTCCGCAGGAGCCATATCCGCTTAACGCTCGCGCGTGCCGTCAATAAATATTCCCCCGTTAAGGCCTTCGAAACCAAGAAAAAGACCCCTAACGTAAAAGTAAAAACCGCTCGACCGGCTAAAACTAAACAGGACTAATAACGGTGGCTTCAAATCGACATTTAGGCAGAATCATATCACTTCAGAGCTTATACGAATACGAGTTCCGAAGTAAGGCGGGCGATGCCAGTGCCGAAATCGACCTTATCGTCGCCAAAAATATCGTTCCCTACGAAAAAGCCCTGGGCGATACTGAGTTCGTCTATAACCTTTCTAAAGGCGTCGCAGAAAAACTCGCCTATCTCGACGAGGAGCTTTCTCCTCTCGCCCCCGAATGGCCAATCGACTCAATCGCGGCGATCGACCGTAATATCCTACGCATGGGGCTTTATGAGCTCGAATTTTGCCACGATAAAGTCCCCCCAAAAGTTGCTATTAACGAAGCCGTTGAGCTTGCAAAAGCCTTTGGCTCAGAAAACTCGTCTAAGTTTATTAACGGCGTTCTTGGAACCGCCTTTAAGAAACTAGGCTTAGGCGAATCCTCGGAAGAAAAAAATGAAAGAACGAAAGAAAACTCCGGAGAAGGAGCCGACTCTAAGAAGGAGACCGACGCGTAAAGTTCCGGAAGCCCTTCCAAAACAATATAAACCTTCCCCGTTTAACAAATTAAGAGAAACCGTCTTTAAGAAAAAACCGGTTATCCAAGAAATCGTGCGTGAGCCGACTTCTGGCGGAATTGTTTTTCGCCTCTCGAAAGATAAGAAGGATATCGAAATCCTTCTCATTCAAGATTCGAAAAACCGCTGGACTATCCCCAAGGGTCACATCGAACCCGGCGAAAACGCCAAACAAACCGCAATTCGCGAAATCGGCGAAGAAGCCGGTCTCTATCATATCTCCGTCCTCTGTTGGCTCGGAAAAATCCATTTCAAATATCGCCGCCTCGACAAACTCGTCTTGATGACAACCCAAATCTACCTCGTCCATTCCCTTGATTCTCACGAAACCCCCCAAAAGGAAAAATGGATGAACGGGATAAAATGGTTTAAGTTTTCCGACGCCCTCGATAAAATCGAATACGAAGATATTGAAAAACTAATGTTAATTGCTAAGAAAAAAATCCGTAGTGGAGAGTTTTAAAGAAAAATGGATAAACATACAATCGAAAAATACCAAACTTTCGCCGAAGAAAAGCTCGGCTTCCGTTTCGGCGATATTAACCTCCTTATTACCGCCCTTACCCACCGTAGCTATGTCAACGAACACAAAAAAAGCGTCCGCGACCACAACGAACGCCTCGAATTTCTAGGCGACGCCGTCCTCGAGCTGGTTACCTCCGATTTTCTTTACCGAAACTACGCCGAACCCGAGGGGATTATGACCTCTTGGCGCGCCGCTCTCGTTAGAACCGAGTCAATCGGCGACGCCGGTAAAGAACTCGGCTACGAACCTCTCGTCCGCCTCTCGAAAGGCGAACAAAACGGTTCCTCCCGCGCCCACGACGTCATTCTCGCCGACTGCTTCGAAGCAGTTATCGGCGCAATTTACCTCGACAAGGGTTACGAAGAGGCTAAAAAGTTTATCGAAAAACATATCCTCTGTAAAATCGACGAAATCCTCGAAGAAGGTTCCTGGCGCGACCCAAAGAGCTATTTCCAAGAGCTCGCCCAGCGTTTTGACGGCGCAACTCCGTCTTATCGCACCATTAAAGAGGAAGGTCCCGACCACGACAAACTCTTTACCGTCGGCGCTTACGTCGGCGACGAAGCGAAGGGAATTGGTATTGGCCATTCCAAACAAGAAGCCCAAACCATCGCCGCCAGAGAGGGAATTAGACTTTATAAATCAACTTATAAATATACTCCCTTTACAAAACATAAAAAATAGATTAAAATAAAGAAACTAATTTTAATTAAGGAGAATTTTATGCTCGCGATTCGTATGCAGCGTAATGGTCGATCACATTTACCCGTGTATCGAATAGTCGTCCAAGAATCCCAGCGCCATCCTCTCTCTGGACGCGTTGTTTCTGAAGTCGGCTCTTATAACCCAGAAACCAAAAAAACCGTCCTCGACAAAGAAAAAATCGAGTTTTATCTTAAAAACGGTGCAAAACCGTCTTCTCGTGTCGCCTTTGTCTTAAAAAAGGAAGGAATAAAACTCCCGTCTTGGTATAAAGACGCCCCGAAAAAATCTTCAAAGGCAAAACACGCCGACAAACTCCGCAAAAACCAACCAAAGGAAGCCCCCGCGGAAGAAACCCCGGCTGAAGCCTAAAACTAAAACAGACCGCAAGTTGGCGGTCTTTTTTGTTTTAGTTTTATTTCTATTCCATTACGTGCTATAATAATCCTATAAACTTAATACGGAGAATAAAATGGCTACTATTGACCAGCAATTTGTCGAATATATCGTGAAAACCCTAGTTAATAATCCCGATAAGGTTTCTGTTGACCGTAAAATTGACGAAAAAGGCGTTCTTTTAAGCCTTTCTGTTGACCCGGAAGACGTCGGTCGCGTAATCGGAAAGCGCGGCGCAACCGCCCAAAGTATCCGTACTCTTCTTCGCGCCCTCGGAACAAAAAATGACGCCCGCTATAACCTCAAAATCGTCAACACCGACGGCGATTCTAAGGGGTCAGACGAAACGCAAAGCGCGGAGCCGACCTCCGAAAACCTCGAAGCTTCCGAGCCTTCCGACGAATCCGAACTCGCCGAAGAGAACTCCGACGTCGCCGAAAAAACCCGCGCCGAGATGGAAGAGCTCGACGATTTAGATATTTAGTAAGCGGGAGAAAATCCCTCTTGACAAAACGTCTATGCTAATATAAACTAGTTATAGTTCGTTTTGAACAAGGCTAACTGCGAGTCAGCTTTACACATAAAAAGTTGAGAGCTTATATGTTCAAAAATCCGCCCTGTTTGGCTAGAGGCGGTTTTTTGGTTCTAAAAATCCCCCTTAATTTAAAAAGCCCTCGCGTGCGAGGGCAAAACTTATTCCCGAAAATCTCGTCCAGGTATCTGACTGAGTAGAAACGGCTCGTCTTCATGCTCCTTGTGCTTCTTGATATGATATCTCATTCGCTTCATCTCAGAGCTAAAGAGGTCGCTAACGACGCAATAGTTTTCTCCTCCGAGTCCGAGTCTAGTCGCCTGTGCTTGATGATTCTTAAAGGCAACCAACATCTGGCTCTCGCGAACGCTAACCGTTCGGTTTAACTTCCTCATATCTCCGCCGAAGCTATCATAGAAGACTTTATACTGTTGCGGCGACGGACACGCCCCCTCAATTCCATTCCTTAGCTTCGCTGCCCAGAAATATTCGCCAAACCTGTCCGCTAATACCTCACACATCGCCCAATACAATCGTCGGTCTTTCTCTAGTTCCAGTTCTTTTTGCGCGTTCTCTCGGTAAGATTCTTCGAGTAAAACCTGATGCAGTGTTTCTTGACTGTCAACCTGGTTAAAAATCGGATTGTCATATGTACTAGGACTCAGTTCCTCATGGACTCTTGACATTTTACCCCTCCTCTCTGCCAAAGCTAGTCTATCCTCTAATTATATCACAAATCTCCTTAAAAATCAACTTAAATCCCTAAAAATCCCCCTTGTAAAAAATAGAAAAATTTAGTAAAATCTTCTATTAAGAAGCAGTATGCCGATTTTTTTGAAGCATCAGTAGGCTTGGCGAGCCGAAAGTGCTAAAAATCAGCAGTAATCTTCGGCGCTAAAGATTATCAAACTCTAACTAACAAGGATAAAATTTCTGTGAAAGTATCAGAAAAAACCAGTGGTCGTAAGTTCTTCACTGAAGGCGACCAAGCTCTTCCAATCCCCGATTTGATCGCCCATCAAAAGGATTCCTGGGAAGACTTCGTAAAATCCGGGCTCCGCGAAGTTTTTAACGAGCTAAACCCAATCGACGATTATACGGGTCAAAAGCTCTCGCTCCGCT
>CAZMWH010000034.1:0-7171 GCA_964570115.1 uncultured Candidatus Saccharibacteria bacterium | reverse complement strand
GTATTTTATTGGTTTAAAAAATCCCCGCTAAGAAGCGGGGCTAGAGGGGTTAGAAAGGAGAGCGAGGGTTTCTTCTATCATTTTTTCGTGGCGGAGGGTTTTAAGATAGTCGGAAATAGTCTCTTTAGCTTGAGCGATGATTTCTTCGGGCGGGAGGTCGGCTGAGCCGAGCTGTTTATAGTTGGGAGCTTCTCCGGTGAAGAAGAGGTAGGCATTTACCTCGTAGATATCGTCTTTTGGAAAGAGTTCGAGATAGTCGAGTCCAAAATCACGCTTAAGCTCGGAGATAACGTCGCTGTTCTCCTCAATAATAGTATTGAGGATGGCCGGGAAAGTCGCTAGGGCGGCGTCGAAAATCTTCTGGTTGTGTTCGTGGCGTTCTTTGATCAGCTTGCTTTTGATTTGATCGGATTCGGCGCGGGCTTTTTGGCGCCTTTCTTCGTCCTCCTTGAGCTCGAAATAGGCTTTAGTATCGCGAATGAGCTCATGTTCGTAGATAGCCTGGAAGTCGAAACGATTTTCAGCGAGGAAAAATCCGATTTCGGGAAGGTCGTCTTCGCGGAAAGAGGGTTCAGCAACGAGCGCGTGGCTAGAGTCGGTCACGAGACAGTAGTAGCGAAGCTTTCCCTGGTTGATAGAGAAAGGATCTTTCATGGGTAGGAGAATGAGGGGCTCTTCGCCTCTGACGACGGGTTGCTTGTTCGGGTTTTCTTCGAAAATGTAGAAAAAGTGGGTCGCGTCTTTCGGTTCGGTAACCTCGAAAATCAGCTTCTCGCCTAGCGAGGACTTTAATTTTCCGGTCAGAAAGATATAAACTTTCTCGGAAAAAGGGGGCTCGAAACAGTGAGAGAGTGTAGAATAAAGGAAACGAGTCGCGGCGCGGTCGTATGGGTTGTTCCAGCACCGTCCGGGAACAGGGAGGTTTTCGGCGTGCTCAAGGAAAGAGAACGGGAGAAGCGGGCGGTCTTTAAAGTCGAGCGGGAGGAGGCGAGGAATTTGGAGAAAAATCGGGTAGTTGCAGAAAGCGGCAACTTCGAGGGCGACGTTGATAAACGAGTTGCTTTCGGAGAAGCGATTGGAAAAGGACGGGACGGCAGGAAAGTCGGAAAGCGAGAAAAACTTCCGACGGATTGAGACGGGAGAAGCAGACGTCATTTTTAACACTTCCTTTCTAAAAATTAAGGTTCAATCTTTAAGCAGATTAGGGTTAATCATAACATTTTTTATGCTATAATAAAACCATGAGCGAAATTTTGATTGTTGGTAATGTATTAAAAGACGTTTATTTAAGGCTTGACGAGCGGAGAGATAGTTTCGAGGAAGACGAGGACGGGATTTTTTGGATGAACCTTGGGTTTAACGGGGAGGGACATAATTTCTTTTCTAGAGTGCCGGTGTTTTCTGGGGCGGTGGTAAGCCTGGAGGTTTTAGAGAAGTTTGGGATTGATGCGAAGATTTCTGGCTCAAAGGCGGAGTTCTCGGAAGACGGCGAACTAAAAAATGGGGTTGAGACGGCGAACTATCGTTATGTCTTGTGTAAGGGAGAGGAGATTAGCTATTTTGTCCCGAGCGAGCGAAAGCGAACGGAGTTTACGCCGGAGAAGGGGGTAAAATGGGTGTTTGTTGATCGGTCAGCGAACATTTCTCGAGAGTTGACAGAGAAAATTAAAGATTTTTTGAAAGAAAATAGAGGCGTTCGGTTGGCAGTTTATGCGCCGAAGAAGATGACGAAGACGGCGGAGGAGCTGGTTTTATTAGCGGATTTTGTGTTCTCGGACGGAGATTTAAAGTGGACGCTTCCGCGGGGGAAGGTTTGTTTCTTCTCGGAAACGGGGGCGAAACTCGATGGGGCGGAAGTGAGCTGGACGGTTCCGAAAAAAGATTTATTAACCCATCTTTCCGTTTATTCAATCGCGGCGGCGTCGTTTCTCGGAGCTTCACTTAAAGGGAAGACGGTCGAGGACGCGCTACTATACGCAAAAGAAAATGTCGAAAATTCGAAGCTTGACGAGACCTTGCCGTTTGAGGTCTTGACGGAGCGGGTTGAGGAAGAAAAAACCGAGGGGGCAAATATTCGGTTGATTGCGGCGAGTTTGGTCGCGAAAGGAAAGGGGATTTTAGCGGCGGACGAGTCGGGCGGGTCAATTCACAAGAAGTTTGAGGAGGCGGGGATTCCGGACGATTATGAACATCGCCGAAATTATCGCAACATTTTCTTTACGACAGAAGATTTGGAGAAATATGTCAACGGGGTGATTTTGTTTGACGAGACGGCGAGACAGTTGGCGGACGACGGGCGAAACTTTGTTGACTTTCTGATTTCTAAGGGGATTATTCCGGGGATTAAAGTTGACCAAGGTTTAGTTAATTTTCCGGGGTCGAGCGAAAAGTTTACGATTGGACTGAAGGGGCTTTCTGAGAGGCTGGCGGAATATTATGAGATGGGGCTGAGGTTTGCGAAGTGGCGGGCGGCGTTTGAGATTACGCCCTCGACGCCGACGAAACTAGCGATAAAGAAAAACGCGGAGATTTTGGCGGATTATGCGCTGTTTTGCCAGAAGGCGAAGATTGTTCCGATTGTCGAGCCGGAAGTGGTTTATGACGGGGATTATTCGATTGAAAAATGCGCGAAGGTAACAGGCGAGATTTTAGACGAGTTGTTTTCTGAGCTGAAACGAAAGAAGGTGCGTCTTTCGGCGACGATTTTAAAGGTGAACATGATTCTTGCTGGGAAAAAGTTTGCGACGCCGTCAACGGCGGAGGAAGTTGGCGAAGCGACGGCGCGAATTCTAAAGACGCACGTTCCGAAAGAGATTGCGGGGGTGGTGTTCTTGTCGGGCGGACAGGGAGTCGAGCAGGCGACGGAAAATCTCCAGGCAGTAACGAACAACGGTCCGTTTCCGTTCCCGGTTACGTTCTCGTTTGCGCGAGCTTTGCAAGCGCCGGCACTAGAGGCGTGGAAGGGAGAGAATAAGAACTTTCCGGAAGCGAGGGAGGCGTTTAGGGAAAGGTTAGTCGCAAACTGTAAAGCATTAAAACGCAACATTTAGTACTTCTTTTTAAAAAGCCCCGCTTAAGCGGGGCGGGGGTCAGTTGACCCAAGAGAGGTCTTTGTTACACTGGACGTTCGGATGGGTACGCGAAAGCTGTTCGAACATCGCTTTGGCTTGGCGGTACCCGTTGATAGATGTGTCGGTTGTTGACCAGAGAGTAACGCCGTTTGAAGTAATGTAAATCACTCATAATTCCCTCCCCTCGTGAGAATTTCCTAAGGTACGCTAGTTAGGATTTCTCTAGTTTAAAAGAGAAAAGTTAAAAAGTCAAAGTTAAGCGGTTTCTAGGAAAAAATAAAGCTAAAAACTGGTTCCGAGGATATAAATAAGAATGAAGGCGATGGTGTTTTTAAGGATATGGAGGAGGATGCCGGAATAAATCGTTCCGGTGATTTCGCGGAGACCGCAGAGGACGAGAGACATGATAAAGACGGTAATGCCGACGTTAAGTTGGGCGTGGAGAAGGGCGAAGAGAAGCGAAACGAGAAAAATTGAGAGCGGAAGCGAGTATTTTCCGGAGATTTTCGCGCGGAGTTTGCCGTAGAGAAAGCCGCGAAAGATTAGCTCTTCGGCGATTGGAGCGAGAACGCAAAGCGCGAAGAAGGCGACGGTACGGTCGAGACCGGAGGCGAGGAACTTATAGCCGACGTCTTGGGCCTCGGTTAGGTTCAGCCCGGGGAAAAGTTTAGAGAGGGCGGACAGGACGACGCTGGCGACGATTAGAGAGAGGAAAAGTCCGAGCGGAGCGAGACCAAGATCGACCCAGGTTGGGAGGTTCTTTAGACCGAGTTCTTCGCGGGAAGTAGCCCAAGTTTTATTAAGGGGGGATTTAGGTTTTTTAAAGAGGCGAGGCGGAACGAAGATAATTAGAAACAGGGCGAGCGCATAAACGAGGAAGTTCGCGACGGTCGTCCAGACGGGGGTTGAGAAAGTTTCTCTCCCGAGGAGAAGATAAAGAAGAAAGACGACGGCGAGCTGGGAAGTGAGGATTGCGGCGGCTGTCCAGAGGAGAAAGGCGACGATAAGGAGAACGGGTTTTAGAGATTTTTTGGCGGGTTTTTTGTTCATTTAAAATAACCTGATTATATCTAAAATTGTGATGACGACCATTAAGCCGAGGAGGGCGAGGAAAGCTTTAGTGACGATTTTTTCCTCTTTTTCTTTGGTGAGCTTTTTCTTTCTGAGTTTATAGATGGTGATTAAGAGCCAGCGACCGCCGTCGAGCGCAGGGATTGGGAGAATGTTCATACAAGCGAGAGAGACGGAAATGAGGGCGGCGAGGAAGGCAATGTCAGAGGCGGAGCCGACGAAGGCGGGGAAAATACTGCCAAGTATCCCGACGATACCGGTAACGCCGGAAGTCGCTTCGCCGATTTGCTCTCTTCCCTGTTCGCGAGTTGAGGCGTCGAGGGAGACTTGGCGGGCAGCGCCGGTAATAAGGTTTATAAGCATTTTCCCTAAGCCTTTAAAGGTTTCGCCGGTGAGTTGGGCGGTTGTCCCGAGGGCGACTAGGGGAGCTGACCAAGTATATTTATTGACGGAGCCGCCGCCCTGCATGGTAACGCCGAGAAGATAGTCCGCGTCGGCGGAGTTAAGCGTGGCGGTAAGGGTTTCTTTGTTGTCTTCGCGTTCGATTTTATATTCGACGGTTTCGCCGCCTTGGAACTTTTTGCGGCTAGCGACGGAATAGGCGGAATAAATATCTTCGCCGTTTTCGGAGAGGACTTTATCGCCAACTTTAAACCCGGCGGCTTCGGCGGGACTGCCCTCGGCGACGGCGACGACTTCGACGTAGCTTAAGCGTTCGATATGTTCATCGGAGGTGATAGTGAATTGGTTTTCTAAGAAAAGCGGCATCCCAGTCCAGGCGAGGACGGTTAAAATCAAAAACGCCATTAACCAGTTCATCGCAACGCCACCGAAGAGGATTTTAGTCTTCGACCAGTAGGAAGCGGCGCCAAAAGTCCCCTTTTTAGTATCAGCGTCAGACTCGCCGTCCATCTGGCAGAAGCCACCAATCGGAAGCCAGTTAAGGCTCAAGATTAAAGGTTCGGTAGTTTCGGATTTTTTTTCGGACTTGTCGTTTCCGACGGCTTTTAAGACTTCGTTTCCGTTTTTCCATTCTGACTTCGGGTATTTTATCCATTTTCCGTTAATCCGGCGCCAAGCGACGGCGCGAGGCGGGAAGCCAATCCCAAATTCTTTAACGCGGACACCATTTTTTCTCGCGAGGAGAAAATGACCAAATTCGTGACCGACGATCAGAATCATCAAAACCAGAAGACCAATAATAATGCCTAAAATAATATCCATAAACTTTATTTTAACACGCTTGGACTAAATTTGCATAATTTCGGTTTCTTTTGTTTTGAACTCGGCGTCGATTTTTTCGTTAAAATCTTTGGTTAAATCGTCAATCGCTTTTTCGGCGCGTTTTTTCGCGTCTTCAGGAAGTTCGGCGGATTTTAAATCTTTCCTAGCGTCTTCGCGGACGTTTCTAATCTTAACTTTTGACTCTTCGATGAACTTCGAGGCGGTTTTAACGATTTCTTTTCTCCTCTCCTCGGTTAGCGGAGGAATTGGGACGCGGACAACGCGACCGTCGTCGGAAGGGTTAAGTCCGAGGGTCGAGTCGGAGCGGATAGCGTTGGCGATATTAGGGATAGTCGAGGGGTCATAAGGGGTAACGAGAAGCATGGTCGCGCCGGAGACAGTAACGTTCGCGACTTGATTAAGCGGCATCCACTGACCGTAAGCCTCGACCTTAACGCCAGCGAGCATATCGGGGTGGGCGCGGCCGGTACGAACCTTTTTTAGTTCTTCTCTGAATCTAGCGAGAGCTTCGTCCATTAGTTTTTTATATTTATCAGTATCAAACATAAAATCTCCTTTTTTCTATTATATATGAGGGGGAAAGGTTTAGGAAGATTGACTTTTCCCGTAATCTGTGATATAATTAAAGAAAGGGGGTGGTAATTTTTGTTCTTTAGGAATTAGTTAGCTAAAGTCTATTAAAGAATAGGGAGGGATTTCTTTGGACGTTTTCAGGGATAGGATTTTGGACAGTTCGCCGGACGGTTGGTATCTTCGGCGGGGGAAGAACTTTGACTATCTCGACTTTTGGCCGCTAGAGAACGCTGGCGTTGCAACGGGGATTTTTTCGACGAAAGTTGGGAAGATTTCTCGGAAGAAGCCGGTCGAAATCAACTTGAACCTGTATAAGAAATATGGTCTGGAGCAGGGGCGCGAAAGTTTCCAGCTCTATAGCAAGAGGTTCGGGCTGAACTCCAACAACATCGCGACGACGCGCTTGATTTATTCGACGAACGAAGTTCGGAAGGTCGAGCGGACGGGGGAGGTAATGCTGTTTAACGAGGCGACCGCGCCGCACGCGGACGCGATTATTACGGATAATCCGAGAGTGGTGTTGTTTCTTTACGCGGCGGATTGCGCAATTATCTATCTCGCTGACCCGAAAAAGCGGGCGATTGGGTTAGTCCACTCTTCGTGGCGGACGGCGCTCAAGGGGGTAGTTGAGAACGCGATTGACGCGATGGCGAAGAACTATGGGACGAGCCCGAAAGACCTGATCGCGATTGTTTCCCCCTGTTTGGGGTCGGAGCATTTCGAAGTCGGCGAGGAAGTCGCGGAGCGGTTTGAGATGTTTGAGATGGGGGAGATGATTGTAAGAACTCCGAACAGGAAGCCGCGGCTGGACTTTTACTCGATTAACGAAGAACTTTTGAAGCGGAGCGGAGTTTCCGGGGAGAATATCTACGCGACGCGAGGGTTCTGTACTTACGAAGACGAGGAGCTGTTCCATTCTTTCCGGCGGGGACCGATCGACGATGACGGGCGGCACCTCAACGGGTTGAACGGGGCGTTCTTAAGCCTCGAGGCTTTTAGCTAACCGAAACGATTTTTCCGCTAAGGCTTTCTTAGCGGATTTTTTATGTTATAATAGAGAGTATATGAATTCAGAAAATGGTGGGCTATCTTCTTCAGAGCGTCAGAGAAAAACCGCCGCGGAAATTGCGCGGAGGCGAGTTTTAGAGGCGTACGAAAAAAATACGGTTGAGGCGGTAAAAAACGTTGTTGAGAAAAAAGAGGCGACGGCG
>CAZMWH010000033.1:0-7269 GCA_964570115.1 uncultured Candidatus Saccharibacteria bacterium | reverse complement strand
AAGACGTCGGGCTCGGCTATCTCGAACTCGGCCGCGCCGCCAACACCCTCTCCGGCGGCGAAGCCCAGCGCATCCGCCTCGCGACCCAAATCGGCTCCGGTCTCCAAGGCGTCCTTTACGTCCTCGATGAACCTTCGATTGGTCTTCACCAATGCGACAACGATAAACTAATCAAAACCCTAAAACACCTCCGCGACCTAAAGAACACCGTCCTCGTCGTCGAACACGACGAAGACACCATGCGCGCCGCCGACTATTTAATCGACATCGGACCCCGCGCCGGCATCGACGGCGGACGTCTCGTCGCCGCCGGAACTCCCGAAGAAGTCGCAAAAAACCCCGCCTCAATCACCGGAAAATACCTAAAAGGCGAGCTAAAAATCGAGACTCCGAAAAAACGCCGAAAAGGGAAAAAGGATAAGTTTCTCACTATCGTCGGCGCTCGCGAAAACAACTTAAAAAACCTAACCGTAAAGTTTCCTTTAGGGGTTATGACCGTCGTCTCCGGCGTTTCCGGCTCCGGGAAATCAACCTTAGTCAACGAAATCCTCGCGAAAGAACTCCAATCTCGTCTCAATCACGCCCAAACCGTCGCCGGTCTCCACGACCGTATCGAAGGCATCGAATATCTCGACAAAGTCGTCATCGTTGACCAATCCCCCATCGGCAGAACTCCGCGCAGTAACCCCGCGACCTATACTGGCGTCTTTACCGCGATTCGCGAACTCTTCGCCGCCCAACCTGAAGCCGAAGTTCGCGGCTATAAATCCGGTCGCTTCTCTTTCAACGTTAAGGGCGGTCGTTGCGAAACCTGTCAGGGCGACGGCGTCAACAAAATCGAGATGCACTTCCTCCCCGACGTTTACGTAACCTGCCCTGCCTGTCATGGCAAGCGCTATAACCATGAAGCCCTCGAGATTAAATATAAAGGCAAAGATATTTCTGATGTCTTAAATATGACAATCGACGAAGCGCTCGAATTTTTCAAAAACATTCCCGCAATTAAAAATAAACTAAAAACCCTCCAGGAAGTCGGGCTCGGTTATATCCGCCTCGGTCAACCCGCAACAACTTTCTCCGGCGGCGAAGCCCAGCGTATTAAGCTCGCGACCGAACTCGCCAGACGTTCGACCGGAAAAACTCTCTATATCCTCGATGAACCAACAACCGGTCTCCATACCGACGACGTTAAACGTCTTCTCTCTATCTTAAACAAGCTCGTTGACGGCGGGAACTCGATGATTATTATCGAACACAACCTCCACGTCATCAAATCCGCCGACTGGATTATTGATATGGGACCCGAGGGCGGTCAAAACGGCGGACGAATCGTCGCCGAAGGGACTCCCGAAGACCTCGCGAAATCCGCCAATACCCCGACCGGCGAATATCTAAAAAAGTATCTCTAAACCCTAAAATCCCTCTTTAAACCCCTTGCGCTATCTTATCTTATGCTATAAAATAAGGTTATTATTTAAGGAGGTAAAAATGTCTGACTATAAACTAACTCTCAGCGCTCGCGACGAATCCGGAAAGAAAGCAAAACTTATCCGCGACAGCGGTAAAATCCCCTCTGTTGTTTACGGCGGTAAAACTCCCCTCTTAACCGCTTCCGATTATAACGAAACCGAAAAAGTTCTCCGCGCCGCCGGCTATCATTCCCCAATCGACCTAGAGATTGATAAGAAGACCATTCTCGGAATTGTTAAAACCGTCGCGCTCGACCCCGTCTCGAGAAAAATTATTAACATCGAGTTTAACGAGATTAAGAAAAACGCCCTCGTCGAAGCAACCACCCCGATTAAAATCGAGAATTTCGAAGCTTCCGACGCCTCGAAGGCGCATCTCGCCCTTCTCCAGGTCATGGAAGAAATCGACGTTAAGGCAAAACCGTCCGACCTCCCGAAAGAACTCGTTGTTGACGCCTCTAGACTCGCCTCTGTCGAAGATAAACTAACTCTCGAAAATCTCATCCTCCCAACCGGCGTCGAACTCGCAGACAAAGACCTCGACCCAGCTCAGGTCATCGCCTCCCTCTCTGACCCCGCCGTTGAAGCCGAGAAAAGAGAAGAGGAAGAAAAGAACGCCGAAGAAGTTTCTGCGGCTGATGTTCCTGCTGATAATGGTCAAAAACCAGAAGAAAAGCCAGAAGCTGGACAATAGTTCGTTAGAGGGAATTCTCGCAGGCTACGGCCGAGAGCATAGGACGCGCGACCCCCGCAACGGCGGGCGGGCGCGACGTCCGGTCCCGAAAACGGACTATTGTTCGGCTCAACCCTTGCATTTTTTATTATTCTATAGTATAATTATATAGTTAAACTTACTATAGGTTCCGGAGGGCTTATGGCCCAATTTTTTATTAAAAAACTTTTCAAAAAACCAAAAGAAATCAGTCCGCTCGAAACCGGCTTTGTTTCTGAGAAGTCTTTTATTGAGGAACAACGCGACGAAGCTCTCGAAGCCCTAATTTCCCTCTATAAAAACTGGTGGGGAACTTGGGAAAAGACTAAAAGTTCTCTCGGCGACCTTAACCTCTCGAAAGAAAACCTCCGCCGTATCGACTATTACGAAACCGAACAGAAAAAGAGCGTCATCTCCCTCCTCGCCGACATTCTCGTCGATTGGGAAGCGGAAAATATGTCAAGTTTCGGCGAGAACTTTGTCAGGCTCGCGAAAGAAATGCGCCCCTCCCTCCCATATATCGAATATGATTCAGAAAAGTTTGAGCTTTCTCCCGTCCAACTCCTAAAACTCCGCGATTTTATCTCGCTCGAAGCCAACGCAATAAAAGAGACAGTTCGCGACCTCCAAAACCTCCAATGGAAAAAATTCGACTTTAAAGACGCCGCCATCAAGAAAAAAGCCGCCGAGGAACTCCTTGAAGAGCGCCTCGGCATCACTTGGTTCGAGTTCCTCGACTTTAACGGCGACGTCGAATTTACCGACGGTTACTTCCCAGCCCTCCTCCAACAAGCCACCGACGACGGCATGAACATCTAATTTATTACTCAAAAACCAACTTAACAGACACAGAAATAAATTCATCAAGAATTTTACGGTCAAATCTAACTTTTTGCACCATCGCAGAATATTTCTTCGTCTGGATCAAATCAGTCAGCTGTCTAGAATAATACCTAGGTACATATCCAAGCTCAATTTCCTCCCCATCTTCCATAAAATAACATACTTTAATAGCGTATTTATCAAATTCATTTTCTGAATCAATTTTAAGCGCGACTTTATCATTTTCTTGAATACGATCTTTAATCTTTTCAAAATTTCCGAGATGACGGATGCCAGCCAAATCAAATTCAATCTTCCTTTTATCAAACTCTGGCACGAATTCAAAAGTATCCGTCATCAATCTTCCTTTGGTAGCATACAAGATATCAATATCCTTGGAATCGCTACTCAAATTATAGCTATTGAGAATTTCTAGATAATCCGGTCGCTCAGGATTAGGGAAGCGCGAAACAATATTAACAAACAATTTATCTGATTCATAAATCTTCTTTAAATCATTAAAACCAGGGAAAGAAACAAAACCACCCGTCCTCGCATCATCCAACTCCGGATTCGTATATTCAAATCTATATTTCCTTTTTTCATCATCGAAAGACAAAGTCCCAACGCGAAATCTTCGCCTAGTAGTTGGATTTTTCCAAATTAGCCACAAAGTTCGCATAATTTTTCCTTTCTTAACTTTAAGTATTCTTTTATAGCGTTTTTATGTTCTCTAATCATCAACTCGTCCGGAATACGCTCCACTACTGTTTCTATTACATCATTGTCCAACCTCTCCAATTTTCCTACCTCTTCTCGGAATAAATCTTCATTTTCCTTTTTTAAATACTCCATTAGTTCAAAATGCTTATAGTGTTTTCCGGTCTCCGAATTATAAATAATCATTTTCCCACGATTAATATAATTTTCCAATGTTTTAATACCAGTATAATACTTATCCGCAAAATTACGATCCTTAAATTCCCTCAACAAAGAACACCCATTATCGTATAGTGGAGAAAGATCTATAGAAATCCCGCTCTCATTATACGTACGCATTATCCCCCAATTCTCTTCATGGCGATCGCTTTCTCCTATCAACGCATCAAAAATCATTATTCGGACAAACTTATTATATAACTTTACATCAAGTCCGTCAAGTAATTCCTTAATCCTCTGTGGCGTATATTCTCGTTCGCGATTATATGAATCGATATTGAAAAAATTACCAAAATCCGTATGCTCCTTTCCGGAACCTTTATCTACAAAATCATAGTTTAAAACGCCAACAACTCCATTCTCATCTCTCGCTAGTTCAATCCTAGCACAGGAATAATCTAAAACTTTAGCAATTTCAAAAGCAATCTTCTCCGAACAAGATTCCGTACAATTATAAAGCTCATATTTAAACACAGCTCGCTCTTTTTCATCATTATTCGCCTTAATCAAAACTTTCCTCTTCTCGCGCGAGCCCTTAGTCTCCGAATCATCAACCACGAAGTCGAAATCAATTCCTGCAAGCTTAATCGGGTACTTATCCATCTACTCTACTATTATACCAAAAACCAAAGCAGTAGCAAACACATCTGCCAACCATTAAAAGACTTTAGTTATTTCCTCTCCTTCTTCCCGCTCAAAATCTTAAAGATAATCAAGAAAATTATAACGGCAACAATAAAGAGGAGCCAAAGCGGACAGACAATCACTATCTTGTCCACGCTCGAAGTCGCCCCTTCAAAGTCCACGTTATAAACTGCATGGAAAATCCCAATCGACGGCGTTTCGTCCCAAGCAACGCTTGTCGAACGTTTCACACCCGGCATAATCATGCTCGTCTCTGGCTTTTCCTCGTTCGTATAAACCTCTTCATCAGAAAACAACGGGAAAATTTGCAATTTCTGCGTCGCTTCGCCATGTACGTTTCCTTGATTTTCTATTACTGCCGTCCCCGTAATCTTCCCAGAGAACAAAAATCCCGGTACATTAACGCTCTCAACCGCCCCTTTCCTCGTCGACTCGCCCGCTACCTCCGCATAAATTAAATGCGCCATTCTGTAGCTCGCAGTAATATTAAGATTTCCGCCCCCGCTCGCCTCTCCCGTATTAGCGCCAACTTTAATCGACGCATATTGCCCGCCTGCCGGCGCATTCTCCGGCACCTCAATCGTAAAAAGAATATCTTCGCTTGAATTTGGTGAAAGCGTCCCCGTATTATGGTCAAGCGTCAACCATTTCGCCATCATCGTTTGGTCTTCTTTATATTCAAAAACCGTATTGTTGTCTTTGTCAACATAAAACGGTTCGACTGTCAACTCATAGTTAAAATCAGCGTCGCTCGTCGCTGGGTTAATTACCTTAAGCGACCCATAATACGTTTCTCCCGGAATTAGCGTAATTTTTTCATACGGCGGCGAAACGGAAAAGTTTACGTTCGCAAACGCTCCCGTCGTCATTGAAACGGCGACCAAAATAGCCGAGAAAATAGAAGCAAATATCGTTTTTAGTTTCATAAAATCCTTTCTTATTTTTCTAACGAAGTCTCACAAATAAAACCTTCGCGTTCATAAATATTTTTATAATCAGATACAGAAAAATTGCCAAAATCAAAACTCTCTACATCTTCCATCATAAAGAACTTCGCCACCCCAGCAACCATCTCGTCCCCAGAAGCGGTCAAAGTTACAATCAATTTATCGTCATAAAGCGTAAACTTGTTCGAGAACGAACCAATCGGAAGCCCCGCCGCAGCCAGCGCATGGTCAAAAGCTCCTACCGTAACATTTCGGGAATCGTTAGCGGCAGTATTATCCTCATAGGTCGAAGTATACGTAAGCGATGCACTACTAACCACATTCCCATCCTTAATCGAAAAAGTTATTTTCGCATTGCTCGAAATCGGATTCAAAAGAGAAATAACTTCATAATCCGGATTATCCTTCTCGCAAACCAAAAAATCATTTTTATTCGATCTTACGTTTGGAACGGTAACAGTGGTTTTTCCTCTCAAAAGCCAAAGGATAATAGCAACGACCAACCCCAATACCGCCAAAATTGCAACCAACTTCAAAAACCCGTGAAGCTTCTTCGACTTCTTTTCCGTTTTCTTACCTTTATTATATCCTTCCGGCTTAAAATATAGTTTTTCTTCCAAAAAACCTCCTCTTTTTCTCCCTACCCTTTTTGTTTTTTATAAATCTCTACTTAGAGCTTCCAACGGGAGCGCTAAGAAGAAACTTATATGACTTTCCTCCCCCGTTTCGGGGGAGGAAATATCTAGCCGAGACTAAATATGAGCGGTCGGGACTAATTCATAAACGATAGTACCCTCATAGGTACCCGGAAGTTGACTATCGGAAACGCCAGCGGCATAAGTAACGGTAAACGTATCAGTATTAGCGCCAGCAGAACTGTGAGCGCCAGTTGCAACAGTCGCATAAGCTTGTTCACTATCAAGAGCAGTAATTAAACCGTTAGCCGTAACTTCATCATCCTCATCCGAAGCCGTAAAGTTGTAGCCAGAAGTCGTACCGGCAGTGTAAGCACCAAACGGAATCGAATTAGTGCTACTTGTCAAGGCATTCGGAGTAGCTTGCATAGACCAGTCTTCAGCACCAGTACAGATGATAGAAAAAGTAGTAGAGCCAAGACCAGCATAAGCTTGACCGTTAGCAATAGTACCAGAAAGGGTGTCGCCAGTCCAAGTAGTAGCACTTCCGGCTGTACCAGGAGTGTGCGTAACGCCGTCGGTCGTAGCAATATTACAAGTCGCCGCTAATTCAAGCGAAAGCGTATCAGTATGGTTGAGCTTAGTAGCAAACGTAGCTGTTGGCGCTAGAGCAACGGCAAGTCCAGCGACGACGCCGAGCCCGGCAATAATTTTTTTAGACATAGATTTTGTGTGTCCTTTTTAGTTGTTATTATTTGACCTTTGTGTTTCTGATTATACGCTTATGATTTTTCAAAGTCAATAGTCTTTATGCTAATTTTAAGGAAGAACAGATTTAGAAATAATTTTTTTACATATATATTATATATGCTGCTTTGGATTTTGTATGCTATAATAACGACAGAAGATTTGTCGTCCTGTTTAGACATCTTTTGTTTTATTAAATAATTGACCTTATTTTCTTAGGACATAATGATTAGTTTAAACTTAAGGCAATAAATCTTCCACATCGGTCTAAACTTCCAAAATACCACCGATGCTTTTAATCTCCTCGGGACGCCGAGGAGATTTTTTATACTAAATAGATTTTACGTGTCCTG
>CAZMWH010000032.1:0-7374 GCA_964570115.1 uncultured Candidatus Saccharibacteria bacterium | reverse complement strand
CGACTGAACCAGCTAATAGAATGCAAGAAGTTCCTCTGTCTATTATTCTTTCCGGCTACTATTACTGGGTTAAGGGTACGGCAGTCTATCGTGGGGGCTACGGCTACTACTGGGCTTCTACTCCGTCCCGCACTACGAATGCGCGCTACTTGTACTTCAATTCTACGTACGTCTACCCCCAGGGTGGCAACGTTAAGGTGAACGGGTTTACCGTTCGTTGTGTAGCCCGCTAGGTTCTCGGGCGGCGGCTCCGTCCCCGCCCTCTCGTGATTTCCCGGAAAAAGAAAAGAGTTCGGAACGGAAAGAAAAATAAACAAGGAAAGGGAAAATGCCAAAGAGAGCCGAGACACAAGAAGACAGAGCGGAGAAGAAAGCGTATCTTCTTCGGAAGAAGAAGTTGTTTGAGTTTGAGAAAACGAACTATGGAAAAATCGTTTTTCTTCGGGGAACAAAAGGCTATTATCTTGTTGGGGGTCATTCGGCGATTGTTCTAGTTAATAAAATTGCGCCGGAACTGAAAATCCGGGTAGCGTTGAAGCGCGACACGGATTTTGATATTAAGTTTAAGGAAGGGGTTATTAACTTAAAAAATCTCGGGTTTTATAAAGAAAAGTTAGATAATTCCGTCTATCTCGAGCGGGGCGAGGAGACGGAAGATTATTTTTCCTATAAGTTAAAAGAGGAGATTTCTGAGAAGGAGTTTGACCTTCTTTATCGCTCGAAAGAGATTCGGCGACAGAAACTCCAGAATATGATTGAGAAAAGTGTGCCGATGCCGAAGTTAAATCGGAAGATGACGGAGGTTTTAAAGACGGCGTATCGGATTTATTTAAAGCGGACGGACGCGATGAAACGAGGGGTGATTGCGCCGAATTTTTTGGAGGATATTCGGGTTGCACATAAGATAATGTTGATGGTGTTTAGGGGACAGATGGGGAAGGAAGAGGGGATGAGAAAGATGAAGGGGCGGCTGGAGATGGCGATGTGCGATTTGGTTCAGATTATGGAGCTGGAGGTGTGGAGTGTGGAGGATTGTACGGTGCTTGCGGTGATGATTGTGGAAGTGGAGATGATGATTGATTAAAACCATTAGTTCGCTTGTGGTCGAAAGCCCGTTCTCCGGAAGAGGCTTGCGCGAACATTTCTTCTCGGGACCGGACGTCGCGCCCGCCCGCCGTTGCGGGGGTCGCGCGTCCTATGCTCTCGCCCGTAGGCTCCGAGAATTCCCTCGGAGAAACGGTTCGCTCCGCCTCTAATCTTTTCTTTTCGAACGGAACTTTCTTCCCGCTCGCAACCGCATTGTTAAAAACAAAATCACCTCGCGTTAGCGAGGCTGATTTAGCAAGAGAAGTCCGAGAGGGCGGGGACGGAGCCGCCGCCCGAGAACCTAGCGGGCTACACAACGAACGGTAAACCCGTTCACCTTATTGTTGCCATTCTGGGGGTTGACGTTCGTAGAATTGAAGTTCAAGTTGCGCGCATTCGTTGTGTTGGACGGAGTAGAAGCCCAGTAGTTGCCGTTGTTCCCACGATTGTCTGCTGTACCCTTAACCCAGTTATAGTTTCCGGAAAGAATAATAGACGCTAGATTCGAGAAGCTACTTTAGATAATAAACGCCTGTCGACGAGTATTATTGAAGTGAATCTTGACCTCCCTAGTTTAGAGAGGGAGCTTCGGGATTTCCCAGCGAGAATTATAGATTAAACGAATTCCGGGCTTTTAGATTTAACAAGCCTACTATTTAATGATATAACGTTATCTCGCTAATGGTTATTATAACATAGAGTTTTTAGATAGGGAAGTTTAGGGTTGAAAGGGGAGGGGGAAAGTGGTATAATACCGAGGTATGATTACTAAAGAGAAAAAGGCCGAAGCTATTTCTAAGCTCGCTCGAAGCGAAAAAGACGTGGGCTCGCCGGAAGTTCAGGTTGCTATCCTTACCGAGAGGATTAAGGAAGTTACGGAACACGTTAAGGCGAACAAGCACGATTTTATGGCGCGACGAGGGTTGATGCAGATGGTTGGGAGGCGCAAGAAGCTTCTTAAGTATCTTGAGAAGACCGATTTTGAGCTTTATAAGAGTACCGTTTCTAAACTTGGGTTGCGCAAATAAATTTAGCGAACTTCTACTTGGTTTAGACAGTATAGTCTTAGCTCGGTAAAAAGAAAAAGTCCCCGTTCCGGAAAGGAGCGGGGATTTTTGAGGAGTAGTTATTAAGACCAAGGGGTTATGGGGTTATTCGTTTTTTGCATAGACGTAGACAATGCGGCAAATTTTCCGTCCGGAGGGAGCAGGGAATCGTCCCCTTACCGATTATAGCGAAATAGCTAACTTCGCAGGGGAGGTAGGGGCGGAAGTATTTCTTAAAGGCGGTCGGGGAGATGTGGTTCTGGATAAAACCGACAGAGAGAAACCTGTATGCATGGAAAGCCTGATTATGGGTTTCGAGAAGAGTTTTTAGACTCTTAAGGCAATCGTCGGTCTTAGAAGACTCGGGGAGCAGAAGGGTAAAGCCGTCGGGGGTCTGTTCCATGAAAAACGAAGTCGAGGTCTCCAAAATTATCACTCCTTTTTAGGTTCTTTAGACTCGTGGGAGACTAATCTTACTTATTATAGCACAAGAGGATTAAAAAGTCAAGATAGATAAAACTTTATTATTAAAATAAGATTTTACTTTAAAGTTAATGGCGGATTTATATGATATAATAGAAAAAATAAGTAAGTTTGAGAAGACAGCGGATACGGGGAACGGAGCGTGGTTTCCGAATTCGGTATCTGAGGTTTTCTCAAAGAAAGGATAGTTTTTTATGGAAATTATAAATCCGAGCGGAAAAAAGACGCTCAGCGTTTCGACGAATTGGCTTGGAAGAGAGTTAAGTCTAGAGGTAAATAGAGTTGGGTTTAGGACGACGTCGAGCGTTTTAGTTAAATATGGCGATACGGTCGTTTTAGGGTCGGTCGTGGTGGGGACGAAGCCGGTGGTTCAGGATTTTTTCCCGCTTTCGATTGATTATGAAGAAAAGTTTTACGCGGCGGGGAAAATCTCCGGGAGTAAGTTTATTAAGAGAGAGGGGAAGCCGAGCGACGAGGCGGTTTTAGTTGGGAGGTTGATTGACCGTCCGATTCGTCCGTTGTTCCCGAAGGGCTATCGTCAGGAAGTTCAAGTCGTGACGACGGTGCTTTCGATGGACCCTGGGTTTAGACCGGATTGTGTAGCGATGATTGCGGCGAGCGCGGCTTTGATGAACGCGGGAGTGCCGTTTGACGGGCCGGTTGCGGGGGTTAGAGTTGGGAGGATTAACGGGGAGTTTAAGGCGTTCTTGAGTTCGGAAGAAAGAGAAAAGTCGGCGCTTGATTTAGTGGTTGCCTGTAAAGACGGGAAGGTAGTGATGGTTGAGGCGGGGGCAAAAGAAGTGCCGGAAGAGCTGATTATTGAGGCAATGCATTGGGCAGTTGAGAACGTCCAGCCGGTGCTTGATTTGCAGAGAGAGCTGAGAGAGAAAGTCCAGCCGGTTGAACAAGAATATGAGCTGGTTTTGCCGGATGAGGAAATCCAGAAGAAAGTTGATAAGTGGACAGAGGGGAAATTTGGTGAGAAAGTTCGAGGGAACGTCTTAGAGCGAAGCCGGGTTTTAGATGAGATGAAATATGAGATGCACGATCAGTTTGCGTTGGAACTCGGCGAGGGGGAGACGGATACGGAAAAAGTTGAGTGGTATGATGAAAATCTAAGAGACCAATATAACCAGGCGTTTGAGCTGGCGGTACACAGAGAAGTTAGAAGGTCGATTGTTGAGGAAGGGATTCGTCCGGACGGGAGGAAGATGACGGAAGTCCGCCCGCTGTCGAGCCAGGTTTCGATTTTGCCGAGGACGCACGGTTCGTCGCTATTTACGCGTGGGGTAACGCAGGCAATGAATATCGTGACGCTGGCGCCGCTGAGTTTTGCACAGGTGGTTGATACGATGGAGGTTACGGAGGGGAAGAGGCGCTATATCCACCATTACAACGCGCCGAGCTATACGGTTGGGGAAGTCGGGAGAATGGGGAGCCCAGGGCGAAGGGAAGTTGGACACGGATATTTAGCGGAGAGGGCTTTAACGCCGGTCTTGCCGAGTGAGGAAGATTTCCCGTACGCAATTCGAAGCGTAACTGAGATTATGTCTCAGAACGGTTCGACGTCGATGGCGGCGACGTGTTCAAGCTGTCTTGCCTTGATGGATGCGGGGGTGCCGTTGAAGCGACCGGTTTCTGGGGTTGCGATGGGGTTGATGGTTGATGTTCCGAAAGGTCAGGAAATTACGGAGGCGGATATTGATAAGGCGTACGTCTTAACGGATTTGATGGATGCGGAAGATTTTGCGGGGGATATGGACTTTAAGGTTACGGGGACGACAGAGGGGGTAACGGCGCTCCAGATGGATATGAAAGTTCACGGGCTTCCGGTTGAAATTCTAGAGAAAGCAATCAAACAGTCGCACGAAGGAAGAATTTTTATTCTAGAGCATATGCTTTCGGTTCTTTCCGAGCCGAGAAAAGAAATTTCTCAGTATGCGCCGAGGATTGAGAAGTTGATGGTGAACCCGGATAAGATTGGTGCGATTATTGGAAAGGGCGGGGAGATGATAAACAAGATTACGAGCGAGACGGGGGCGATGGTTGATATTGAGGATTCGGGGCTGGTGACGATTGCTGGGAACGATTCGTCTGCGATTGAGAAGGCTTTGAGCTGGATTAAAGGGTTGGTTGAGGAACCGGAAGTCGGGAAGGTCTATGAGGGGACGGTAGTGACTTTGAAGGACTTTGGGGCGTTTATAAATATTTTGCCGGGGGTTGATGGGATGCTACATATTTCTCAGATTTCTGATAAGAGGACGGCGAAGGTTTCTGATGTGTTGAAGGTTGGGCAGAAGGTACGCGTAAAGTTAGTGGCGATTGATGATAAAGGAAGACTATCGCTTTCTATGAGGAATATTGAGTAAATTTAAATTTTAGTGAATTTCTGCGTCAATAGTTCCGCTACTCAAGAGACGTACCTCTAAGTACGTCTCTTTCCGTTGTTCACTATTTCCTTGAACTTCATCTAAAATTTGAAATTTATAGTATAATGTTATTATGGTAAAGAAGAAGAAATCAAGCAGAGGTAGAAGTTCTGGTTCGCGAAAGAGGAGTACTCGCGAGGTGCGGAAGAGGCAGGAGTTGCCGGGAGGGTGGTGGCAACAGATTGTGGCGTTTGTGTTGGTGGCCATCGCGATTGTTTGTGTCGCGACGTGGGCGGGGGGCGGCGATTCCCAGATTCATAAAATTGCGTTTTCGATTATTGGAAACGCGGTGTATGTTCTGCCGTTTCTGTTTACTTATATCGCTGTGAAGATTTTTAGGAGTGAGGATAATCGGATTCCGACGGTAGTTTGGTTTGTGGCGATTTTCTTTATAATGTTTGTCGCGGGGGCGTTCGGAGTTTCTACTTATGGACAGCCGGCGGCACACGGCGGAGCGGTCGGGGAGTTTATGAACGATTTGTTTTTGTCGATGTTTGATAAGGGGGTTGCGATTTTTGTTTATATTGCGCTAGCGGTGATTTGTTTGCTCTTTATCTTACAGAAGACGCCAGCGGCGGTAGTGCACGGGGCGAAGAATTTGATGAAGGGGAAGAGTAAGGAAGAAGTAAGCGACGAAGAAGAGAGGACGGAAAAGAAGGGACGGCTCGGGATTAAGATTAATCCGGGAGTTGCGATTAAAGAAGCGGAGCCGGAGGAAAAGAAGAAAGGGCTAGATATTAAGGCGTTTAGGGGGAAGGATACGACCGAGCCGCAAAAGGCAGAAGCGAAGACGGCGCCGGGTCAGGGGGATAAGGCGCTGGTTGCGGTTAGCGATCCGAATTGGAAGATGCCGGATGTGAGTTTGCTTGAGAAGAAGCAGAGTCCGGCGGACGCGGGGAATATTCAGCAGAATGCGTATGTGATTAAGACGACGTTGGCGGAGTTTGGGATTGAAGTAGAGATGGAGGGGGCGAATATTGGCCCGAGAGTAACGCAATATACGATGAAACCGCCGGCAGGGGTGAACCTGTCGAAGATTTTGGCGCGAGATAAAGAGTTGGCTTTAAACTTAGCCGTTGATAAAATTAGGATTGAGGCGCCAATTCCGGGGACGAGGAGTGTTGGGGTGGAAATCCCGAACGTGAAGAGCGCGAGTGTGATGCTAAGAGGGATTATTGACAGTCAGGAATGGAAGAAGGCGAAAGACCCGCTGACGTTTGCGGTGGGGAAAGATATTTCTGGGAAGGCGGTGGTTGCGAACCTGGCGAAGATGCCACACCTTTTGATTGCGGGTACGACGGGTTCAGGTAAGTCGGTGATGACGAATACGTTGATTTCTTCGCTTTTATATCGTAATAGTCCGAGTGATATGAAACTGATTATTGTTGACCCGAAACAGGTGGAGATGGCGCAATATGAGGACATTCCGCATCTTTTGACGCCGATTATTACTTCGACGGAGAAGGCACTGTCGGCGATGAAGTGGGCGGTGAATGAGATGGAGAGGCGTTATACACTAATGGCAGAGAGGAAGGTGAAGAATATTGCGGATTATAACGCGCGAGTTGAGGAGGGGGAGGAGAAGGAGAAGAAAGACGAGGCGGATGCGGAGGCGACGACGGAGGGGAAGATGCCATATATTGTGATTGTGATTGATGAGATGGCAGATTTGATGATGATGGCAGGGAAAGACCTGGAGATGTTGATTGTCCGCATTGCACAGAAAGGACGTGCGGCGGGAATTCACTTGGTGCTGGCAACCCAGAGGCCGGAAGTTAAGGTTATTACGGGGCTAATTAAGGCGAATATTCCAGGGAGGATTGCGTTTGCGGTCGGAAGTCAAGTTGACTCGAGGATTATGCTTGATCAGGGCGGGGCGGAGAAGTTGCTGGGGAAGGGCGATATGTTGATGTTGACGACGGAGATGATGGGGAAGCCGAGGCGAATTCAGGGGGCGTGGGCGTATGAAGATGAGCGGGGGAACGGGGACGTTAAGAGGCTAACCGATTTCTTGCGTGAACAGCGAGCGCCAGAATATAATCCGGAAGTCGTAGCGCAGCCGGTGCAGATTAAGGGAATGGGTCCGAGCGACGGTGGGGCGATTGGCGACCTCGGGAGGAAATATGACCCGAATGACCCGGTGGTTCGGAAAGCGGTGGAGATTTCTATCTCGAAGGGGAAGTTTTCGACGGCGATGCTCCAGACGTATCTTGGGAAGGGGCATGGGTTTGTGTCGGGACTCGCGATTTGGTTTGAGGAGATTGGGGTGATTGGACCGCAGAACGGGAATAAGCCGAGAGATATGTTGATAAAAAGTCTAGAAGAATTTG
>CAZMWH010000031.1:0-7656 GCA_964570115.1 uncultured Candidatus Saccharibacteria bacterium | reverse complement strand
CGACGGCGACACCGGTATCGAACCCGAAGGCGACCAATACTTCGATGATTTCTCCGCCGAACAGTTAACCGGAACTTCTCGCGCTGTCTTTGACGATGCTCTCTCTTCCGCTTGGCCAACTATCGTTGAGACTGGTTCTGAGACTGCTAGTGGAACTTGTTATGATTCTTATGGCAATCCTTACACTAACTACGCTGCCGACTCCCAGAAATGTAAAGCCAGCATTAAATCCGAACTCCGTACTCTTCTTGAAGCTACTGGTCTAAGTTCTAACCTTGCTACCGCCCAAAGCTCTTCTAGCTTTATTGGCGCTCTTTTAATCAAAAACAACGCTATTTCTTCTCTCAACAAGAATAACTTAACTCAGTCTTACCTATATGAACTCCTTAATGCTGGGACTAACGGTTGGGGAAGAGTAGATAGTCCTGTTTCTGGTGATATTGTTTATTATAATAGTAAGTTCTTCTACTGGATTGGTGATAGCGGTAGAAACTGGGGCAACGCTATTACTGCTGGTGATGGCTGGGTTCCCCATATCGAGAACGTTACTCTTTCCGGAACCTACAGAGTTTACCGGTATGGGGGAGGAGGGACTGGTGGAGGAGATGGTGGCGATTATACTCTTCCGCCCGAATATTGGGACGTCGCCCCAGGCGACCAAGTTGCCATTCGCGCCATGAGCTATTCTTGGCCTTATACTCGCTATTCTACCGACGAAGAAAGCCTCTGGGGTAGCTGCGTGAAGAAATACGAAACTGCCGTTGCTAAAAGTAGTGGTGAAGAAGCTCTCGCGATGTCGCTCTCTAAGTTCCCCTCAACAACCGCGGCCAGCCTCGCCTCAAAAAATCTCAGTAAATATCCGACTGGAACCAAATGCAACACGACAATTACTCCGGATTACGCCAAGTTTAAGAATATTACTTCGACTTCAAAGATGAACAACTACCCTGTCGGCTCAATGAGCTTTGTTCGTAACGTTTTCATTAGTCTCGGCGTCAACATCAACTATCTCAGCATTTCCGATTTAAGAAAGAACGCCGAACAGCTTACGAACTTCGACTTAATCACTAAAAAAGCCGATAAAAATACCGAGCTCCAGCCTGGTGATCTCCTTGTCGCAAAGGACGCCGCAATGATCTATGTCGGCGATTATGGCGAAGCGTACGGAAAAGTTGCTCAAAGTTATAAAGGTAAGTGGACGCCCCGCTTAACCCCCATATATTATAATAGTACCTACGTTTTCCGCCTGAAGTCTAGTGCCAGCGTGAGCGAAGAAGGTGATTGTCCAGAACTTTCGATGGATTCCGTCGAAGGGAACGAAAAAATCGCCGTCGCCGCCGCGAATGTCGCTTGGCCTTATCGAACCGGAAAGGGGAGCGAAATCGGAAAATGTTTGAACGGTAGCCAGCTGACAACTTATCCCCCAGCTTATACTTATAAAGTTTCTAACACTAAGCTAACCACCACTAACAAAAAGCTGTCGACCTTACTGAAAGAGATTAAAGCGACCGGTTGTCTTGGAACTGCCCGTTCGAGCCTTTCGAGCCTCCTCTCCGACGCTGGGCTTTCTAACCCAAAGAGCGATATAAACTATGTTTACGCCGCTCTTAAAGCCGCCGGCATTAAACGCTTCGAAGTAAATACCGACCTTAATAATCTCTCCGCCGCCACCGCCTTTAATAATCTTAAATCCGATTCAGAAAACTTTACTCTCGTCACTAAAAAACTTACCAGCAAAAACAAGAGCTCGCTCCAGCGTGGCGACATTATCATTGCTTCCCAGACCAAAAACAAAAAGACTTACTCAAAGATTATGATTTATATCGGAAAATATGGTAAAGATTGCCTCGGCGTTAATTACGGAAGCGTCGTTGATGCCAACTCCAGCGCCGTCCCTTACGTCCGTCCGCTCAGTTATTATTTGAACGATAGCTCGAGCTATATGAACTATTATGTCTTCCGCGCAAAAACCAGTGCCTATGAAGAACCCGTCCAGCAACCCGAGCCGGAACAACCAGAACAGCCAGAAGAACCAGAAGAACCTGAACAGCCCGAAGAGCCAACCAATCCTTGTCCGTCCAATCCGAACTCGTCCGAATGTGCCGCTTATTGCCAAACCAACCCCGATGCTGACGGTTGTGGTGGTTTGCCGCACGCTTGCGATTTGCTCGCCGACAGCACAGAATGTGCGTCCTACTGCTCCGCGAACCCGAACGCAAAAGAATGTCTCGGCAGGAAAATCGCAATTAAAGCCGTTGAGTTTTCGTGGCCATATACAAAATATAGTCTCCAAGATGATTCCGGAGCTTTGAAGAGCCTCTATGGTAAATGCGTCGGTTGGGGCAATAAAGTCATCAGCAGCTATCCAAATCTCAACGGAAAAATCCGCGTTAAAGACGAAAACTATGCCGCAATTAACTGCGGTCGAGTCTATACCCCGCTAATGCTCAAATATCTCGCCGGAGCCAGCTGGAGTGTGACGGATATTATCGCCTTCGACGGAGCATATAACGCAACCATGGCTAAGAAAGGTACTAAAATCTATAACCTCTTAACCAAGAAAGATAGTTATCGAGATTGTATCGGCTTTGCGAACAGAGTTCTTAAAGCTGCCGGCGCCAGCACGGGAAATCTAAAAGCGTGGGCGGGCGGAACCATCAAAGGTTGGACCAAAATCGGCTACGGCGTAAAGATGCCGTCTAAGGAAAATCAAAAGATGCCGCAAAAACCGAACGTCTTATATATTGAGGAAACTATGCCTGGCTACAAAAACGCAACTCTCCAACCAGGCGACGTCGTTATTCGTCTCGGCGGTCGTCATTGCGCCACCCTCGGCAAGGAAGAATCCTCTTATAGCGGTAAAAAGGTCTGCGCTTCCCACATTATGTTCTATGTCGGTAGTTTCGGCGGGGTCTATGGCAACCGTGTCGATTCAAACGGTTGGCTCGGCGCTCAGAGTAGCGGTTCGAACATCAATACTGGCGCCGGCTACATCCACTCGCTTTATATGGACGATCATATCTACGGCGCTGGGGACGGAACCATTATCTATCGTTATACAGGGGAATAAGAAAGGAGAAATTATGAACAATGAACGAATAATCAGCGTTACTCCGGTTGAAGAGCCGACAGCTCCGAAAAAAATCAATCTTAAGCTCGTGTTTGTTATTGCCGGTGGAGTTGTTCTTCTCGCCGCAATAATCTTCCTCGTGATAACTTTCTTTAGTGAGAAAGCCGAGTTTGTCGAAGACGGCGGAAAAAGTCTTCCGAACCTTTCCGAATCTAAATATGTCGATTTGAAAGATTATGACCTCTCTCTCGAAGGAGCTGATAGCGACTTCGAAACCGAAATCCAAGAAAAAATTATGCTTTTCTTCACTTATCTAAAGCCAGAGATGAAGACTTTGACCATGGTTTCTAACGAAACTTCCGAGTCTTTTTCAGAAAGTGAAGATGATGCTTCCGGAAGTTATCAGGTTTCGACTCTAACGTTTAAGTCCGATACGGGCGAGCGGTTTGCTGCGAAAGTCTTTACAGACATTCCTTCAACTTATAAATACGAGCTCATCATCGAAGACGCGAGCGGTAAAGAAATCTATTCCTATACCGCCGGCGACATCACCAAAGATCTTTATGCGGACGCTGAATATGATTCTCTCCTCGACGTTATCCTCGACAAACTCCCCCATACCGGCGAGCTCGAAAGTGGCGCTAAGTTCGAGATTACTTATGAAGGCGAAGACGGCGACCGCTTAACCGTCTCTCCAGCTAGCGGTAGTTTCTCGACTGAAGATTGCAAAAACGCTCTCTCCGCCGCGGCGGACTGGGCGAACTCCCTCGAACTAAAATATTCTAAAGAAATTACGGAAAACAACTTCGCATGCGAATTGTAGCGGATTTATTGTTTTGGTGGTATTCAGGCGGGTATAGATTTTTTCTCGAAAAACTTCTCGAAAAATTAAAAAACACCGCCGACTTCTTCTCGATTTCGAGTTTACTCCGAACCCTTTTTAGCCCTTTTCGCCAAATCTCCGCCGAGGGTACGTCGAGCCTCGCTCTCGACGTCCGCTTTCGCGCCTTTCTCGACCGGCTTTTCTCTCGTTTCTTTGGTGCGTTCGTCCGGATTTTTATTATCTTCTTCGGGCTAATCGCCCTCGCCCTCCAATCTTCCCTTAGCCTCGTCTTAATCCTCCTCTATCCTTTTCTCCCGCTCGCTCCTCTCGCCTGTGTCGCGCTATATTTTAACGGAGTTGTTTTTTAATGGACGGCGAGAATACTTTTAAATATTTTTCCTTGCGCGCCAGAAAGGCTCGCCTGGGTAATTTCCTCAACAATTTCTTTATTAAGATTTTCTTTTCGCTTTTCTGTCTCGCCGCGGGTTTAGACGGACTCTATTTGTTATATCTGAAAAATCCGCTCGGCTGGTTCGGGCTTGGTTTTGCCGTCTTAATTTTTATTTTCCTTCTCTACGCTCGCCTCGAGCTAAAAAAGGTTAAAAACGGCGTCTCAAACAACATTACCGATATTCTTTCCCATAACGTAATTTCTCATCTCGACAAAGACCCCACTCCGCTCGAAATCGCGAAAATGGTTTTTAAAACCCGTAGCGGAGTTTTTCTCGCAAACCGTTTCCGTCTAACGCCGGAAAAACTAGAGCTAATCGCTAGTAGCCTTCCCGAAAACCCCGAACCGATTTTTAAAACCGCACGAGAAATTAAAGACGAAATTGGTGCCGCCCAGATTTCCGGTGGCTTCCTTGCTCTCGCCCTGATTTTAAATTATCCCGACTACGAGAAGTTTCTCGGCGAGATGAAACTCGAGAAAAAAGATTTAATCGACGGTTTGACTTGGTATAGCTATCTCTACGGTCTCGCGAAGAAGACGCGTCGTCGCGACGGCGGGATTGGACGCGACCTCGCCTTCGGCTATATTTCTAACCTCTCTCGATTCGGGCGTAACATTTCCCTCGAACGTGGCAGCTATAAAACCCAAATCCACCAAAACCAGCACCGCGAGATTATCGATAAGTTGATTGAGACTTTTAACTCAAACGGCCGTCAAAACATCGCGCTGATTGGCGCAGAGGGAAGCGGACGCACGACCATCGTCGAGGCTTTTGCGGAAGAAATTCTCGACGCCGACAACAAAAAGGTCAGTAATAGTCTAAAATATCGCCAAGTTTTCGCGCTCGATTCTGGAACGCTAATCTCCGCCGCCCAAAATCGCGGCGAGATTGAGGGACTAGTTAGCGAAATCCTCTCCGAGGCCTATTCCGCTAAAAATATTATTATTTATCTCGACAACGCCCACCTCTTTTTCGAGGAAGGAACCGGCTCGGTTGACATTTCTAATCTCCTCATTCCAATTTTAGAGTCCGGTAAACTCAGGATAATCCTGACGATGAACGAACAAAAGTTTCTCGAAATCTCCGCGAAAAAACCGAGTCTCGCGAATGCGCTCAACAAAATCATGGTCAAACCGGCCGGTTTGGAAGATACTATGCGGGTTATGGAAGACAAAGTTCCGTTTTTCGAGCTCCAATATGGCGTTATTTTTGAGTTCCTCGCCTTAAAAGAAGCCTATCGTCTCAGTGAGCGCTATATCCACGATTTAGAGATGCCGGGGCGCGCCTTAAATCTCCTCGAAGCCGCCGCTAAATATCCCGAAGGAAGATTTATTACTGCCGCCTCAGTTAACAAGGCGATCGAAGAAACGAGCGGTGTTAAAGTCGGCGTTACCGAAGAAAAATCCGACCGCGAAAAATTATTAAACCTCGAAACTCTGCTCCACGAACGTATGATTGACCAAGTTTCCGCCGTCAAAACCGTCTCCGACGCGCTCCGTCGTGCCGCCGCCGGCGTTCGCAACGAAGCCCGCCCGATTGGAACTTTTCTCTTCCTCGGCCCGACCGGCGTCGGAAAAACTGAGCTTGCGAAGGCCCTCTCCGCCGTCTATTTCAATAAAGAGTCCGAAATCGTCCGTATCGACCTTAATGAATATGTTAAAGCCGAAGATGTCGGGCGCCTTATCGCAACCGCCGAGGAAGACGAAAATAGCCTGACTGCAAAAATCCTTAAGCGCCCTTTTTCCGTCGTCCTTCTCGACGAAGTCGAAAAAGCAAGTCCCGAAGTCCTAACGACCCTCCTCCAACTTCTCGACGAGGGTATTCTCCGTGATAGCAAAAACAAAGAAGTTAGTTTCCGCGACGCCATTATTATTATGACTTCCAACGCCGGCGCCGATAAAATCCGCGAGACCATTCAATCCGGCGGCGAGCTTAAAAAAGAAGAACTGACCGACGAGCTAATCAAATCCGGAACCTTTAAATCCGAGTTTCTCAACCGTTTCGACGAAATCTGTATTTTTAACCCGCTTGGGAAAGCCGAACTTCGAGAAATTGCGAAGCTAATTTTAAAATCAACCAACAAAACCCTCGCCTCCCAAAAAATCGAGGTCGAAGTCTCCGAAGACGGGCTCGACATCCTTGTTGAAAAGGGCTATGACCCCGTAATGGGCGCGCGCCCCATGCGCCGCATTATCCAAAAAACCGTCGAAAACATCGTCGCCAAGGCGGTTCTCTCTGGCGATCTTTCCTCTGGCGGAAAAATCGTTGTTAAAAAAGAAGAAATCCTCTCTAGTTTAGAATAGCTTTTTATGTTATAATTTCGCGTAGTTGGGGCGGAAAGATCTTTAGAAAGGAGCTGATTATGTGCGTCTTAATCATACACGTCTTTATCGCTACCCCGTTCTCTCTGAGCGCTACCGTATCGAAAAGGTAATTCTCCTCTATTATCTCTATAAGGGGTATGGACGGAGAGTTCTCCGGAAGGGTTTTAACGACTACGGTGTCCACGACCACAACTATCCCCAATTTTGTCCGCCCAACCGCCCGGAATACGACATCGAACACGAATCCGGCTGTGTTTTTCTCGCCTTTCTCCTTTTCGAGAGTTTTCCGGAGTTTTTCTATGGAATCGAGCGTGCCGAGATTTATGAACTCCTTATCTCCCACGATATTGGAGAGATTAAAAACGGCGACGTTTCCGACGACGGCAATCGTGACGAGAAAAAGAAAGACAGGGAAGAACAGGCGATTTTTGAGCATCTGTTTGGCGGCTTGACCGCTGGCTTCGACCGCCTAGTCGAGAATTTCGGGAACTTCCAAAAGAAGAATACGATTCTCGGGCGTTTTGCTTACTGTATCGACAAAATCGAAGCCGTCCTCCAGGGTCTGATTTATGAGTATGAAGGCTATTCCGGCGACGCCGTCTATAAGAAGCTGCGCTTCGGCTTGAGCGCCCAAGACCAACAAAATATCAAATCAACCGGCTCGAACAAACTCGTCGACATCTGGTTCGAGTCTATCCGTCCAAAGCTCGAACGATATGACCCGACCGGAAAGAATAACTTCTTCGTCGAGTTCGTTGAGACCGCCATCGACTACGTCCGCTCCGACCGTTTTTCTCCGAAGGAAGAGCTCGAAACTCTCGACCTCTAACTTCTCCCCCGCCTAAGAAGCGGGGGATTTTTAAAATAAAGCGTTGAGAAAAACCGCTTCTTATGCTAGAATAAACTTGTTGCCGTCTTAGCTCAGTGGTAGAGCACTTCCATGGTAAGGAAGGGGTCTCGGGTTCAAATCCCGAAGACGGCTCCATT
>CAZMWH010000030.1:3423-7860 GCA_964570115.1 uncultured Candidatus Saccharibacteria bacterium | reverse complement strand
CCGGAGGGCGACTGACGCTTTTTCTCTGCTGGGCTTTACGCCCAGCTTTTTTTATGATAAGATATTTTTAGACTGTGTGTTTTGGTTCCGTCGTCTAGTGGTCCAGGACGTCTGGTTCTCATCCAGAAAATCGCGGGTTCGACTCCCGCCGGAATCACCAGTCTTTTTTTGTTGGATTGACTTTTTAGGTAAAGTGTGGTATAATGGTAGGTATATACTGTGAGCTCGGGAAGGGGGATTTCTAGAGAGCTCGGAACGTACCTTAAAAGTTAGAGAAAGAGAGGGGTAAAAATGCTGAAAGGATTTTTGACGTTGCTTCTGGTAATGTTCGGAGGCGCGTTCGTTCTGACCTGTGTTTTTTCTGGGAAGTTTCGCAGAGATGTGAACGCTACTTTCAGACAAGCGTGGCGGAAAGTTAAGGACTTCTTCGCGGACGCTGATGACTACGATTGCGACTGCTACGATGATGATGACTACGATTGCGACCGCTACGATGATGATGACTATGATGATGATGAAGATGAAGAGTTTGAGTGCGACTGCTGCTGTGAATGTATGAACGACGAATGTGAGGAGATGAACGACGAGATGACGAATAGCAAGCTGGATTTATTGGACGGACTTTGGTCCCGGTATCTGAACATTAAGGACAGACTGCTTACCGCTCTGCAATGCTGCGAAGAGCGCAACGGGTATGGACAGGTTGTGATGGTGACGAGGAGAGTGATTGCTGAGACTGAGGAGTGTATTGAGCTCCACAGTATCGGCCGCAAGTTCGCCGCCGCTCACATTGAGGATACGATGGCGACTGATGCGCTGATTCTGATCCTCGAGAACGTCAATCCGGCCCTGGAACTGGTTGGTGATCACCTCAACCGGGCGCCGTATAGCGTCGAAAACTCGGGCGCGGTCGCGAAGCGGTTGGAAGCGATCGAAGGCAAAATCGGTGTCCTCAAGGACGCGATGGGCGTCATCATCAAGAAGTTGGTCTATCGGCCGCTGGATGAGGACAACTCGAGCTTCGAAGCTGGGTTTGAAGACCTCAAGGAAAAGAACCGGGCAAAAATCAAGGAGCTCGAGGAGCAAATCAAGGAGGCGCAGGCGATCATTAAGAACGCTGAAGCGGCGATTCGCGATTTCGAGCAGCTCGGTCGAACCTTGTCCGGTAACGACACGAAGGCGCCCGAAGAACCCGACGAGCCTGAAACGTCCAAAGCGCCCGACGATTCTGATGACGTCGACGAGACCGAAGAATAACTCAACTTTTTCTAACTACTTAGACCAGCGAAAGCTGGTCTTTTTTATTTTTAATTTTTATTCCCAATCGACGGTTCCGCCGTAGCTTTCAGGGACGGCGGTAATCCAGGTTTGGTCGGGGTTTAATTTTATTTCTTTATCGTCGGCGTTGCGGAAGATAATTTGTTCGGACTTTGAGGTCTTTTCCCAGGAGCCGCGAATAACAATCCCGTTTTCGAAAATGAAGGCGTCGCCATAGCCGATGGTAGAGATGTCTTCGTGGTAGTTGTCGGATTGCTTACGCTCTTTAACCATCATCGCGATTACGACTTTCGGGGAAAGCTGGACGGGGTCGCCGCAGTCGACTTCGGGGGTAATTTCGCCGGATTTTTCGACACAATTATAGACTTCGTGAGGGTCGCCGTTTTCGTAGGCACGGTCGTAACTGTTTTTGGACTCGTTATAGGTATAAACTGGGTTAAAAGTCGGCATATTTCCGATATGGATATTGATTTTGGTGACTTTTGGTTCGAGAGTATCAGTGTTGCCGTTGGCTTCGGTGTCGATGTCGAGTTTTTCGACGACTTGGGCAGAGATTTTTTCGAGAGATTCTTCGGCGGGGGTAAATCGAGAGAAAGCTTTAACGTCGCTAGAGAGATAGCTCCGGTCGGAGTTAAACTTTTTTAGCATCTCGCTAGAGGTAAAGAGGTTGTTCCACATACGATTTAAAGCGTTATTTTTAGAACTGCGCCACATATAAGTATAGTTTTCGTCGTGATTTTTTAAGCTTGAGGAATTAAGAGCAGAGATAGCGTCGGAGGCGCCGCCGGCGTGGACGACGGTACAGTCGAACGGGACGTCCCAGTCGAAATAATAAATCCGGAGGCTTCGAATCGGTCCGATAGCGGAGACGGTTGGATTCTGGAAGATAGCGGCGAAGCGAGTGATACCGGCTTCGGCGATTGCCTCGAAGACGATTTTGGCTTCGTTAAGACCGGCTTGGGGGCGGGCGCCGTCCATCCCGTTCGGGATTTGGACACAGAAGGTCGGAGAAGAGTTCAGCGCTTCGTCGGCGATTTCTTCGCCGGAGAGGATTGAGTAGATTTTCTTTTTATCAACAGGGGTCGAGGCGGCGGCTTCTTCGGAAGTTTCGGAGGTTGAGTCCGCGCTCTGCGTTTCGGCGGTTTCGGCGAGTTTGGGCGAGGTTTCGCCAAAAATCTTATCGCCGAGATAAACCGGGGAGGTCTTCATAAATAAGATTAGATAAGCTAAAAGACCGAGGATAATCAGACCCATTGCGACGAGGACGATAATCTTTAAGACCTTTTTATCGTCGGATTTATTTTTAAACTTTGGGGCGGTCTCGGCGGCAGTTTCTTCGGCGATTTTCTTCGCGAAGGCTTCTTCAAAGGTCTTTGGGCGGTCAGATTTATCCATATAAATCTATTATAGCATAAGAACTTATTGTTGGTCGGATAAAATTGCGACTTTTAGGGCGCGAAGGCGAGCAAGAGAAGTCTCGCGACCGAGAACTTCGAGAGTTAAATTGAGCGCGGGAGAGAAAGGCGCAAAGGAAAGGGCGAGGCGGATAAGCGAAAAGAGTTCGGCGGGCTTTTTCCCGGATTTTTCGAGGAGGGAGTTTAAGGTTTCTTGGAGATTGTCCGCGTTCCAGTCGGGTTCTTTGAGACTTTCGAGGGCGGAAACGGAAAGCTCGAGAAGCTCGGCGAGTTCGGTTTCGGAGAGTTTCTTTAGAAACTTATTGTTTAAAACTAAATCGAGGTTGATTTTTGGGGCTATGAAGAAGTAGCTAGTCATCTCGCGGAGGTCGGAGAGGACTTTTAGGCGGTCATAGATAATTTTGAGAACTTTTTTCTTATAATCGTTGGGAAAATCTTTCGCTTCGTCGCCCCAAAACTCGAGCGTTCGGGGATAAAAAGCGTCAATTCCCTGTTCTAGAACGAGTTTTCTAATCCATTGACCGTTATACCAAGAGATTTTTACTTCGTCGAAGCGGGCGCCGGAGTTTTGGACGCGGTCGAGAGAAAAGGCGGAGATTAGTTCGGCTTTAGAATAGATTTCTTTTTCGGTTCCGTCGTTCCAGCCAAGACAGGCGAGGTAGTTTAAAAGAGCTTCGGGGAGGACGCCGTCGGCACGATATTCAGTGACGCTTTTGGCGCCGTCGCGTTTGCCGAGTTTTTTGTTGCCGGTTGGAGCGAGGATATGGGGGAGAGAGACGAACTTTGGGACGGGGATTTCAAGGGCCTCGTAGAGCGCAAGATAGTTCGGGGTACTGGACAAATATTCAACGCCACGCATAACGTGAGTAACGCCCATTAACATATCGTCGATGATGTGGGCGAAATTATAAGTCGGGAGACCGTCTTTTTTAATGAGGATGATGTCGTCTTGGACTTCGGGACCAGCATGCATGTCGCCCATAACTTCGTCGTGCCAGACGCGGGGCTTAGGGTTGGAGCGGAAGCGAATGGGGACGCCTTCCTGCCAATTTTTCGAGAAAGTTTCTAGCTCGGAGTCGGAGGGGCGGTGATTGCGATAGAGGAAGGGGACTTTTTTCTCGCTATCGGACTTCCTAAACTCGTCGATTTTTTCGGACGGGGTTGGGTCGGCGTAGGCGCGCCCTTTTCCCATTAAAATTTTCGCGTATTTTAGATAGATTTCTTTACGTTCGGATTGGAAGTAGGGCCCGTTTTCTCCGCCAACGAGCGGACCTTCGTCCCACTCAAGCCCGAGCCACTTTAAGGTTTCGATAATTAAATCGGTTGCGCCAGGAACAAAGCGGGCTTGGTCGGTGTCTTCGATACGGAGAATGAACCGTCCGCCGGTTTTTCTAGTTAAAAGATAGGGATAGATTGCGCTACGAATGTTTCCGATATGGATATAGCCAGTCGGAGAGGGCGCAAAACGAGAAACAGCTTTTTCCATAAAAGATATTATACTATTTTTTTGGGAGAAAGACTAGAGGGAGGTAACAATGGATTTTAACTGTTTTTTCGTTAGGTTATTTCCGGAAGCCTCGATTTTATAGAGGAGACCGCCGTTGACCCAAGTTGCGTTGGAGCCGGAAATAAAGATAGTAATTCCCTGTTCGCGGATGGAAGTATAGTTTGAGCCCCAAGAGGATTTTACGTAGTTTGCTTCGAGAGCCTCGGAGTCCCAGGCGGATTTTTCTTCGGAGAGAGT
>CAZMWH010000030.1:0-3323 GCA_964570115.1 uncultured Candidatus Saccharibacteria bacterium | reverse complement strand
GCGCCAAAAGTTTTTTTGGTGGAGATGGGCGAGGCAATGATGTTTTTGTTTTCGGCTTCCATGGTTGCGACGGATTTTAGGGCGGACTCGACCGCGGAGTTTTTAAGCTCGCGGGCGGAGGGTTTCTGAGAGGACTGTTTTTTCTGAGCGGACTGAGGCTTCGCGAGACTCTGGCCGGACTTTAAGGCGGAGAGACGTTCGCGGTTAATCTTTTCGGCGAGAGCCTGGCGGCGCTTTAAATCTTCGGCACGACGCTTCGCGATTGAGTCGATAGTCGGGGTTTTCGACGGTTTCTTAACGTATTTTCGGTTTAGGGTTGTTGAGCGCTGGACGCGATGATGGGTCGCGGAGCTGTTGACTGGGCGCTCGCTTGTCATAGAATCGGAATTATCCATTTTTATCTTTTACCTCGCATTTATATTCTTTCTTTATTTTAACATTAAGCAGAATGAGAAAGCAAGAGCAATTTTTAGAAAAAATTATGCTATAATATATATGTTTATGGAAGAAGACCACAAAAGGTTGAGAAAACAGAGAGCGATTAAGGTCGCCTTAACCGAAATCTTGATGTTTTTTTCGGTAATTTTATTGGTGGCGTTTTTGACGCTGATTGTGCTTGGATATAATTTTAATATTAAGAAGCTCGGGACGGAGGAAGTAATTGAGCGAGTAGGGCTAGTCCAGGTTTCTTCGATCCCGTCGGGCGCGACGGTAACAGTTGACGGCGAAGAGGGGGATTTGTTCTCGCGGACGAATTATTCAAAAACCCTTTCGGTTGGCGAACATTTGATTAGTCTGAAACGGGACGGGTTTGACTCCTGGGAGAAAAAGATAAACGTGGCGGAAGGGCTACTTCTCAGGGTTTCTTATCCGCGATTGTTTTTAAAGGAACGGGAGCGGGAGACGGTTTTAAGCTTTTCGGAAGAGGAACTAGAGGGGATAAAGAAATTTGAGTTTTCTAAAGACGGGAAAACGCTGACCGTAACAGACGGGGAGGGAGTAAAGAGCCTCGACCTTAACGACGGGAAGCCGGTTTTAAAGGAAGTTAAGACGGCGGATTTAGAGACAGAGGAAAAGATAAAGGTGGAAGAGGCGCTGAAGCTAGAAAAAAAGCTGAAAGAGCTAAAAGAAAAGCTAAAGCCGAGCGAGAGCGAAAAAATCGAGCTAGGGGAATATCTTGGGGAAGAATATGTGGTGGTGTACGGGGAGGAGGAAGTTCGGCTGTACTGCGAGGGGGATTTAGATTCGGAGATTGTTAAGGCGATTTTTAAGAAGGAAGTTGGGTTTAAGGTTAAGGAAGTTGAGTTTCGAGGGAAGGGGCAGTTGATTTTTGTGTATGGGGAGGACGAAGAGGAAGAAAAGAAAGAGATTTATTATGATTTTGAGACAGGAGAGTTTAGAGAAAACGAGGTTAAAGCCGGGGAGAAGTGGCTGGACGAATATCTGAAATATCGGGTTTTAGAGGGGGAGATTAAGATTGCGGATTTTGACGGAGAGAACAGACGGACGCTAGAGGTCGCGGAGGGGGTGAGCGGGAAATATGGGGTTAGGATTTCGATGAATAATAAATATATATATTATTTCGTGGCTAACGAAGACGAGGGAACTTTAACGTTAGTTAGAGAGAAGATTTTATAAAATAAAGTTTAGGCAACAAAAAAGAGCCCCGAGGGGCTCTTTTTATTTACCAAACGCGGACGAGAATCTCTCCGCCGAGGCGGTTTTTCGCGGCTTCGGAGCCGGTCATAATTCCTTTTGAAGTAGAAATTAGGACAATTCCACGGCCGGATTTTACCTTCGGGATTTCGCTAGAAGCGACGTAAACGCGGCGACCGGGTTTAGAAACCTTAGAAATTTCGTTGATTTTTGGCGCGGTGCCGGTTTCGTTAATCGTAATATAAAGTTTATTGCGCGGGGTTCGCTCTTCGATTCGATAGTCGGCGAGATAACCTGCTTTCTTTAAACTTTCAACGATAGCAACTTTTAGTTTCGAAGTTGGGAGAGAAATTTCGTTCTTCCCTACTAAAATCGCGTTACGAATACGAGTTAAGAGGTCGGCGATTTGATCGGTTGATTGTAATGACATATTTTCTCCTTTCTCCTACCAGCTACTCTTAGTTACGCCCGGGATTTCACCTTTGCTGGCTTTTTCACGGAAGGTAATACGGCTCATGCCGAAGCGGCGCATATAACCTCGCGGACGACCATCGAGCATATCACGATTTTTTAAGCGGGTGACGCTGGCGTTTCGAGGGAGCTTCTGGAGTCCTTCGAGGTCGCCGGCGGCTTTGAGCTCGTCGTGTTTAGCTTTATATTTTTTATACATTTTCATCCGTTTTTCGTCGCGGAGGACGGCAGATTTTTTCGCCATATTATTTAGCCTCCTTCTCAAACGGCATACCGAATTTTTCTAGCAACTTTAGGCTTCCTTCTTTAGTTCCGTTTTTAATAATAAAGGTAATCTCGAGACCGTGGAGAACGGCAGAGTCTTCGAAAGTGATTTCTGGGAAGACGGTCTGTTCTCGAAGTCCTAGCGAGTAGTTCCCTTGTTTGTCGAATGAAGTACGCGGGACGCCGTGGAAATCGCGGACATGGGGGAGGGCGATGTTGATTAAGCGGTCAACAAATTCGTACATTTTATCGTTACGAAGAGTTGTTAAGTAGCCGACTGGCGCGCCCATACCTTTTCGGATTTTAAAGGTTGCGATTGATTTTTTTGCGAGGCGAGAAGTCGTAGCTTGGCCGGTAATTTTTGTGAGCGTATTTTCGACGGTTTCGGTAAAGCGTTTGTCTTCGCGCTTTTTGCCGACACCAGAGCTAACGATTACTTTTTCGAGCTTTGGGACTTCGTTAATGTTCTTTAAACCGAGTTCTTTTTTAAGTTCGGCGGCGAACTTTTCTTTATAAAGTTCCTTTAAGCGCGGAATATATTTTTCGGATTTATTAGTTTTAGTAGCCATTATTTTTTACCCTCCTCTTTCTTTAAGTTAGAAAGGTCAATGCCGAGGTGGACGGTTTTCTTGCCGCCTTTCGGGTTAAACTGGGTCGCGCGGAGATGGCGTTCGCGAACTTCGATACCTTCGAGGAAAGCTTTGTTTTCTTTCGGGGAAACTTTAACGACTTTCGCGGTCTTGCCTTTGTTGTCGCCAGCGATGATTTTTACCATATCTCCGGCTTTAATTGTGGTTTTCATTAGAGTACCTCCGGAGCTAAGCTGATAATCTTAGAAAAGCCGAGGTCGCGGAGTTCGCGGGGGACTGGCCCGAAGACGCGGGTTCCGCGCGGGGTTTTATCGTCGTTGACGAGAACGGCAGCGTTGTCGT
>CAZMWH010000029.1:0-9617 GCA_964570115.1 uncultured Candidatus Saccharibacteria bacterium | reverse complement strand
ATTGCGTGGATAAAAAATAAAATACCCTGAGGGGTATTTTCTTTTTTATGGCGGATCCGACGAGACTCGAACTCGCGACCTCTGCCGTGACAGGGCAGCGCTCTAACCAACTGAGCTACGAATCCAGCTAATAAGGAAATTATATATTAGAAGCGGGAAATTAGCAAGGTTTTCTTGAGAAAAATGGTGACTCGGGCGGGAGTTGAACCCACAACCTTCTCCTTAGGACGGAGCTGCTCTATCCAATTGAGCTACCAAGCCACTTAAAGAACATTATAGCATATTATGATATAATAGAGTTATGAAATTAGGTCTTAAAGGGAAGTTAAAAAAATCTGCGAGAGCAGAAAAAAAGTTAGCAGAGAGAAAGACGGAGCGAGAGAAAGTCGAAGAGCGCCGCGAGGAAGTCTTAGCGCGGGGGAGGAAGTTTAAATATCCGCTACAATATGCGAAGCATAAGTTAGTCATAAATACGATTATTATTGGGGTGGTGGCGGTGGTTTTGATGTTGGTAGCGGGGCAACTCGCGCTTTATAAGTTTCAGGATACGGGGGATATTATGTATCGAATCTCGAGACTTATTCCGGTTCCGGTGGCGGAGATTAGCGGGGAGAAGGTTAGATTCTCGGATTATTTGATGATTTTAAGGAGTTCGTTGACGGTTTTTAAGCAACAATCGGGGCAGATTTCTTCGGTAAGGACGGGAGCGACGGGCGATGAAGCGGAAGAGGGGGGAGATATTGAAGCGATGAAGTTGGAATATAAGAGGAAGGCGCTGGAACAGGCGGAGGATTATGTTTATGCGTTGAAGTTGGCGCGAGAGAACGGGATAGAGGTGACAGACGAGGAAGTAGAAGCATTGTTTGAAACACACAGAAAAGTTGGCGGGGTTGAAAGGAGCGAGGAGAGTTTTTTGAAAGTTTTAAACAGTAATTTTGGCTATACGAAGGACGAATATTCGAGGATGTTGTATTTATTATTAGTAAAGAGCAAGGTTGAAGAAAAAATTGACAATCACGCGCGAGAGGTCGCGACGAGAGTTGAACAATTGTTAAAGGAAAATGACGGGGATTATGAGGAAGTTAAAGAGGCGTTGGGGTCGGAAGTTGAGCTGGAAGGGACGAACGGGTTGGTGGATATGAAAAACGTTGACGGGGGGAGAGCGGTAAAGGCGGCGGAAATTGGGGTTGGGAAAGAAAGCGGGAGGTTTTTGTCAACGAACGGCGACGGATATTATTTCTTAAAAGTTTTAGACAAAACAGAAACGGAAGTTAGTTATATTTCCTTAAAAATCCCGTTTAAGGAGTTTGCTAAAGAAGTAAAGACGGTTCGCGAGGCGGGGGAGGTTAAAGAATATATTGATTTAAAGAGGGAGGAAGAATAAGTCTAGCAGGGAAGGGGGAGACGTGGTACAATAGTGGTAGTTGCGGGTATCGTATAACGGCTATTATGTATCCTTCCCAAGGATGAGACGAGGGTCCGACTCCCTCTACCCGCACCATGCCGATGTAGCTCAGTTGGTAGAGCAGCTCATTCGTAACGAGCAGGTCACAGGTTCGATCCCTGCCATCGGCTCCATAGGTGGATTAGTATGAGAAATTTTAGAGAAACTTTTAAGAAGATTTATCAGGAAGAGAAGGGGTTGGTTTTGGTGATGGGGCTGGTTTTTCTTTTGAGTTTGCTTTTAGTTATTTATGGCGTTTTCAATATAAATACTTCGGGGTCGCTGAATTATGTGGGGTATGGCGATATTGGGAAGTTTACGGGCGGGGAATATTTAAGTTTGTGGAACTCGGGGGGTTATCGTTCGGGAGGGTGGATAGAGCTGATGGCATTTCCGGCGTTGGCGCTGATTATTGGAGTTTTGCATAATCTCCTAGCGGTAGTAATTTATAAAAGACGTGGCGCGGGGGTAGCGAAGGCGTTTTTGTTGCTGTCTTTAGTAATTCTTTTAGGGGCGTTTATTACGTTGATGAGACTTTTAGGAGAGGGGTAGAATGAGTAAAGATATTGAGCTTCCGCTTGGGAAACGGACAAAGCTATATCGTTTTTTGGAGATTTTGCCGGGGGCGTTAAGCTATGCGGCGGTAATTTTATTGTTTATTTTGTCTTATTTCGCGCCGATTTTGGCGTCAATTTATTTATTGTTGATAATTTCGACGACGCTGGTAAAGGCGATTGCGGTGGCGTTCAGGACGTGGCAGGGGTTTGAAACGGTAAAAAAGGCGGAGAAGGTAGATTGGCGACAGAGAGTTTTGGATTTGGAGAAACCGCACGAAGCATACGAGAGGTTAAAGGAGACAAAATCGGAGAAATATGGGATTGACGAGCATATTGAAAATCTGAAAAAATTAAGTATTGCGGAGGCAGGGAGGTTTCCAAGTCCGGATAAAGTTTATCATGCGGTGATTATGGTGGCTTATAACGAGGGACTAGAGACAATAATTCCGAGTATTGAGGCAGTTCTAAACAGCAGTTTTCCGAGTGAGCGGATTATTTTTGTATTTGGATATGAGGCAAGAGGGGGAGAGGAAATGAGAAAAAATGCAAGAGAGATTAAGGAAAAATATAAAGATAAGTTTGGGGGGCTAATTATTACGGAACATCCGGATGGGCTGAGGGGAGAGATAAAGGGGAAAGGCCCGAATTTGTGTTGGGCGGGGAAAGAATTGAGTGAATATGTTAAAAAGAAAAAGTTAAGGCGAGAAAATGTAATTGTAACGTCGCTGGATTCGGATAACCGAATGAGCGAGGGATATTTAGATTATGTAGCGTATGAGTTTATTACGCGAGAAAATCGCCAGAAGCTGAGCTATCAGCCGGTTTCTTTGTTTACGAATAATATTTGGGACGCAGCGGCGCCGATGAGGGTAATTGCGATGTCGAACTCGTTTTTTAATATAATTTCGACGATGAGACCACAACATTTACGGAACTTTGCGAGCCATTCACAGCCGCTAGAGGCGCTTGAGGGAATGAACTATTGGAGTAAGCGGACGATTGTTGAGGACGGTCACCAATATTGGAGAAGTTTGTTTTATTTTGATGGGGACTATGAAGTTATTCCGATTCGAGTGCCGATTTATCAAGACGCGGTGATTGCGGAGACGTTTTTAGGGACGCTAAAGGCGCAATTTATCCAGCTTCGACGATGGGACTATGGGGCGAGCGATGTGGCGTATGTGGGGGTGAGGCTGTTTGATAAAAAGCGAAGGAAGATTTCCTTTTTTGAATTGTTCCCGAAGTTTGTGAGGTTGCTAGATGGTCATGTAACACTGGCGATGATGTCGCCGATTGTGGCGTTTGGGGGGTGGGTGCCGATGATTATGAACTTAACGAGCAGAGGAATGGCAGTGTTTAACTTGCCGCAAGTCGTTTCGGTCGTGCAGACGATTGCGGTGGTGGGGCTGTTTGTGACGATTTTGATGAGTATGAGGATGTTGCCGGAGAGACCGAAGAAATATCGGAAAATGAAAAAACTGGCGATGGTTTTGCAGTGGATTTTGATGCCGATTATTGCGCTGGTTTATACGAGTTTGGCAGGTTATTATTCCCAGACGAGGTTAATGTTGGGGAAATATATGGAGAACTTTGATGTAACGCGAAAAGTCGTTAAAAAGTAGAGGAGGAGAAAATGAAAAAATTAGTGATTATCGACGGGAAAAGCGTTTTTTATAGGGGTTATTACGCGATGGGGGCGCTTTCTACGAGCGAAGGGGTCCCGACGGGCGGGGTTTATGGGTTTGCGGCGATTGCGATGGAGATTGTCAGAAAGTTAGAACCGACGAAAGTGGTGGTGGCTTGGGACAAGGCGGGGACGTCGACATTAAAGCGAACGGCGATTTATAAGGATTATAAGGCGGGGAGGAAGAAACCACCGGAGGATTTTTATGCGCAGATTCCGTATCTTAAGGAGTTGATTGAGAGTTTGGGGTGGGAGTTTGTGGAGTGTGACGAGTATGAAGCTGACGACATAATAGGAACTCTGGCTTATCAGGCAACGCAAAATCCTTGGCAAGTATATATCATTAGCTCGGACCTGGATATGTTACAGGTGGTGGATGAGAATGTGAAGATGTATCGCGTTTTAAAGGGGTTTACAAATATCGAAGAGATGGATGTGAAGGCGGTGGAGGAGAAATATGGGATAAAAAAGAGCCAGTTTTTGGATTTGAAGGCGATTAAGGGGGACAATTCGGATAATATTCCGGGAGTACCGGGGATTGGCGAGAAGGGGGCGGTTAAACTTTTAAATGAGTTTGGGAGTTTAAAGGGGGTTTATGAGAACCTGGAGAAAATTACGGGAGTAACGAGGAAGAAGCTTGAGGAGGGAAGAGAGTCAGCGGAAATGTCTTATAAATTGGCGAAGATAGACACGACGGCGCCGGTTAAACTAGAAGAGCTAAAAGATTTAGAGATAAATCCTGAACAAATTATTTATGCGCTAAGGAAACTAGAGTTTAGGAGTTTGGAAAGAAAGTTTAGGAAGTGGTTGGAGGAAGACGATTTTAGGGTTGGTTTGGCGGAAGATAGCGAAGTTTTAGAGACAGAAAAGGAAGAGGTGAGGGAGTTGCCGGAGGGGGTGATTGTGTCTTGGGATATTAAAAGTTTGATGCACCGAGACGAGAAAATCGCTGAGCAGATTTTAAACGGGGCGGAGTTTTATGACCTTGACCAAGGGAAGTTTTTGCTGAACCCGCTGGAGCGAGCTAAGAATGAGGAAGCTTTAACATTATTTGAGGATAGGGAAGAATTAAGGAGAGAATATTGGCGTCAACAAGACGAGTTTAAAAAATACCCAAGTCTTTATAAAATTTTTACTCAATTTGATTTGCCGCTAATTCCGGTACTTTATGAGATGGAACAGAAGGGGATGCTGATTTCTCGAGAATATTTTTCTAAGTTAAAGACGGAATATGAGAAACAGGTTTTAGAGATTGAACAAAAAATTTATACGCTTTCGGGAACGGAGTTTAACGTTAATTCGCCGCTTCAGCTGAGTAATGTTTTGTTTGAGAAACTGGGACTACCGACAAAGGGGATTAAAAAATCGTCGCGAGGGTTTTCGACGGGGGCGAAAGAGCTGGATAAACTAAAAGATTTACACCCGGCAATTCCGGTAATTATAGAATATCGCGAGGCGAGTAAACTTTTAAACACGTATATTACGCCAATTCCGAGTTTAGCGGACGGAGAGGGGAGAGTTCATACGACGTTTACGCAAAACGTAACGGCGACGGGACGACTTTCTTCTTTAAACCCAAATCTTCAAAACATTCCGATTCGGACGGAAGAGGGGAAGCGAATTCGGGAAGGGTTTATTGCGCCAGAGGGGAAGGTCTTGGTGTCTGCGGATTATGCGCAATTTGAACTAAGGTTGGCGGCAGTGCTTTCTGGAGATAAGGGGTTGATTGAAGATTTTAACGCGGGAATAGATATTCATACGAAGACCGCGGCGGAAGTGTTTAAGATCCCGATGGAAAAGGTTGAGAAAAATCAGAGGCGAGCGGCAAAGGTAATTAACTTTGGGATTTTATATGGGATGTCGGCGAAGGGATTGGCGGACGCGACGGGAATGACAGTACCAGAGGCAAAGCAGTTTATTGACGGATATTTTGAGTTAAGGAAGCCAATCCGGGAAAAGTTGAATAAAATTTTAGAACAGGCAAAAACGAAGGGGTATGTCGAGACGTACTTCGGGCGAAGGCGACCGACGCCGGACGTGAGGTCGAGTAATTTTCTTGTTCGGGCGGCGGCAGAGCGGGCGGCGCAGAATATGCCAATTCAAGGAACAGAGGCGGATTTGATGAAGCGGGCAATGATTGAAGTTAGCAAGAAATTACCGGAGGGGGCGGAGTTAATAATGCAGGTTCACGATTCGTTGATTGTTGAGACGGAAAAAGAGAAGGAAGAGGAAGTTAAACGGATTTTGAAGGAGACGATGGAAGGAGTAGCGCCGGAGCTAGAGATAAAGTTGGCGGTTGATGTAACGAGCGGGAGGAACTGGGGAGAGATATAGGAGGTGTGGGGAACTTGTGCAAGAAATGCACAAGTTGGCAGAATAGAGGAGTAAGAGAGGAAAATATGGAAAGAGGATTAGAAGTTTATCAGGCGGAGGAGGGGGAGTTGGTTTTTGATGTAGATAAAAACGAGCAGACGATTTGGGCGACGCAGGAAGAGATTGCGAGGTTGTTTGGAGTAACAACTCCGAATATAAATATGCATTTAAAGAGAGTTTATTCGGAGGGGGAACTAGAGGAAAATCGAACTATTAAGAAAAACTTAATAGTTCGAACAGAGGGGAAGAGAAAGGTTAAGCGCGCGGTAAATTATTATAATTTAGACGCGATTATTTCGGTTGGGTATCGAGTAAACTCGAAGAAGGCGACGAAGTTTAGGGTTTGGGCGACGGGGGTGTTGAAAAAATATTTGGTTTCGGGGGTGGCGGTGAATGAACGAAGGATTGAACAGCTCGGAAAGGAGAAATTAGAAGAGCTAGAGGGGACGTTAAATGTTGTTAAGCGGTTGATGAGGCGGACGGAGCTGGAAGAGGGGGAAGCAAAAGGGATTTTAGAGGTTATCTCGAAATATGGCGGGAGTTTAAAGACGATTAAGGAATATGACGAAGGGCATATTTCCTTTAAGGCAGGGAAAGGTGAAACGTTAAAGAGGAATTTGACGGTTGGGGACGCGACGAATTTGGTTGAGAACCTTCGGGAAGAGATTTTAGAGAGCGGGGAATTTGGGCGATTTAAGGACGAGAAAGCGGAAGAGAAGTTTAAAGAGAAGATTTTAGAACTAGAAACGGAGAAGGCGGGGAAGAGTTTAGCTGAGAAAGCAGTTAGGTTATTATATTATATAGTGAAAAAACGACCGTTTTTAGACGGAAACCGAAGAATTGCGGCGCTTCTTTTTATTTATTTTCTGACGATAAACGATTATCATTTGGCGGAAAACGGCGAGACAAAAATCTCGGATAGGGCGCTAGTGGCGACGACGCTTTTGATTGCGGAGAGTGAGGAGAAGGAGGAAGAGTTAGTTATCTCGTTAATCCAGAAACTTTTGGAAGATTAGAGTATAATTATAGTTATGGTAGAGAAAAGTAAGAAAGCGATTAAAGGGATGATAGTGGTTTTAGGGATTATTCTTGTTTTTAGTTTAATAGTTGGAGTTCGAGGGTTTTTAGAGAGGACGAGGGTTTTTAGAGAAGAAGCGGAAGTAGTTGAGACGGAGGAGGCGAGCGAGGAACTAAAATATATTACGGCGAGATTAAGAGCGAAATTAGTTTTAGAGTTTTTGTTTAGGGAAGAGACAGCGAAGGAGAGTTTAGGGGAGATTAGCGAGATTAGGGCGGGGTTAAAGGAAGTTGATGAGGGGAAATTAAGGGAATTATATAGGGAAGATAGGAAGGAGTTAGAGAAAGAGCTTTCGGAGCTTGAGGGGATTTTAAGGCGGGAAGGGCTCGAGGAGGGGGACAGGCAGTTAAAGTTTATTGAGAAGGTTGCGGAATATACGGCGAGGGAAAGAATAGGGTTTTTTACGTCGAGAGTAGCGTTTAATAAGGACGAGGGAGAGTTAGAGAGGTTCGGCGTGTTTCTTTTAAATGGGGCGGAGATTTTAACGCAGGAAACAGAGGAGAAGATAAATGTTTTCTTAGGCGGGGAAGCGGGGGTAGGAATGACAACGGAGGATTTAGAGAAAGTCCGCGAGAAAGCGGGGGAGGTGTTTGCGGTTGAGAAGGGGACGGGGAAGAAGATTAAGGTTGGTGAGGGGCTAGAGGGGTTGATGAAGGAGGGGAAGTTAAGGGCGGTTAAGGTGGGTTTTTCGATGGGGGAGATAAAGACGACGGAGATTACGCTGAGAAGAAAGGCGACCTGGGACTTAGAGGGGGAGCTAGAGGCGAGGGGGATTACGGGGCTGGTTGGGGAGGCTTATGTTGAGAATAATCTTCCGGAGACATTAAAAGACTCTCTGAAGCGGTTAGGAGGGGAATAATGCCAGAGTTACCAGAAGTTGAGACAATTCGACGGGGGTTAGAGAAATATATTTTGAACAAAAAAATTGTTCAGATTAAAGTTCTAGAAAAGAAGAGCTTTTTAGGGGAGAAAAAGGAAGCGGAGGGGGCGAGGGTTTTAGAGCTAGACCGAAAAGGGAAGGCGCTGATAATAAAATTATCGAGCGGAAAAGCGTTTTTAATCCATTTAAGAATGACTGGACAGTTGATAGCAAGGGACTTTTCTTATTACGAAGAAAAGTCCCGACGAAAAGAATCGAGTAAGATTTCTAAGTCGAAAAGCGCGGTTTCCGACTTAGAAATGATAAATAACCATACTTTCGGTGGTGGACATCCAAGTGATAATTTTGTGGACGTTTTGCCAAATAAGCAAACTAGAGTGATAATCTTTTTTGAAGATGGAAGTAGGTTGTTTTTTAACGACCAGAGGAAATTTGGGTTTATTAAGGTTCTTTTGACGGAGAAAATTGGGGAAGATGAGTTTATTAAGAAACTTGGGAAAGAGCCTTGGGAGATTAGTCTTGAGGATTTTTATGGGAAACTCCAGCGACATAAAAATTCGCCGATTAAGGCGGTGATTTTAGATCAGACGGTGGTTGCGGGACTAGGGAATATTTATGCGGACGAGGCGTTATATTTTTCGGGAATAAAGCCGACGCGGAAGGCGGGGGAGGTTTCTAGAGAGGAGGCGGAGCGGCTAATTTTAGGGGCGAAGACGGTGATGGAAAGGTCGTTAGAGGCGGGAGGCTCGACGATAAAAAATTATGTTAAGGCAGACGGAACGAGGGGAGATTATTTGGATTTGTTTGCGAAGGTTTATGGGCGAGCGGGGGAGAAATGCGAGAAATGTGGTGGGGAGATAAAAAAGATTAAGGTCGGCGGGAGGGGGACGCATTACTGTGAGGAGTGTCAAAAATGAGTAGCGAAAAAGAACTAGAGATTTTAGAGAACGAGGAAAGGGAAGAGCAGGGAATGGGAGAAGAAAAAGGGGATTGTGGTGATTAGGATTTTTACGGGAGAAAATCGGAAGGCGGCGAACGCGGAAATTAAGCGGATTTTAGGGGAAGGATATGAAGTGTTTGAGGGGGCGGAAATAGCGCCGAACGATTTAATGAACATATTTTTAGGGACGTCGCTTTTAAGCGAAAAACGGAAGATTTTAGTAAAAGACCTATCGGAAAACAAGGAGAGCTTTTTAGAGTTTTCTGAGAAGCTAGAGGAGTTTTTAAAGACGGACGCGGAAGTTATTATCTTTGAGACGAAATTAGATAAGCGAACGACGGCGTTTAAGGGGATTAAGAAGAACGGGATTATCGTTCGGGAGTTTAAGGATGAGACGGGGAAGGTTGATGTTCGGCAGGTGTTTGGGATTTATGATATGGCGATGAGAAACGGGAAGCGGGCGGTCGAAGAATTAGAAAAAATTGAGACGAAAGAAGACCCATATATGTTTTTTGGGGTCTTGGCGAGTCAGGCGATAAAGAGGTTTGAGACAAAACCGGAAGGGAAGAAAGAAAAGAGAGTTCTTAAAGAACTCTCTAGGTTGGATAAACTAATGAAAACTTCTAGTTTAGAGCCGTGGACGCTAATTAAAGGGTTTTTA
>CAZMWH010000028.1:0-9630 GCA_964570115.1 uncultured Candidatus Saccharibacteria bacterium | reverse complement strand
TCCGCCATAAAAAAGAAAATACCCCTCAGGGTATTTTATTTTTTATCCACGCAATTCCGACGAGGCGCAAACTACTTTTTTACCAAAGGTCTTCCCATAGAATCGGTAAAAGAGCCAACCAATATAAGAATTATATCTATAACCCAACCCACCATAAACATACCACCAGTCAAAAACCACAATATCCCCGTTCCATTTTTTCCAACATAAAAACGATGGATACCTAACCAACCTAAAAATATACAAAGTAGTAACACCGTTAACCAATCTTTCGGAGGAAAATCTTGCACGCGCGAAGTCTAAGCTTGCTGTTGCTCTTGAGCCTGCGCTTGCCCTTGGTTCATATTAATAATAATATTCTGCGTAGCAGGATGAGTTTCTTTAGTAGTCTTTAAAGTTTTACTATTTCCTTGTTTTTGAATCTGTTGCTCAGCCATCTCTCCTCCTTTATAATCCATTTTGCGTAACGCCATATTCAGCTTGTTCAGTCGTAAAACCTTCAAATTCCAGCTGATCAACTAGCCCATCGTGAGAAAAAGCCGACATCCGTAAATAAGATTTTGCGCTTTTAACCGCCTGCTCATTCCAATCCGCCCCACAATTATCCGCCGCATAAACAGCATCTTCGTGAGAATATTTTTCAAACTCCAACTGGCTAACTAAACCATCATAAGAAAACGCCGAAAAAGAAAGGTACGATTTTGCGCTCTGAAGCGCATTTTTCTGACTTAAGGTTGCTTCTTCGACATCTTTTTCCTCAACCTCTTCTTCGACTTCCGCCTCGTCCTCTTTTTCAACTGTTTGCGACGACTCAACGACCGCTCCTTTTACCGGTTCGCTATCTTCATTTTTATTAGACCTAGACGCTCCAATTCCAATCAAAACAGCTCCAATTACAACCCAAAACCACCACTGTTTATAAACAGGTTTAGCTTCGGTTTTCATTTTTGGCTGATTTCTTACAGTAGCCGAAGTCCTTGCTTTAGTATTCTTTTTACCCATTTTACCTCCGACGGTTTTACCGCATCTTATTTAATGTTTTTCCGCGACATCCCAAAACTAAATGGAACACTCGCTGGGAGTGTTCGAAGTTCCGTTTTCTACAGTAAGCGGTTAAGCCGACTGGAGCGAGTGCTCCATTAAGAACTTAACTCTTTGCTTACCTTGTCAGAGGATAAACTTACCATAGAGTCGGGACTTCGAACAAAATAATTATAGCATACCTTGCTTATGATTTCTATTTTTACTACATTCTATCTAAAGCATTTAGTAAAATGACCCCTCGTCGCCCCTCGCTTCTCTTTACATCCCCTCATTTTCATACTAAAATATATCCACAGTACTTTAAGAAAGCAGGTGTTTCTATGTCCACCGACATCACCTTCGTACGCCACGCTGTTTACCATTCCGACCCTGAAGAGTTCTCTTCCCGAAGATACGCCCATCTCTCCCCCGCCGGAAAGCTCGATGCAGCCGCACTCGCCGATTCTCTTTCTGAACGAAACTTCTCCACCATCTATTCCTCTCCCTACGTCCGCGCCCTCGAAACCGCAGAAAACTTCCGCAATTTTTCCTCCTCTCCATCTATGTCCGGAATTATCCTCGTCAATGAGCTCCTCGAAGAACGAGATTTTGGTGATCTCGATGGAAAAGTATTACCTTACGACGACTATATTCGCCTTTGGCAAACCGACTCCCCCGATTTTTCCGAACAACTCGGTGTCGAATCACTCGCCTCTCTCGAGGCTCGCGCAGAAAAGTTCCTCCAAACCGTCGCCGAAACCCATATCCGCGAAAACGTCATCGCCTTTACCCATTCCGGCTTCATTCTCGCCGTCTACTCTGTCCTTTTCGGCACTCCCGAATCGAAAAACCTTCTCTCTTTCCCCATCCTCAACTATTGCGAACATCGTACCTTCACCATCAAGCTCTGCTAACCGCAGAGCTTTTTCTAACTCTCCCCTTATGCCCAACAAAAAAAAGCCCCTGCCGGGCTTTTTAAATCCAGATTGGGCGGCGCCTCAAGGGGCACTCAGTCAATTCAACCGACCCCAATCTGTAAAACAGTGTTACTTTTCAGCAACCTGTACCTCTATTATATCACAAAATTATTTTTATGGCAATAAAATCTCCGTATGGTGTTTCTGCTTGTGAAAAACCTCTGCGTTGTAATTTTTCCGAATGAAAATATTGTTCGCTAACATATCACTCGCCTGAATTAAATAATGCTTCTTCGAATCGCAAAAAGTCGTGCAAATCTCCAATTTTCCCCTAAAAATCGGCGGATACATCGACCCATAGTCAAAATTCGCAATTCCGTTCCTAAACTCTTCCCTAATACTCTCCCTTAAATTATAAACCCCGTCCGTCGAAGTCGGCTGATTATCAATAAAAAACCTCACCTTCGTCTCGACACTCGGGTCAATCACCCCTCGACAAATCAAATCCTCTAGCTTTGCCTTCGCCGCCCGCTTAATACAATAATCCTTATATCTATGGATTGACTTCTTCGCGCTTAAAATCGACTCATAAACCCGACTTTTATCCACAATACAACTCACCGACTCAAAATTTTTTAACTGGGTAACTAAAAACCTCTTTGTCTTAATCTTCGCCCGGAACGCCTTAATCTCGTCGTCTTTTTCGCCATCGTCGTCGCGTTTCACCTTCCTTACTGCCCAGCGATACTTCGCCAGCGCCGAGTCCTTCTCCTTCTTCGACAAAAACACATACCCCGCATAAACAAAATATCTCTCCTCTGCGTTTTTATGCAAAACTCCCGAATCATCTAAATAAAAAAATATCTCCTGCGCCATCACCCCATTATACATCATAAATCCCAAATTTTAGATGAAGTTCAAGGAAATAGCGAGCAACGGAAAGAGACGTACTTAAAGGTACGTCTCTTGAGTAGCGAAACTATTGACGTAGAAATTCGCTAAAATTTAGGATTTATCTTGTATATTTTTCGTTCAAATCCTCATAGTCATACAATTCATTTTCATCAAACCAAAGTTTAATCTCTTTCTTCGCCTCTTCCGGGCTTCCCGACGCGTGAATTAAGTTCGGAACTCCAATCCCCTTCGCGTCCGAATAACCAAACGACATATGAGAATAATCCCCACGAATTGTCCCCATCTCTGCACTTTTCGGCTCAGTCGGCCCCACAATCTTTCTTACTAGCGGCACCGCCTCAACCCCCTCCAGCACAATCGCGATGACCGGACCCGTCATCATATACGCCACGTTATAGTGGAACGCCTGCTCCCCTCTTCTCGTAATCATCTGTCCAATATCTTCGTAATGCGCGCGGTAATGGTCTTCGCTCGGCTTTACCATCTTCATCCCCACAATTTTTAGTCCCACTCGCTCAAACCTCTGCAAAATCTCCCCGACTAGCCCCCTCTGCACCGCGTCCGGCTTACAAACTACCAAACTCCTTTGAATAAGATCTTTCTCTTTACCCATATATTTCTCCTTATTTTCTAAAAATTATACTCTAAAACTCGATTTCTTTCAAAATCTCCGCCAACTTCTCGTGCATTTCCTTCACCCCCCCTTCATTCAAAATATAATAATCCGCCGCCGCAATCGGCCCGCCCTTCTCCAACTTCTCAATTTCACTCCTATCCCTCTCTATAATCTCCGCCTTCGAGAACGGTCGCTCCGGTCTCGCCGCCACCCTCTTATATCTTATCTTTTTCGGCACCACAATCGCAATAAACGTCAACTCCCCTGGATAATGTTGCTTTAAAATCTTATATTCCGTCCACGAATAAACTCCGTCCAGCACTATCCGCCTTTGACCCGCCTCAATCAACGCGTCCGTCTCTTTAATCACTTGGTTAACAACCCAATCTTTCCCCTCTTTCTCGCGAATTTCCTCCCGAAACTTCTTCTCGCTCTCCCCGTCCGGCGTCCTCTCTATTCCCCTCCGCTCCATCTCTTTATAAATCATCCCCCCAAAATAAACTTTCGGCACCCCCATATCTGTTAAATAATCGACCGCAACGCTCTTTCCGCTCCCGCTCATTCCTACTAACGCAATAATTTTTACCGGTTTATTCTCTTTCATTTTCTTCTCCTCTCTATTCTAATTACTTTAATCGGTTTTTCTAATTTTTCAACAATAATCTCTAAAACCCCCTTAAACTCTTTCGCCTCCCCCTCCGCGTGTAGAAAAACCCTCGCCGGTCTCTTAAACCGAATTAAATCCCCCTCCGTCTCCCCTCCGGGATACTTACTCTGTAAAATCCCTTTAATAAACCCTAGCCTAAATAGCCTAAAAAGCCCGGTCAACTTCTCTGCTCCACTAAAAAACTTTCTCTCCTCCTTAAAATATTCCTTTCCCCCTGACCCTTTCGGGATTTTCAAAACTCTCGCAACCGTCCCGCCGTTCGTCGCAATATAATCCGTTGTATTTTTTACAACATTAATCCCGTTCACGGTCATTTCCTCTGGTAAAAACTTCCTCCTCTTGTTTTTCATATACCATAAAAACAACGTCCTCGCCGAAAAAAACAACCCCTTTTTCCCTGTTTTTAATTTTTCTCTTACTTTTTTATCCTCAAAAACCCTCGTACTCTCCGCCATCATTCCCGCCGTAAAATACGCCCCAAAGTTCCAAAACTCCTCCCCGTTTACCCTAACTTTAATCGGATAAAAATCCTCTGTTTTCTCCTCTTTAAACCTCTTTAAAATCTCTCGAATATTTAAATCCCCAAACGCCCTCGGCAAATCGTTAAAATTCCCATAAGGTAGCGCCGTAAAAATCGCCTCTTTTCCGTTTTTCTCTCTCGCTAAGATCACTCCGTTCATCGCAATCGACGCCGTCCCGTCCCCGCCCGTCGCCACTACCAACTCTCCCCCAGTTATCACCTTCGCCAGATTTTCCGCATTCTCCCGCGGATTTGTCGGTTTTATCTCAAATTTCCCTAAAACCAACCCCTTTTCCCCTCTAATCTTCTCTAAAACCTTCGTCGAAACTAGCCCGAACTTCGACGCTCTCGGATTATAAACAACAATAACTTTTTGCACGTTTAAAAACCCCTAAAAAATCCCGCCCGGAACTAACCAGTTCAAAAACATCGACATCAGCCCATACGCAATCAACCCAATCACCACGTTTAGTAGCCTATTCTTCGCCTTTGTTACCTGCGCTTCATTCCCCCCCGCGGTTAAATATTGGATTCCAGAAATCACCACCCCAATTACCCCCAAAACCCCAATCAAAATCACTAAAACTCTCACTGCCAAGAGCAAAAGCGAGTCAATTCCGTTCTCCGCCGTCTCCCCACATTCAATCAAAGACGTCTCTGCCCCACCGCATTTCGCCGCCATCACCGGCGCTCCCAACATCATCAAGCTCGATACGCTCAAAAACCCCGCTAAAGCCACCACCGCCACTTTCCTCAAAAACTCTCTCATACTCCTCCTTACTTTAAATATTCGTGTAATTTTTTCGTATCTTTATGTTTCCTTAACTTCGACAACGCCTTCGCCTCAATCTGGCGAATTCTCTCTCTCGTTACCGAAAACTCTACCCCAACTTCCTCTAGCGTATGCGGCCTCTCTCCCCCAATTCCAAATCTCATCTTTATAATTTTCTGCTCCCTGTCCGAAAGCGTCGCGATAATCGAAGCGAGCTGTTCCTTAAGAATCTGCGTCGCCGCCGAATCTTCCGGAGAAACCCTCTCCTCGTCCTCAACAAAATCCCCCAGAACCGAATCTTCGTCGTCCCCGTCCCGCCCTACGCTCGCGTCAAGGCTCGCAATGTCCTGTTTAATTCTCATCACATATTCAATCTTTTCCGCTTCCATATCCAACTCTTTCGCAATCTCATCTGTCGTTGGCTCACGGTTTAGCTCTTGAGTTAGCTTCCTTGTCGTCCTCAAAACCTTATTAATCGTCTCAACCATGTGCACCGGAATTCGAATCGTCCTCGCCTGATCCGCAATCGCTCGCGTAATCGCCTGACGAATCCACCACGTCGCGTACGTCGAAAACTTAAACCCTTTCTCCGGGTCAAACTTATCCACGGCGCGTAGTAATCCCGTATTTCCCTCTTGAATTAAATCCAAAAAATCTAGCCCCCTCCCGCTATATCTCTTCGCAATCGAAACCACCAGCCGCATGTTCGCCTCAACCATCTTATCCTTCGCCTTCTTATCCCCCTTAACAATCTTCTTCGCTAGTTCCTGCTCCTCTTCTTGCGACAAAAGCGGAATTTTTCCGATCTCTCTAAGATATAGCCGAACTGAATCGTCAGCAAATGCGTCGACGTTATCAACGGTAATCTCTAAGTCCTCGTCCGAAAGCTCCTCTTCGTCAGCCAAGTCTAACGCGTCGGGCTCAGTTAACGGCTCGAGTAATAAATCATCTTTTTCTTGGTCCATTACAAAAATTATACTTAAACTAATCTAAAAAATCAACCTTAATCCTCCCCCGAAAGTTCCATAATCTTCCTTAAAATTATTTTCACTTCTTCTTCGTCTTCCTTTTCCTCCGCTTTCGCCAACTTCCCCTGTAATTTAGCGATTTCGCTCTTTCTCAGCTCATTTTTATATCTTTTCGCTAAATCCTTCCCCTCCTTCTCTAACTCCCCCGCGCTCCTCCCTCCGTACTCTTTTTCAAAAATCATCTCTAGCTCCGAAAGCCGAACTTCGTTCTCTGGAATTTCTATCTCCACCGCCACCTTTACCCCTCCAAAAATCATAATCGCGAGCAAATTATCTTCCAATCGCTTTAGAACTTCGCTTTTTACCTCTGTTTTTGCCTTCTTAAACCTCTTTCGCGTCCCCTCGTTAATTTTTTTCTCTAAATCCGCCCCTTTCTCCCTTAAATCTTCCCTACTAACCCCAATCCTCTTCGCAACCACTCCCTCATAATGCGCCCGCTCGACCTTATCTTTCACATATTCCAAAAGTTCTAGCGCAATATCCGAATATTCCTTCTTCCCAAACCCCGTCGAAAGATCCACCTTCTCCTCATATTTCTCTAAAATATACTCAATCGCCGGTTTTCGCTTCTCGACCGCCTCCTGCCACAGTTCCGCTCCCCGTTGAATTAACTCGTCCGGGTCTTTCGCCCCCTGATAGTCAGAAATCACCGTCAGGTTTATTCCGAGGTCCCCCGCCATCTTCACCGCCCGCTCTGTCGCCTTTACTCCCGCCTCGTCCCCGTCATACGCCAGTCGAATATCATTCGTCAGTCGCGACAAGATTTTTAAATGGTTTTCGGTCATCGCCGTCCCGCTCGTCGCCACCGCCTCTTTTACTCCCGCTTGATGCGAAGAAATTACGTCCATATTCCCCTCAACAATCACCACAAACCCGTTCCGCCGAATTGCCTCTTTCGCCTGATATAACCCAAAAATATATCGACTTTTATTAAACAAAATCGTCTCGCTCGTGTTCAGATATTTCGGCTCCCCCTTATCTAAAATCCTAGCTGTATAGCCGATGACCTTACCGTCTGTTTCAATAAACGGCACCATCATCCTCCCCCTAAACATATCCCCCTTAAACCTGTTTAAAAGCCCCGCGTCCTCCATCTCCTTCTCCGAATACCCCCTCGAAGCTAGAAACGTCTTTAGCGCCTTCCCGCTCGCCGGCGCATATCCAATCCTAAACTCCTTTACCGTCCTTCGGTTTAAATTTCTCTTATAAAAAACATATTCACAAACTTTTTTCGACTTCGACAGACAAAACTGATAATATTTTGTCCCCAGTTCCAGCGCCTCTCGCGCCCTCATTTTCCGCTTCGCGACCTCTCTATCTCCGCCTCGATATTTAGAAATATCCACCCCCGCCTGCCCCGCTAGCTTCTCTAGCGCCTCTTTAAACGGAATCCCCTCAACTTCCATAATAAACGTAAAAATATCCCCGCCTTTGTTCGCAGAAAAATCGTGCCAAATCCCCTTCTCCGGACTAACCATAAAACTTGGCGTCTTATCTACCCCCCACGGCGACCGCCCCTTTAGCGTCCTCCCCGCCCGCTTCAGCTCCACATACTGAGAAATCACATCTTCAACCGGCAGCCTCGCCTTAATCTCCTCCTTCACGTCTTCCATACCCATATTATAACTTAAACTATGCTATAATATAACCATGAACAATTTAGAATATCTAAATCAAATCTCCGCCGCCCCCGCCCCCTCCTCTGTTGCGAAACCTTCCCTTTTTTCTAGCCTTAATAAAAAAGTCCTCTTAATCATCGTCGGTGCCCTTGTCGCCCTCGGCGCCGTCCTCGGCGCTCTCTCTTATTTTTCCTCCCGCTCCTCCGAAATCCCCGAACTCTCCTCGCTAAACTCCCTCTATCTCCGTCTCAACGCCCTCTCCGAGACTATCGAAGCCTATAACGACAAAGTCAAATCCCCCGCCCTCCGCTCCTCTGGCCGTTCTCTCGCCGTCATTCTCGAAAACGACAAATCCTCCCTTTCCTCCCTCCTCGCCTCTGATTATGGCGAAAAAGTCTCTAGTCTAAAACCCGACGCCTCCCTCGAAAAAGAGTCTAAAGACCTCCTCGCCTCCCTCGAAAAAGCCCGTTTGAACGGCCTTCTCGACCGAACCTACGCTTCCGAGCTCGCCTACGAAATCTCCGTCCTCTTAATTTACGAAACCTCCGCCTCCGAAAAATCCTCTTCCTCCTCCCTAAAATCCTTCCTCGCCTCCTCCTCTTCCTCCCTAACCGCCCTAAAATCCGACCTCGAAGAGTTTTCTAATCTTTAATTTTTTGCTATAATCGCCTTATGAAAACAGAAGACCTTACTAATAATCTAAAAAACTTAAAGAAAAAAGAACCAAAAACCCTTAAAGAGTTTAAAGAGTTCATCAACCGTGGCTCCGTCGTCGATCTCGCCGTTGGTATCATCATCGGTGGCGCCTTTACCTCAATCGTCAACTCCCTCGTGAACGACGTCGTTATGCCCGTTGTCTCGATGATTATCGGCGGTTTCGACTTTTCGAATTTAAAGCTAACTATCCCCGCTTATATCCCCGGTATCGAGCCCGCAACCATCAACTACGGCAACTTCATCACCGCCGTTATTAACTTCCTCATTATCGCCTTCGTCATCTTCCTCCTCGTCCGCACCCTCAACAAAATGCGCGAACGTGCCGCCCGCGCTACCGCTAAAGCCGAAGAGAAAAAGGAAGAAGAGAAAAAAGAGGAACAAGAAGACCAAACCGCCCTCTTAAAAGAAATCCGCGACCTCTTAAAAGCTAACAATAAAAAGAAATAATTACTCTTTAATTTCTCTAGTTAAATTATAAGAAAGCCGAATTAGATCCTCTAGTTCGGCTTTTTCGAGCTGCCCCGAATCAACAACCTCAACCCCCCCCTTCCCAAAATACCTACTCCTCATCACACTCTCATACTTCCCCTCTAGAAGTCTCCCCAGCCTCTCGTCCGTCCTCACCTCAATCGTATTCTTGTTCATCACCAAAAAAACTCGATTGTTAACTTTATAGAGAACCGGGTTTGTGCGAGCCGTTTCTTCGGGGGAGTCCTCGAAGTCAACCCTCTCTTCCCTAAACTCCCCAATCCCCGCAATTTTATTAACATCAATCATAATTATTAAAATCTTCCCTCTTTAATAATTTTCTACTTTTTAATAAAAGACAAATAATA
>CAZMWH010000027.1:0-10755 GCA_964570115.1 uncultured Candidatus Saccharibacteria bacterium | reverse complement strand
CCCCTCGAGAACTCGAATTTCTGACGAATCATAACGCATGAAAATTTACCTCAAACTTAATAATTACCTCTTTATTATACTTATTTCCCCTTATTTTTCAACCCTAAGCGGTTCGATTTTTCTCAATTTCCGCCTTTTTTCTCATCCACGCCTCCAGGAAATTTTCCTCCCTAATTTCCGCCTCAGAAACCTCCGTCTCTCGAATTTCTCTACTATTCCCCTCCGGCGCCCCCCTAAACCTCTCTTCCGCTTCCTTCGCCTCTTTCGCCTCCCGGCTCATAATCCTCTCGCTAATCTCCCTATCAACTTCCGCCCGCGGTCGCCCATATTTCGTCGCCGAATACATCTTTAGACTGCTAAGAACTTCTGGACTCTCCTTCCCTAACTTCCCCCAAGTCATCGTAAACGGCGCACTTGGCATCCCATACATCATCACCGTCGCAATCGCATTATGGTTTGGCGTCTTATGTAAATCCTCCGCCGTAAATGTCGGCATAAAGACTTTCTCAATCAGCTCCGCATCTGTAATACCCAACCTCCCCGCAACAATCGTCCCCACATTTCCCAAAACCCCCTCCCTAATTTTATCTGTTAACTGCGTCATAAACTGGTTCGCCACCACAAGATTTAAGCGAAACTTCCTCGCTTCCGATAAAATACTCTCGAAACTCTCTGTCGAAAAGTTCTGGAACTCGTCAACAAACAAACAAAAATCGCTTCTCTTTTCTTCTGGCGTATCTACCCTGCTCATCGCCGCCGCCTGAAACTTCATCACAAAAATCATCCCAAGAAGCTTCGAGTTTAGTTCCCCCATCTTCCCCTTAGAAAGATTAACTAATAGGATTTTCTTATTATCCATTATCTCCCGAATATTAAACCCGCTCTTCGTCTGTCCTAAAATATTCCTCATCATTGTATTAGATAAGAACGGTCCCCACTTCGAAACAAACCACGTCGTAACCTCCCCCGCATCACTACTCTTCTGGCTCGCCGGAAACTCCTTTGTCCAATAATCATAAACCGTCCTATCCGTAACGTATTTCAACTTCTCTTTAACGAACTCCGGATCAATGAACACTCTCGGTATATCAACGAACGTCGCCCCATTCGGATCAGACATTAACAAAAGCGCCGCATTCCTAAACATATGCTCCCCTCTCGGACCAAAAATCCCCGTATGCCCCGGGTCATAAAGACTATAAAGCATATTTATCCCCTCTTGAATAATAAAGTCCTTCTGGTCTGCCGACTGAAACTCAAACATATTCATCCCGATCGGATTTTCCATATCTCCCGGATCAAAATAGATTACATCATCAATCCTCTCCTTCGGCACCATCGACAAAAGCTCCTCCGCAACGTCCCCGTGCGGATCAATAAACGCAAACCCTCTCCCCTCCAACATATCCTGATACGCAATATTCCTCATAAACACCGATTTTCCCATCCCCGTCGAACCAATCACGTAAGTATGTCGCCTTCTGTCCTCTGTCGAAAGCCGAATTTCCTTCTTCTCCCCCCTAAACTCATTTACTCCAATCAAAACCCCGTCCGTCACTAACCTCGCCGGACCATCAACCTGTTTTGTCGCCTGTCGCTCAACTTGGCTCGTCGGGATCGCGCTCTGTTCCGGAAGATGAAAAATCGTTGCCAACTCAACACTGTTCAAAACATTTGTTCGATTTTTCAGAGAGAAATTCCTAAATATAAAATCACTTGCCAACTTCCTCGTGTCTCGGCTCATCTCATACCTAAACCCGTTGTTTGCCGGCGAATCGAACTGCGAAAACGCCGTAATTACTCCTGAAAGTAACGCCTCCGATCTCGTCTTGTCTCTCGAGCTAGCGACCACTCTTACCAAGGTCTCAAACGCCGGATATCTCGTCTTATTTTCAATCGCCGCAATCTCTTCCTGTTCCAAATTAGTAATAACCGTCATCTCTTCTTTCTTCTCTTTTTCCTTAACATCTAGCGGTTTCCATAGCAACTCAAAATAATCGCCAATATTCGTAAACAACCCCCCTCCCGAAACCGTCTTATTAAATTTTGTGTTCCCTTCCCGTATATTTTTTACCCAATCCGTCGATTTTTTTGTCCAACCCTGGTCAACCGGTCTGAACAAAATTTGTACTCCAACCCCCTCCCCCTCCTTCGTGTTCGACATCGCGTTTAAAAGCGCCAAGCTCGCGTCTCTCTTCGCTTCTTCATATGTATTTATCGGATAAACAAAATCTTTCTTTAAGCTAAGTTCCCCTCCAGCCACCCCTTGGATTTTCCCCTCTTTCGAGAAAATATTTTCACATTCCGTCTCTTCCAGTCGCGCCGTCGGATACGCCGAAATAATCGCCTGTCGAACCGTCTCTGTTAAGACCGCCGGAACAACCGCATAATATTTAATAAACCCATCTTTCGCAATCAACTCAAACGAAATATGTTTCTGTCCAAAAATCCTCGCATCCCTTCCCTTAGTCAGTGTCGAAGAAATAATCGAATACATCGTCTGCGCCTGAGAAAGCGCTTCCTCCGTAACGTCCCTCTCGTCTCGCCCTCCCCCCTGAATATCATCAGTCGTCGGCGGCAGATGAATTAACATTCCCATCATCTTCAAGCCACGTTCACACTCTTTAATCCTGCGCTTTTTCCTAATCGTCGCCGCCCTTAAAACAATAATCATCAAGAGCAATCCAAACGTTGTAATAATTAAGTAAACAGATTTCATTACGCCTTTTTCTCCCCCATATTATCCCTTACCCTTCCAAACAACTTTAAGATCGCCGTATCCCTCATATCCTGAACTCTTACCGCTAACATATACGGGTCATCCTTATATTTTTCCTGTACTCGTTTAACCTCTAAAAACGTCTCTTGATTAATTTCTTTCTTCCTTGAAGAGCCATCTTTCTCTAACGCCTCAGAAAAAGCATCTTGCAGCTCCCTCTCTTCAATCGACCCCGCCTCGACCCCATTAGAAAAAATGCCCATATTATTCATATACTTATTATTCTATCACACTTATGCTCTTTTGTTGACTAAAAAACAACCCAAAAATACAAATAGTCCCGTTAAGAAAATCGTTAAGATATTTATTGTCTGAAACGCCTGCATCAAAAGCAAAATAATCGGCCCAAACGAGATAATCCCCGTATAAGCATATGTCTTCGAGTTAACCGTAAAATTTTTCGGGTCTAATATCTTCTGAAAAACTTTTACAACAAAAAACACAACCCCAAACACCAGTATAAAAATCATTGTAAAAAATACTAAAACCCCGAAAACTCCGACTTCCGTCGGGTTCGTAAAGTTCAACATGAAAAGCAAGATAAAAAGAGCTACCAAACTTAAGAAAGGTATAATTTTGTTTCGCATAACATAAGTATTATATCATATCGTTATGCAATCTCCCACAAGAAAAAGGCTATGAGCCAGAGCGAAGGAACTATCCGGCAAATTAAACTTACTATAGGCCGCAGTTCCCTGTCTCGCTCTTGGCTACTTGATCGCTCTACTGTGTAGAGCAAATCCTGATTATCTTTCTTTTTCGTTCTAATTTATTTTGAAGGTACTAACGAAAAGAAATTTAACGCGCTCTTTAGAGAGCTCTAGGTAATTCCTATTGTAATTTATGGCTAGAAATTACCTTTTCGCTCTCCAAAGTATTTTATTTATCTTTCATTGCTTAACTCTCTTTATTTTTAGTGTTTATTTTTGTCTTTCGACTTTTTCATAATAGCATACTTCCCCATCAAAAGCAATACTTTTGTTCAATTTTTTTAATGTTTTTATTACAACACTAGCCCATTTTTAAGAGTAATTTTATTATTCAAAGTTGTTGTATTTTTTACATAAAGCCCCTTAGTCCCCTTATTCCCTACTGTGGAAAACTCCACAAAAATTATAAAAAATTTATACAAAAAAGTGTTGACACAAGCGTTTTGGTGTCGTATCATAGTATTAGCTTTTGAATAAAATAATTATTCAAAGCCAAAAACAAACATTTTTAGCCAAAATAACTCCACACTCTACACAAAAAGACCAGTTTTCCTCGCAGTTACTGGTCTTTTTTCTTGTCCTTTTCCCATATTTTACCCCTGTAAATCCACGAAAAATCGCTTCCCTACGGAAGCGAACAATTTTTTTATTCAATCTTTTGGTGGAGCTGCCGGATACTGCCTCCGGGTCCGAACTACCTTAAAATATCATTCTACACGCATAGTCTCTTGTTTTTATTCTCGGCTATTCCTAAAAGCTGCAAGAAACAAAACTTTTAGTCGCCACAACTTCTTTTCGTGCTAGGTTTCGTTACTATCCTAGCCTTAATCCCGTAATCTGATAATCCTCTACTCTACGGAATCTCAAGCGAGAACCAGCCTATAAAATTATCTTAGGCATAAGCAGGCATGTAAGCTACACGCCTTGCGACAGTGTTTTTAGCACTTATTCAATACTTACGGTATCACTCGTCGTGCTTGATATTTTTTAATAATCCGTCTAAGCTTTGTCAGCCCCAACTACGCTTAAGTATAACATATCTCTCTCTAAAAATCTAGGTTGATTTTCTCCGTTCCTTCCCTTATTCTTATTTTATATGATATCTAAAGTCAGCTCAGCCATCCCCTATGGCTACGAAGGTCGACTCGTCGAAGTCGAAGGCGATATGAACCGCGGCCTCCCCGCCTTTAATATCGTCGGAATGGCAAATAAAACCATCAACGAGGCTAAAGAACGCGTTAAAAGCGCTCTAACTAATTCCGGCTTTACTTTCCCTGATAAACGCGTCACGATTAATCTCGCTCCTGCCGACCTCTTGAAAGATGGCTCTTTTCTTGATCTTCCAATCGCTCTCTCAATCCTAATTCTCTCTAATCAACTCCTAGAAGACGAAGTTAAAAACCGTCTCTTCGTCGGCGAGCTTTCTTTAAACGGAGAACTCCGCGAGATAAAAGGAATTATCAACATCCTCGAAGCTGCTAAATCCGCCAACGTCTCCGAGGTCTATCTCCCGTATAAAAATTTTGAACAAGCTTCTCTAATCTCCGGGATAAAGATAATCGGCGTCAAAAATCTCCACAACCTCTTTCTCCACCTCAAAAAAGAAAAAGAAATCGAAAATCCAGAAATCGTTGTCAAAAATACCAAGACAGAGACAAACGGGCCTATTTTTGACCATATCCGCGGTCAATCCTTCGCCAAGCGCGCTCTTTCCATCGCCATCGCCGGCCATCACAACATTTTAATCTCCGGCCCGCCCGGCGCCGGCAAAACCCTTCTCGCCCGCGCCGCTGCTAACCTCCTTCCCGATTTATCAATCGAAGAAAAAATTGCCATCACTAAAATCCATTCCATCGCCAACAATTCTAGCGAAGTCGTTACGACCCGTCCCTTCCGCTCACCCCATCATACCGCCAGTTCCGTCTCCATTATTGGTGGCGGCTCCCATGCCGAACCCGGAGAAATCTCTCTTGCCCATCTCGGCGTCCTCTTTCTCGACGAAATCCCCGAGTTCCCCCGTAGCGTCCTCGAAGCTCTCCGTCAACCTCTCGAAGACAAGTTTATCTCCATCTCTCGCGCCAACCAAAAATCCATCTATCCCGCCGACTTTATGCTCATCGCAACCATGAACCCTTGTCCTTGCGGCTACGCTGGCGATCCAACCCACCAATGCACCTGCAACTCAAACCAAATCCTCGCCTATACCAAAAAACTTTCCGGCCCCCTCTTTGACCGTATCGACATGAATATCTCCGTCAATAAAGTCGATAACTCCGACCTCTTAAAACCCCTAGAAAACTCCACCAAAGAACATACTGTTGTAAAAAATAAAATAAAAGAGGCAATTGACCGTCAACGCGCCCGCTATCATAAAACCGACTTTTATAACAGCTCCCTCTCCTCCCACCAAGTCTCAACCCTCCTCAAACTTTCAAAATCCGCTGAACAATTTTTGTATAATGCGTCCAAAAAACTTGACCTTTCCGCCCGTTCCTACTTTAAAGTTATTAAAGTCGCCCAAACCATCGCCGATCTCGACGGCACCCCAGAAATCACCGAAAAAGAAATCGCTGAGTCCCTAAACTTTAGAAAACGCCCAAATAACCCCTGATCATCTCCCTAGAAAACTCTTGTCTTTTTCTTAATTTTTTAGTATAATCTCTCTAGGTTATTTAAAGAGAAAGGAATCCTATTAGTAACAGAAATTCACGTACAAAACTTAACGGAGAAATCCGCTATCCTGAAGTTCGCGTAATCGGTGCTAATGGAGAACAACTGGGCTTAATGTCTAGTCGAGAAGCCCTTTCCCTCGCCCGGGATAAAGGCGTCGATCTTGTTGAGATCGCCGCTAACGCTAACCCGCCGGTCGTTAAAGTAATCGATTGGGGAAAGTTCCAATACCAAAAGATGAAAGAAGAGGCAAAAAATCGTAAAAAAGCCCGCGAAAAACAATCCGAGCTCAAACAGATGAAAATCGGCCTCAAAATTAGCGACAATGACCTAAACATTAAACTCCGCAAAATTAAGAGTTTTCTCGAAGATGGAGATCGCGTAAAAATCATGGTTGTCTTCCGTGGTCGCGAAATGGCCCATAAAGAAATCGGCCAAGAACTCCTGAACAAAATCTTTACTCTCCTCGGAGACGAGATTATCGTCGAAGGAAAGCCTCAATTCAACGGACGCAACTTATCAGTCGGAATACGAAAAAAGTAATTTCCTACTTTCCCGGTTCCCTGATCGTATCTTATCTTTATAAACTTTAAACTAAAGGAAAGCCTTATGCCAAAACTAAAAACCCATAAAGGTACCGCTAAGCGCATCAAAATTTCCGGCTCCGGAAAACTTATCCGCGAACGCGCCTTTGGAAATCATATCCTTGCGAAAAAGTCGAAAGCTCGCAAAAGGAATATGAAAACCGCCGCTGCCATCAACGGCAAAATCAAGAAAAACGTTAAAACAGCATTAGGAGTTTAACCAGATGAGAGTAAAACGTGGCGTTTCCGCCCATGCTAAACATAAGAAGACCCTAGCCGCTGCTAAGGGTATGCAACATTACCGAACTCGTAGTTTCCGCCTCGCAAAACAAGGAGTTATTAAATCCCTCCGCTACGCTTATCGCGACCGCAGGAACCGTAAACGCGACCTTCGCGCTCTTTGGATTACCCGCATCAACAACGCTTCTCGCGAACTCGGACTTTCTTACTCCCAGCTCATTGCCGGAATGAAGAAAAAAGGAATCAACGTCGATCGTAAAATCCTTTCCGAACTCGCCGTCAACAATCCTAAAGCTTTCGAAGCAATCGTTAATACGGTAAAGGAGAAATAACATCATGGCAATCTGCGAAGTTACCGGTAAAGGAAAAATGTACGGTCACAACGTTTCTTTCTCCCAGAGAAAGACCCGTAAAGTTTTTAAACCTAACGTCCATAAAAAGACCTTAGTTATTAACGGCGAAAAAGTAAAACTCAACGTTTCTACTTCTGCTCTCCGTACTCTAAAGAAAAAAGGCTTAATTAAATAACTAGAATAAGTCTTAAAATCAAAATTTCCCCTAAACGGGGATTTTTTGATGAGCTCTCAATAAGCCGGATTTTGTAACGTCTAAAAACGCCGATAATCATCTATCTAGAAATTAAATTGCTCTAATTCTCGAGCGGTGAGCGCACATCCTCAGGCGAAGGTTTCTAGTGCTCCTTGCAACAAGTAGGGTTTGCCCCCGTTAAATGTCGCCATCTAACGCTGTGAGCTCTTACCTCACTCTTTTCACCTTTACCTAAAATAGGTAGTTTAAGTTTCTGTGGTACTTTCCCTAGGATTACTCCCGGTCGCCGTTAGCGACTACTTTGCCTTTTGTTGTCCGGACTTTCCTCTTGAAATTTCCAAGCGATTATCTTTTAAGCTCCAGCTTATTCTATCATATCCCCGCCAAAATGTCTATCTATCGCCCCTCCCGCTTCTCTATCCGCCTCTTGATTTAATTCCCTTTTAACGTGCGTAAACGAAACCGCCTCAAAATTATCCTTTAATAATTTCTTTATATCTTCATAAATCGGGATTAAATCCCTATTTTTTATCTTATAAATCCCGTTCATCTGGTTTATCATCATCAAATTGTCCCCCACAAACCTCACCGACCTCAGCCCTAACTCTATCGCCTGTCTAATCCCCTCTTTAAGCGCATAATATTCCGCAACCCTGCTCGACGCAAACCCAATAAACTCTCCTCCCCTCTTTAAAACTTGACCGTCCTCAGAAACAATATAATATCCAATCCCCGCCGGCCCCGGATTTCCCCTACTCGCCCCATCAATATAAACCGTTGCACCGTTCGCCGTCTCACGATAATTCTTATTCTCTTCCCCCTTCCCCTCCTCTAGCCCAAGCACCGCTATACTCGCCTCGTCTAGTCTAACCTTAGAAAAATCTTTCGGACTACTAAACTTATATGCCGAATACCTCTCCCCCGGTTTAATCTTCGCACCCTTCCCTATTCTAACCTCATATATAATATATAGGTTCGCCAACTGGCTCATCCCCTCAAAAGCAATAAACGTAACCGCGTCCTTAAGTTTAACTTCCTCGACTTTCACTCCTAAATAATCATAAACCGTCCGCGCCATCGCCTCTTCAGGCTGTTCCCCAAACTTAATCTTCCCTGTCGGCAATTCCCAAAAAACAGGCGCATCCAGCCTGTTATTCCTTTTCTTCATCAAAAGAACCTCCCCCTCTCGTCGAATAATCGCTACGGTTCTAATTCTCTGTTTCATCGCCCACCATATATTATATATAAAACCTAAATCACCCCAGCGACTCTATTTTCCCCGTAATATCTACAAGGTGGGTAAAATCTTATGCGCGACTTCCACGGAAATCTGCCACGAAATCCCTAAAACATGATTATAGAGGAAAATCATGCCGCCGCCGAGGCTAATTCTATTATATCAGACTACGCCCCAACAATCCAGTAGAAGAACTCAATAACTCCGTTCATTGCCCCGCTCATAATCTCGTTAAATACTCCCCCAAAACAGAAAATTAAAATATAAACTAAGAATATCCCTATCGGTCCCTCCAACTTTTCCATCACTTCTCTAACCCCGTCCGGAGCAATCGCATATATTACTCTCGACCCGTCCAACGGCGGAATCGGAAAAAGATTAAAAATCATAAACCCTAAATTAACTAAAAGCATTTCCGATAAAACCAATCCTAAAACCCCGTCCGTATAGCTAATATTATTAAAATACATGATCAAAAAACTAATCAACGCGAGTAAAAAATTTACTAACGGCCCCGCAACCGCAACCGCCGCCATTCCCCACTCTTTACCTTTTAGATTTCTCGAATCTACCGGAACCGGCTTCGCTCCCCCAAACACCGGCGCTCCCATCAAATACAAAAACAAAGGTAAGATCAGAGACATAAACGGGTCAAGATGTTTCAAAGGGTTTAAAGTCAACCTTCCATCATCTTTCGCCGTCGTATCCCCTAAAAGATAAGCAACCCCTCCGTGAGCTAGTTCGTGAAGCATCATCGAAACTAAAATTACTCCAAAAACCACTAAAATGCCCGTAAAATTTATCATATTTACTCCCTTTTTAATATTCTAGTTCAACTATCTTAATTTTAGTTTAAGACGACAACCTCGAGCGCCATCGGTAACGCGTCTCGATTTTTTATCTTTAACTTCTTTTCCGTTCTCGCGGTCAACTTAAGCTCAGAGACCATTCCGTCCACATTGCCCATTGAAACAACCATCTTCGGTTCAATCTCTCTTACGGCTCTAACCGAAGAAGTACAGAGAATATCCGCAACTCCTAAATCATCTAGCCCCAACTCAATTCCCCCAATAATCCCAATATGAACCCCTCCCGTCTCAACATCATAAATCGTCTTCCCTCCCTCAACGCCGATCCCTCTAATCGTCAAATCCCCAATCTCAAACTCCCCCGGGCCTTTAATCTTCCCAACCCCAAGATTTCCGTCAATCGTCGCTTCCTCAACATCAAAACTAACAGTGGTTTTCTTCGTTGTGATCGTAACAGAATCCTGATTTTTGCTCTCTATCTCAAACATCTCGCCTCCTTAAGGTTTAACCTTTTATAATCTTTTCCGGATCAATAATCTCAGAAACTTCCATCTCTAAAATATCTAAAATAAACCTATCCCTGACGCTTCTCCGATAAGCAAAATCCTCCGCCGAAAATATCACATAGTTAAGCGGCCTCCCCTGTTTCTTCTCAACCACTTCCGCCCAATGCGTCAACTTTTTCGTCTTATCATTCCCAATAATCAGCACATCAATCCCCTCTTGTCCTGGCGTTCGGTTCGTCACCAAAATCGCATCAAGATACTTCTTAACCGGTTTAATATATTCTTCCCAGCTACTCTGTCTAACATCCTTATCTTTCCTCAAATCAACTTTCTTCGAGAAAATTTCAACCATCGCGTGTGCATAAGGATGTTTCATGTTCGCCGAATAATAAACTTTATTATCGTATGTCTCGTTTTTAATAATTCCAATACTTTCTAAATTCGACAGTTCCCTTCTAACCGAGTTTATTTGTTCTTCGATTACCCGCGTAATTTCCCGAACATAAAAAGACTTTTCCGAGTTTTCATAAAATAGTTTTAAAAGTTTTGCTCGTGTTTTCGAGCCGAATAATTTTTCTAAAGGCGTACTATTTTCTTTACTCATTCTGAATACATTTTATCACAGCCGGTTTAATTTTATCAAGCGGTAGCCATAAAATATTTTCATTTCG
>CAZMWH010000026.1:0-10905 GCA_964570115.1 uncultured Candidatus Saccharibacteria bacterium | reverse complement strand
CTCCTTTTCGGGGGACGATGAACTGGCGCCTTATCGGCTCTGCCGCAAAGCGGGCGGCGAGCAAGGCGTCAAACACGCAAACAATCGGCGGTCACTTCCGCCGAAACGGAATTAGAACTCCTAGGAGTCCTGATCGCGGGCATACCACATCTTCACAGGATGACCTCCCTCAGGCGTGGGCTCTTTTCCTTGGCGCATTTCGCGCGAGAGCCGGCGCGGCCGGATCAGATGACGAAAACGTTCATTTCACACAGCTTGGGCAACCTGGGATCAATCATAGGCTTCACCTACCTTCTTAAAAATCTTACCATCAAAAACTTGATGATATACCCCTATTATATCACACCAAACTAAAATTGTCAATACTTTTTCCCATGATTTTTCATAAAAATCAAAAATACCCCGATTTAACAGGAGTATTTTCCTAATTTGACTTTTTAATAATTATTGGCTTTAATCTCAAAATATGCTCGCGGATGTGCGCAAACCGGACAGATTTCCGGCGCTTCTTCACCGACGAAAATATGCCCACAGTTCCTACATTTCCAAACTGTAACCTTATCAGATTTAAAGACAACGTCGTTTTCGATATTTTCTCGGAGTTTCAAATACCTTGCTTCGTGTTCCTTCTCGACCCCCGCGACCCCCTCAAACTGCTTTGCAATTTCCTCATATCCCTCTTCTCGCGCCTCTTCCGCGAACCTCTTATACATATCTGTCCACTCCGCATTCTCTCCGTTCGCCGCCGCGGTCAAGTTTTCGCGCGTATTGCCAACTTTCCCGTCGTGGAGTAGTTTATACCACATCTTCGCGTGTTCTTTTTCGTTTCCCGCCGTCTCTAGGAAAATCTCAGAAATCTGTTCATAACCGTCTTTTTTCGCTTGCGACGCAAAATAATTATATTTCGTAAATGCCTGCGCCTCTCCCGCAAACGCCGTCTCCAGATTTTTCCAAGTTTTGCTGTTTTTCTTTAGTTCCATAAAAACTCCTTTTTTCTAGTATAACATAAATCCTAATCTAAAAAACCTATGTTATAATCTAACTATGTCCATAGAAAGAAGTTTCAAGGAGGGAGAAAATCCGGAAGTTAAGCAGCGGATTATTGACCCAAAGTTCAACAATACTAGCTCTGAAGAAGTCGAGATTGAGCTTTCTCTCCGTCCGGTTGACTTCTCTTCTTATATTGGCCAGGAACGCCTAAAGTCGAACCTAAAACTCGCAATCGACGCCGTTAAAAAACGGGGCGACGGTCAGGCTCTCGACCACGTTCTCCTCTACGGCCCCCCTGGACTCGGGAAGACGACCATGGCGAACGTTATCGCTCACGAGCTCGGCGCCAACCTTCGTGTTACTTCTGGCCCCGCGATTGAGCGTGCTGGCGACCTCGCCAGTATCCTTACTAACCTCCAGCCCGGCGACGTCCTCTTTATTGACGAAATCCATCGCCTCCGCCGCACCGTCGAAGAAATCCTCTATTCCGCGATGGAAGATTATAAATTAGACATTGTTATCGGGAAAGGTCCCGCCGCCCGCTCCGTCCGCCTCGACCTCCCGAAGTTTACCGTCATCGGCGCAACCACTCGCACCGGCGCCCTCGCTGGGCCTCTCCGCGACCGCTTCGGCATCATCCACCGCCTCGAATATTATAAAGAGCCCGAAATCGAACAGATTATCTCCCGCACCGCCGGCATTTTAAACACTAAAATCTCCCCCGAAGCAACCGCTCTTCTCTCGACTCGCTCCCGCCTCACCCCCCGCATCGCTAACCGCCTCTTTAAACGTGTCCGCGACTATGCCGACGTTAACGGCGACGGCATTATCGACGAAAAAATCGCCAAGTCCGCCCTAAAAATGATGGAAATCGACAACCTCGGTCTCGACCCCGCCGACCGCAATATGCTCGAGCTGATGCTCGAAAATTATGGCGACCGCCCCGTCGGCTTAGCGACCATCGCCGCCCTGACCGGCGACGAACCTTCGACGATTGAAGATTATTACGAGCCCTATTTATTACAACTCGGTCTCCTCGAGCGCACCCCTCGCGGTCGTCTCGTTACTCTAAAGGCAAAAGAACACCTAAAAAAGATAAAAAAGCCATAACCTTTATGTTATAATTAAAATAACTAAATAAGGAATAAAAATGGAAACTTACGACGATTATAATTACGAATCCGATTATGGGGTCGAAGTTGACGATGGTTTTAGCGAGCTTTATGACGACGTTTTTCTCGACGCTCCTGGCGAAAAAACCGAAACTTATACTCTCTATACTCCCCCTTCGACTCTCCCCTATACAACTGGTCTAGATACTACTACTTTTAGCCTCGAGGCGCTTTTCGCCTTTCTTGGCGCCTTCCTCGGGATTATTATCGCCGCCGTTGCGACGTTTTCTCTAATTATGCTAATCGCGAATTGGAAAATCCTTACTAAAGCCGGAGAAAAAGGTTGGAAAGTCCTAATCCCTTTCTACAATTACTGGACTTTCTTTAAAATCGCTGGTCTCCCTCCCGCCCTTTCGCTTCTCCTTCTCGTCCCCGTTGTTAATTTTGTTGTTCTTATCGTGTTTTATGTCTATCTCTCTCGTGCTTTCGGCAAATCCGGCTTCTACGCCCTCGGCCTAGTTTTCTTAAATTTCATTTTTACCCTTATTCTCGCCTTCGATAAATCCGTTTATATCGGCGCGCAGTCCGCAGCTCCCGCCCCCGACCCTGCCCCTGCTTCTGTTTCCGAACTCCCTGTCCAAGAAGCCTCTGTCGTAGAAACCCCTACTTCCGTCCCTGAGCAGCCTTCTACCCCTGTTTTTGAGTCGCCTCAGCCCAAAACACAAAGCGCGGAGCCGATCTCCGAAAAACCGGTCGTCAACATCCCCGTAAAAGATATGTCCGAATCCGAAGAAACCTCCGAGTCCGAACCAACCCCCGAAGAACCTAAACCCGAGTCCGCCGTTCAAGAAGCCCCCGCCCCAGAAATCACTTCTGACCCTTCCGACTCTGTCCCAGAAGAATATACCTCCTCCCTAGAAGAAACTCCTCCCGCCCCAGAAAACTAATAGAATCCAAAAAATCCTAAATTAGCAGTCTTGACACGAGACTGCTAATTTGCTACACTAAAAGTAGATTAGCAGAAGATAAAGTCGAGTGCTAGAAAATGAACAATAAATAACTCTAAAAAGGAGGAAATATGTCTAAGATTATTGGAATTGACCTCGGAACAACCAACTCGGCGTTCGCTTATATGGTTGCCGGAAAACCAGAAGTAATCACTAACAGCGAGGGCGACCGAACTACCCCTTCGGTCGTTGCGGTTACAAAAAAAGGTGAGCGTCTTGTCGGCAAAGTCGCCCAGCGTCAGCGCGTCACCAACCCGAAAAACACGATTTATGGAATTAAACGTCTAATCGGGCGTAAGTTCTCCGATAAAGAAGTCCAAAAAGACCTCGATATTATGCCTTATAAGATTGTCGAAAAAGGTTCTGGCGTTGCGGTCGAAATGGACGAGAAAAAATATACTCCGGAACAAATCTCCGCGATGGTTCTCTCGAAGATTAAAGCCGACGCCGAAGCTTTTCTCGGCGAAAAAGTTACCGAAGCAATCATCACCGTTCCGGCCTATTTCGACGATTCTCAGCGTCAGGCGACTAAAGACGCCGGTAAAATCGCTGGTCTCGAAGTGAAACGAATTATCCCCGAGCCGACCGCCGCCGCGCTCGCTTATGGGCTTAATAAAAAAGACGACGAAAAAATTGCCGTTTTCGACCTCGGTGGCGGGACGTTCGACGTTTCGATTCTTGAACTCGGCGATGGTGTTTTTGAGGTAAAAGCGACCAACGGCGATACTCATCTCGGCGGGGAAGACTTCGATAACATTATCGTCAACTATCTTTGCGACGAGTTTAAGAAAGAATCCGGTGTCGATATTAAAGGCGACGCGGCAGCAATGCAGCGAATTAAAGACGAAGCCGAAAAAGCGAAAAAGGAACTTTCCTCCGCGACTTCGACCGATATTAACCTCCCGTTCTTGACCGCTGACGCCGACGGGCCGAAACATTTTGAACATACTTTGACTCGCGCAAAGCTCGAAGAGCTTGTTGAACCTCTCCTTGACCGCCTCGAAGAGCCGGTCAGAAAAGCTTTAAAAGACGCGAAACTTTCCGAAAACGATATCAACGAAGTCGTTATGGTCGGCGGTATGACTCGTATGCCGGCAGTCGTCGAAAAAGTTAAAAAGATTTTCAAAAAAGACCCGATGCAGGGCGTTAACCCCGACGAAGTCGTTGCGGTCGGCGCGGCGATTGAAGGCGGCGTCCTCCAAGGCGACGTTAAAGACGTTCTTCTTCTCGACGTAACTCCGCTTTCCCTCGGTATTGAAACCATGGGCGGCGTCTGCACGAAGCTAATCGACAGAAACACCACTATCCCAACCTCAAAGTCTCAGGTTTTCTCGACCGCCGCGGACAACCAGCCTCAAGTCGAAATCCACGTCCTCCAAGGCGAGCGCGAAATGGCGAACGACAACAAATCCCTCGGTCGCTTCATTCTCGACGGCATCGCCCCCGCTCCCCGCGGTATCCCTCAAATCGAAGTTACCTTTAACCTCGACGCGAACGGGATTTTGAATGTTACTGCAAAAGACAAGGGAACCGGCAAGGAACAGTCCATCACGATTCAAAACTCAGGAAATATGAGTAAAGAAGATATCGAGAAGGCTCAAAAAGAAGCCGAACTTCACGCCGACGAAGATAAGAAAAAACGCGAAGCTATCGACGCGCGCAATGTTCTCGAAAATAAAGTCTATCAGTTCGAAAAAATGCCTGACGAATATAAAGATAAAATCTCTAACGAGGATAAAGAAACGATTAAAAAGGCCTGCGACGCCGCGAAGGAAGTCCTAAAAGACGAAACCGCTGATAAAGAAAAACTTGAAGCCGCGACTAAAGACCTCGACTCTCGTATTATGCCTATCGGCGCGAAGCTTTATCAACAAACTTCTTCCGACTCAAATCCTTCTGACTCCTCCGCCTCTTCGGATGATAAAAAAACCAACGACGATGACGCTGTAGAGGGTGAAGTCGTTAAATAATCGCCTAGATTATCCCCCATATTAAAAATAACCTCTTTTCTAGAGGTTATTTTTATGTTATAATATATTATATATGGCGATAAATAGCGATATTTCTCCAGAAAATAATAAAGATATTACCGAGATGATTCATCTCGTCCAGGGGCGACCTATTGTTTTTGATTATGATTTAGCGAACCTTTACGAAATGGAAACTAAAGAACTAAACCGTCTCGCTTCTAAAAATTCTGACTATTTTCCTGCCGACTTTCGTTTCCGGCTAACAAAAGGCGAATATAAAACTCTTTTTCCCGATTCTAAGGGGTCTCTTTCTCCCTTCGCTTATACTGAACAGGGAATAACTATGTTCTCTATGATTCTAAAAAATCCCGACTCCGTCGCTTCGAGTCTTAATATTGTCCGTTCGTTTGTCGAGATGCGGAATTTTATCGCGAAAAATTCTCCGCTTTTTGAGCGAATTTCCTCAATCGAACTTAAACAACTTGAATTTGAAAAAGAAACGACCGAAAAAATCTCGAAACTCCTAAAGGCAATTGATGAACAAGAATGTGCTGGCTCGACCCAAAAAATCTTTTTCTCCGGCCAAATTTACGACGCCTATAGTTTTTTAATCGATTTAATTAAACGCGCGAAAGAAAATATTATCTTAATCGACGGCTACGTTAATATAAATACCCTCGATATTCTAAGAAATAAAAAAGAAAAAATTCCCGTCTCGATTTTAACGCTCCCCTCTTCTCGTCTTTCTTTAAACGAAATTAAAAAGTTTAATACCGAATATCCGAAGTTAACCGTTTATAAAACTTCCGATTTTCACGACCGTCTCCTTATTCTCGACGAAAAAGAGTTCTATCATGTCGGTGCTTCTTTAAAAGATGCTGGCGAAAAAAGTTTTGCAATCACCAAACTCGAAGAAATCGACGAAACGAACCTTCTTCTCTCCCGAATTAACGCGATAAAATCGCAAGCGTCTCAAAAATCCGTAGCCTAAACTCCGTCCGCGCTCTTAAAAATTCGTCAACCGCCCGCGCTGACCCCGGAAGCTCCGGATTATTATAATCATGAACAACCATCACCCCGCCTTTCGCAAGTTTCGGCGCGACGAGTTTTAGCGACGTTTTTATCGAATTATATAAATCCCCGTCCAAAAACGCGAACGCAATTTCTCTCGGCAGGTCTTTTTCTGGGTCTAAGTTCTCAAAAAATCCCTTTTTGATTATCGGGAGTTTTAACCTCGCCCGTTTAAATCGCTCAACAACTTCGCGTTTCGAAACCAACAGCTCCTTCTCTTTAAACGCGTCCCCCGCAACCGAAGCATCTTCTGCCGTTTTCTTCGGTAATCCCTCGAACGAGTCATAAATCCAGAGTTTCTTTTCTGACCCCTGTTTTTCCAGTAATTTTTCCAGCAAAACCGACGTCTCCCCGCGATAGCACCCCAGTTCAACAAAGTCCCCCTCAACTTTCAAGGAGGACTCTGCTATTTCTAAAAGTTTTTTCGTCTCTTTATCGGAGACTTGTTTTAGAAATTCTTTCATTATTTTTTCTTACAGTCGCAATCTTCTTTGCATTTACAATCATCGCCACACTCACATTCTCCCTCGCAACCGCATTTGCATTTATCTCCGTCTAAAATAACTTTTGCCCTTCTAATCATTTCCTCAAACTCGTCCGTTCGAATAACGTAAATCGGTTTCGAGCCTTCCGCGGCGATATTTTCATGACGATTTTTTAGCTCACTAGTATTTTTCTCGTTATCTAGTTCAAAACCTAGATATCCGAGCTTCTGAGAGACGCATTTTCGAATATCGTCTGAACGTTCGCCGATTGTCGCCGTATAAACAATCGCATCCACTCCGCCCAAGCTCGCAACCATCTGACCGATCGCGCTCTGGATTCGATAAACAAACAGCGCATGCGCAAACGCCCCGCGTTCGTCGCCTTCGTCGCGCAATCGAATAATCTCGCGCATATCGTCCGTCTGACCAGAAACTCCGAGCAGCCCACATTTTTTATTTAGATATTGTTCAAGTTCTTCGTCGTCGGTAATTTTCATTGCTCGTTTAACCGCCAGCGCCGCCGCAGCATCAATCGAGCCAGTTCTCGTCGACATCATAACCCCCTCAAGCGGAGTATAGCCCATTGTTGTATCGTGGGACTTTCCTTTATAAACTGCGGTTACGGAGCTTCCCGACCCTAAATGACAAACTACTAATTTTTCCGGTAAAATCCCCTCGCGCTCCATATAATTAACAATCGAACCGACAGAAAGTCCATGCGCGCCATAGCGTTTAATCTCGGCCTTATCAGCAAGTTCCTTGTCGATTGCGTAATATTTCATTAGCTCTGGACGTTCGGAATGGAACGACGAATCAGAAATTGCAATAACGGGCGTTCCTTTAAATTCTTTAACAAACGCCTCAATCTCGTTCGCGACAACCGGAACGTGAAGCGGCGTCCTCTTTTTTGCAATTTCCAGATTCTTTAGACATTCCTTATCAACGAGATGGTCTTCCGTAAAATATTCCCCTGTCGCAACAATCCTTGCGAGAATTGCGTCAATCTTTGAAACCCCGCCAAGATACCCTTCCTCAGTCAAGATTTTATTAAGCGCCCCAACCGTCTCGGTCAAATCTTTAAACTCGGTTTTAATTTTCTTTTTCGTCTCGTCCGCTCGTTTAAGCGTACAAACCACTTTCTTTCCCTCAAACTCAAAATGTAGGGAACAAAGTAACTCGTCCTCGCGATAGAGCGCGTACTTTCTCGAGCTCGACCCCGGATTAGTAATTAAAATTAAACGCGGATTTTTAGCCATAAATCTCCTTTTTATTTCTAGATTTTCTCTAAAAATATTATACTATATTTTCTAATTTTTTCTATTTTTTCTTTGCTTTTTCTTCGCCCGCCTCCGCGATAATCTCCCCCTCCTGGATTTTTGGTTGCTTCTTCGCCTTCTTTTCTTCTTTTGAAAATATTAAAATCGAAACGATGTCAATAATACTATAAACCGAAAGCAAAATCCCTGTGTATTGAATTAGCGCGTCCGGAATTAAAAAATCTCCCGATACACAAAGCACACCAATAATAATTCCAATCACCGGAAGAATAATTGACTTGAGTCTTATCCCCGTTAGTCGTTTAAAATCTAAAATCGCCGAAAGCTGTAAAGCCGACGTCAATATAATATATATCCCGACCACAAACGAAATCATCTCTCGAACGAACGTCGATTTAGAAATCAAAACAATCCCTGCCGCCGCCGTTAAGACGATTAGAAAAATCGAAACTTCGCGCCTGTCTTTTGGTTTCGCAGAAATATGCGATAGTAAAGTTATAACCGAATAAGCAATGCAAAGCGCCCCAAAAATTACCGAAATCCAGTCTAAGATTTTATCTGCATAAATAAAGAGAAGTATCCCGACGAAAAACAGAACAACCGCCGAAGCTACTTCTCCTTTTTTATTTTGTTTCATAAAAATTCCTTTTTTAATTCTTATGAAACTATTATACTAGATTTTAAGCAACGTTAACGCCTTTTTCGAGTAGTTTTATGTTCGCGAAATTTATAATTAAAGTCGTAGCCCCATAAACCACAATCCCCGTTATCAGGACAAGCCTCATTGCTTCCGCCGAAACTACTTCCGAATTAAATAGCTCCATCACTTCTGGCTTCCCTAGTCCGATCAAAAAGAGACTTAAAAGAAATATTCCCTGAGCCGCTAAATAACTCCCCGCTGCAATAAATGCAGTTTTAGTTTTGGTTGTTCTATTTTTCATAATCATTGCTAAGAAAATTAGCGAAATTAAAGTCGTTATTTCGAAAAATCCGATTAAAATAATTAAAATAATAAACTCAGCCACATTCCCGCCCGTTATTTTCGCTGTCGTTTCAATAAACTCCCTTAATGCTTCAAAGTTTTCAAATAAATTATAATTTATTGCTAAAATTAAAATCCCAATAAAAAGCGCAATTAAAAAACTATAAAGCGTTGATAATATTTTTGATAAATAAATTGTTTTTTTAGAAATTGGTAAAGTATGCGTCAAATAACTTTCGTCGCCGTAGAGTTTTTTATAAAAAATCCCAATCGCTCTGGAAATTACGTTAATAATTCCAGAAATAACCGCGGAAAGCGCAAAGTTTTCTGAAATACTTTTAATAACTTCCGCAATCGCGGAACTCTCGATTTTTGAAGCCACCAGCGAAACTAGCGCAAAGAAAATCCCTGCTCCAAAGAAAATTGGCGCGAACCTTAATATATAACGTAAATCTATTTTAATTAGCTTATTTAACATTTTTAAATCTCCTTCTGAATATTTCGTCAATCGACGCATTTTCTTTTTCGCGTAATTTTTCCGCGTCAGAAAATTCAACAATTTCGCCATTTTTAATAAAAATAATTTCGTCTAAAATCCTCTCAACGTCAGAAATTAAATGTGTCGAAATTAAAAGACTTGAATTTTCTTCAAAATTTTCTAAAATTAAATCTAAAATATCGTCTCTCGTCGCTGGGTCAACTCCCGAAAGCGGTTCGTCTAAAATATAAAGTTCCGCTCTTCTCGACATCACCAAAAGCAGTTGTAATTTTTCCTGCATTCCCTTCGACATTTTTATAATTTTTTGATTTTCGTCTAATTCTAGATTTTCTAATAATTTTTTACATTTTTTAAAACTAAAATCCGGATAAAATTCCGCGTACTCTTTAATCGCCGTCTCGACCGTTAAGCTTTTGTCGAGATAAGTTCGCTCCGGAAGATAAGCAATAATTTTCTTTGATTTTATTCCGGGTTTCTCCCCCTTAACTAAAACTTCTCCCTCGCTCGGCGTCAATAAATCATTTATTAGTTTTATTAACGTCGTTTTTCCGCTCCCGTTTTTTCCAAGCAATCCATAAATCTTTTTATTTTCTAATTTTAGATTTATATTTTTTAATGCTATTTTTTCATTATTATATATTTTTGTTAGATTTTTAATTTCGACTAGCGGAATTTTTCCTTTCATTTTTTCTCCTTTCTAATTTTCATAATTATTTTTAATAAAATCTATTATTTTTGCTTGTTCTATTTTAATTTTTTTCATTTCACTTAAATAATTTTCTGTTTTTTCTTTAAAATATTTTTCGCGTAATTTTACTAGTTTATTTTCGTTTTTTGTAACAAACCTCCCGCTCGTTCTTTCCGTTTCGACTAATCCTTTTTCCTCGAGTTCGACTAACGCTTTCTGAACTGTATTCGGATTAACCCGAAGCTTCGCGGCGAGTTCTCGAACGCTCTCAACTCTTTCTCCCGGGCTCCTAGCGCCACTAATAATCTCTCGCTCGATAATCTCGACGATTTGTAAATAAATCGGGCTATTATTATTAAAACTATAATTCATAATGTATTATTGTATTAAGTGCTTAATACAATAATACGCCTAGCCGAACCTTTCTGTCAAGTCTTTTTCTAAAATAAAAACTTCCTCTATAAAATAATAGGGAATTATGATATAATTACTTCTAGTCGGGGCTTGGCGCAGCTTGGTAGCGCGCACGCATGGGGTGCGTGAGGTCAGGAGTTCAAATCTCCTAGCCCCGACCATAGTGTTAAAAATTGGTTAAGCATATCCCATCTACCCCTGTAAAAAGGGGCTATTTTTGTTATCAAATTGTTATTTGGCATGAGCGGATTCGAACTCCATTCTGCTCACGCTGGGCATATGCAGCGTTATTTGACATAGATTAGAGAGCGAGTATTGCCCCTCGTAAACTATTCGGGTGCACTTGGGTGCAACTTGGGTGCACTTTTGATTCATTTGGATGTATTCGGGTGCACTTGGGTGCAGTCTGG
>CAZMWH010000025.1:6148-11428 GCA_964570115.1 uncultured Candidatus Saccharibacteria bacterium | reverse complement strand
GGCGACCGAGAAAATCCCAGCGCATAGCGTGCGCCTCGCCCGGCTGGATAAACTTCCAAACGGCAAAGTCGGAGGGATTTTTCTTTTTTTCGTTAAACTCGACGCGAGCGCCGGCTTTAAGGTTTTTTAAGTCGAGATGAGCAAAATCGGCGTATTCGGGAAATTTAGAAGTATCAAAGTAAACGCCATCTTCGAGTTCGTAAGTAAAACCGTTTTTAATCATGGCTTCGACGGCGAGTTTATCTTCTTCGATATAATCCGTTGCGCGCGCCCAAAGCTCTGGCTCGAGAAGGTCGAGCTTTTTAAAGTCGGATTTAAATAAATCAATATAAAAATTAGCGATTTCCCAAACGGTTTTCCCTTCTTTTTTGGCGCCTTTTTCGAGTTTATCTTCGCCAGTATCAGCGTCGGAGGAAAGATGGCCAACGTCGGTTAAGTTAAGGACACGCTTAACTTTATAATTATTAGCTTTCAGAGTTCGGACGAGCAAGTCCCAGTAAATATAGGCGGCGAAATTGCCGATATGGGGAGCGGAATAGACGGTTGGACCGCAAGTATAGAGCGAAACCGCTTCGGGGTCTTTAGGCTTAAAATCTTCAAGTTTTCTAGTTTTAGTATTAAATAATTTCATCTTTAACGCTTTTAAGTAATATTTCTTCTATTTTAGCACGTTTTCGGGAAGTTATGTCATGGTCGCCCATTACGTTAATCAGCTCGAGGTTTTTATTCTTTTTCGTAACGGCTTCGAGATTAGGCCCGAAGACGAGTGGATCGAAACGACCGTGGATAATAGTGGTTTTTAGAGGGAGATTTTCGAAAGTTTTAAAGTTGTTGGGGTTTAAAATAATATTCTCCATGGACTTTGTAAAAGCGGTTGATTTTAGATATTCGCGGCGGAAAGAACTAATTTTAGAAATAAAGCCAGCAATGGTTTTGATTGGAAGAGAGTCGGAAAGGCGGTGGAGGCTGGAATAGGATTTTAGATAAAACTTATCGGGGAGGGAGGCGAGCTCGCGCGGTTTTAAGACGGGCGGGGAGACGAGGATAGTGGTTTTTAGGTTAAGACGCTTTAATTCGGTTTTAGTTAGATTTTTAAGGAAGTCGGCGAGAATGAGCGAACCCATACTATGACCGACGAAGATAACCGGAGTTTTTAGGCGCAGCTTTTTTAGAGATTTCTTTAAAGCCGTTTCGTAATCGGAATAACTGTAATCTAGCCAGTCGGATTTGAGGCTTTTGCCGAAGCCGAGAAGGTCGAGACCGATTAGCTCGACACGATTTAAGTTAGCGTCCTTAGAAAGTTGGGAGAAAGTTTCTCGCCAAGTTCCGGAGTTGGCGGAAATGCCGTGAAGAAAAATGACAGTTAGAACGGGATTTTTAACTTTTCGAGATAAACCGATTTTTAGCCTGAGCGGGCGACTAAGGGTTTTATAGTAAAAATAGGTCCAGAAATTATAAGATTTTGATTGCATAATTATTTTTTCGCTTCGAGAGATTCGGCTTCGGCGATTAGACTCGGAACGAGAGAGACAAGGTCCTTAACACAATCGTCGTAGGAAATGTCATAAGTTCGGAAACCCGAAGCGTAAGGGTGGCCGCCACCACCATAGAAGCCGGCGATTTTATCGGCGATAGGAAGAGAGGAACGAATTTTTCCGGTTAGGCGACCGTCGGGATAAGTTTTAATCGCGACGGCGACCTTGACACCCTCGACGAGGCGCATTTCTTCAAGAATTAAGACGTTCGGGTTATATTCGTCGGAGTATTCGGCGATGTCTTCCCAAGGGATATGAATGGTCGCGAGAGCGCCGTCGAGAGAATATTCGATGCGTTTTATTAAATCGGCTTTATAGTCGAGGATACGCGGAGATTTTTTCATAAACTCACGGCGGGCTTCTTCGAGGTCGAAGATTTCGAGATTAGCGCGCTCAAGAAGATCGGCGACTGAGCGGAAAGTTTCGGGGGTGGTTGAGGCGGAGGTTAAACCGAGAGTGTCGGAGAGAATACCGTAGACTAGAGCTTTCGCAGAGTTTTCTTCGAGGGGGAGATTTTCTTCTTTTGCGATTTTATAAATTAGTTCGCAACAAGCTGGGAGCGGTTCGATAATTTTTTCGTGGGGGAAAGAAAGGTCGTCTTCAGTTTCGTGATGGTCGAGGACAAAAACGGGTTTGTCGGATAGTTTCTTTTTGATTGCGGGGTCGTCTAGGAGTTTAGAGAGGAGGACTTCGGCGGCAGTATCGACGATAATAAACCCATCAGCCTTCCAGTCGAACTCGTCTTCGACGCGCGACCAATCGGTAAAATAGCGAAGGTATTTTGGGATATTGACGGGACAATAAAGGGAGATTTCGACTGACTCGCCTTTTTCTTTTTTATAGTTTTCGATTAGATAGTCGAGCGCAATCGCCGAGCCGAGCGAATCGCCGTCGGGATTTTCCGCCTGGATAATAGAAATTCGAGATTTATGTTCGAGAAAATTAGGGAGAGATTTATACATATATATTATTATATAACTTTTTAACGAATAGAAAAAGCCCTACTTAGGAGTAGGGCTGAGGCTAGGAGTAACTGGTTTTTGGCAACGATTCATCGAGAGTAGTGAGCCTTAGGCGATAAAATTCTTTTTCTCGATGTTTATCCGAAGTGAGAACGATTCCGAACGGAAGCTTGGCTTTTTCGACTGTTGTTTGTTGAAGAATCTCGAAAGCTTTTTTATTGCTGTCTGGGCTAAAAACTTCTTCGACCGAGACGTCATAGGATTCGAATTTTTCGATTGCGACGGTTTTATCTGAGGCGGATGAAAAATCGGTCGAGAGCCAGAAATGTTCGTCTGGTTCGGAGAAATGACAAAAGAGTAGAAAGCCGTTCTCTTTCTTATAGTATTCTCCGTCACTAAATGGAATTAACGTATAAGATTCGACAATCTTTTCTTCGACGAGGTCGGTTCTGAGAGTAAAAACTTGCAGAACCCCAGTAATAAACATCAGCACAAGACAAGATGCGGATATGCGTCGGAAAACTTTTTTGGTTGATATGTCGAGATGCCATGTCTGCGAAATACCAATTGTTGTTACGGCGTTAACGCCGCTAAGGAAAAAGACGATTATCACTGTCCAAAAGTAGATTTCATAAGCCATGATTACCCCTCCTTTTTGGTTGAAAATGTACAAGTGCGACTATTTATATTTTAACATATTTTATAGAAAAGAAAAAGCCCTACCTAGGAGTAGGGCGGGAAGGAGGTTAGGGAGTCGAGTATTTTTCGAGAATCGCGTCGCCGAGTTCTTCGAGAAGTTTCATCTGTTTTTTGATGCCAGCGTTATCAGGAACGCAAAGGACGATTGCCTTAAGAGGGGTATGATAGTTTCCCTCTATCATATAGGTGTCCGCATATGCGCTTTTTCCAGGAATAGTTATTTCACGAATTTCGCCGGGAGCCATTTCTTGAACTCCGAACCTAAAGCCATAAATCCAATCTTCCGAATCATCGCTTATGAGCGGATAGCGGAGCTTAGTCGGCTCTTTTTCGTTATCGAAAGAAGAATCGACAAACTCGGCTTTCGGACCCCAAAGTATATAGTAGTACATAACTTTTTCTGGAGCTTTTTTGAAATTATCACTGAGTTTTAGGGTTTCAATCCAGACATCCCAGTTTGTTCCTGCTTCAGAAAACGGTTCGACGCGCGAAAGATAGGGTAGAAATTCCTCGAAATATTTATCGGAGTATTCGCTGACATAGCGGTTGAGTTCAGAGATAGCTCCGTCGTAGAGTTCTTCGAGTTCCTGGAGAGAAAGAGAGTCGAGCGGAGCAGATTCGGCGAGAGCGTACGAGAAGAGGAACAGAGCGGTCAGAACGAGTACGACAATAGCGGAGACGAATCGTTTCATAGCTGATACCTCCTAAAAATAAAAATGCACGAAGCATAGACTTCGATTTTTATATTTTACCATATTTTTAGAAAAAAATAAAACTTTACGTAGTCCCGTAAGATTAAAGAAAAGCCCCGCAAGAAGCGGGGTTAGAAAATGGAGTTATACCATAAATTTAAGTTTATAGTATAATAGAAGTTATGGAAATTGTTATGGTTATTTTAGGGGTGATAAATTTGGGGGTTTTAGGGTTTTTGGTTTTTAGTTTTTTAGAGACGAAAAAAGCGAAGGCGGAGAAAATTGACTTTTCTGAGATTACGGAAAAAATAGTTAAGACGGATACGAAAGTTGAGATTTTGTCGAAGAAAATCGACGAGCTCCAGCCGAAGATTGCGAGCGAATTTCGGGAAAACCGAAAGGAGATTTCTGGGAACTTAGGCGAAATTCAGAAAACTGTCGATAATAAAATTACGCGGCTTCAGGATTCGAACGAGAAAAAATTAGAGCAGATGCGCGAGACGGTTGACGAGAAGTTGAAGGAATCGGTCGAAAAGCGGTTTAATGAGAGTTTTAAAACGATTTCCGGACAACTTTCTCAGGTTTATCAAGGGCTAGGAGAAATGAAAAACCTCGCGACGGGAGTCGGAGACCTTAAAAAAGTTATGGAGGGAGTAAAGACGCGAGGGATTTACGGCGAAGTTCAGCTCGGAGCGATTATCGCGGATATTTTAACTCCGAATCAATATTATAAAAACATTATTACAAAACACGGGTCGAATGACCGGGTTGAATTCGCGGTTAAGATGCCGGGGAAAGAGGCGGAAGTTTTACTGCCGATTGACTCGAAGTTCCCGGTTGAGAATTATAGTCGGTTAATCGCGGCATATGATAAGGGAGATAAGGCGGAAATTGAGAAAATGAGAAAGGAGCTCGCGAAGGACGTTAAAACTCAGGCGAAGAAAATTAGCGAAAAATATATTGAGCCGCCGAAGACGCTCGATTTTGCGATGATGTTCGTACCGACAGAGAGTCTTTATGCGGAAATTTTACGGATTCCGGGACTTTCGGACGAGATTCGCCAGAAACACAATATTTCCCTGGCAAGTCCGGCGACATTGCCGGTCATGCTGAACGGGCTACTTATGGGGTATAGAAGCGTTGCGATAGAAAAGAGAAGCGCAGAAGTTTGGCAAATCCTCGGCGGAGTCAAGGCGCAGTTTGGGAAGTTTGGAGACTTATTAGAGGGAGTACAAAAGAAACTAACAGAAAGTGCAAATAAAATCGAAAGCGCAAAGACGGCATCGAGACAAATTGAAAAGAAGCTTAAGGACGTTGAAGTTATAGACTCGTCCGATTCGATAAAGCAGCTGACAGAGTAATCTGATCGGCGTAGGAAAGATCGACGCCGAG
>CAZMWH010000025.1:0-6048 GCA_964570115.1 uncultured Candidatus Saccharibacteria bacterium | reverse complement strand
TCAGAAATTGATCTCGAGAGGGCGGGGTTTGAGCGAAAAAGATAATAAGCGTAGCGCTCGGCGGTTCGGGGCCCGACGCCGGGGAGAGTTCCGAGGGCAGAAATAACGTCTTCGAGGGCTTTTGGCAACATATATATTATATATGCTAGAAACCGAGGTTTCCGAGCATGCCCATCATTGGTTTCATTTTATCGGTCGCGATTTCTTGTGCCTTGGCGTAGCCGTCGCGCATACAGTTTTCAATCCAGCGTTCGAGCTCGTGAATATCGTCGAGATCGACTTTTTCTGGGTCGATCGTAACCTTTTTAATCTTTAGCTCGCCGGTAATCTGGACAACAACGGCGCCGTCGCCGGCTTCGACTTCAACAATTTCGTTCTTCAAATCTTTTTGCGCCTTGCGAAGTTGGTTCAGCATTTTCATTTGGTCCATAGTCTGACCCATAGTGTCTCCTTATTCTGTCGCGGTCTTAGCGACTATATTATATATGTATATTCTATCAGAATTGTCGGATTTCGGGGAGGTTATTATTCTTTTCAATTCGAGATTAGCGCCGTCGAGCTTGCCGAAGGAAGCGACCGTCGCGCCGGCGTTTAGAGAAGAGGCGTCGGTTGCGAGGTTGAGTCTATGGGTACGGTCGATATAAGCTTCGTAAAACTCAAAGTCGAGGCTACCTTCTTTCGTAACGAGAGTACAAGTTTCGTCGAGATTGTCGATAACGAGAGAAAGATCGTTGTTGAAGTTGTTCGCAACGGCGGGAGTATAGCGATAGCCGTAGATAAAATATGTCAAATTTGGAATAATAATTAAAGCAAGAAGAACGGAGAGCGGAAAGAGGGCGAAGACGCGGGCGTAAGGGTTTTCTGGGAAAAGACCGTACCATTTTTCGAGGAGATAGCGAAGTCCGTGAGCGATAAGAATGGCGAGGGGGATGATGAGGAGCAGACTAGAGTCTGGGTTAAGCCCGGAAAGAACAATGGCGAAGACAATAAAATAAGAGGCGATAGCGTTTCTAGAGGCGAAAAAGCCCTTGGTTGTTGAGAAAAGACCGGTCAGAGCGAGGGCGAAGGTCGAAAGCCCGACCATTGGGGAAAGATAGATATTATCAAGGGGCTTCCCCCAGGAGAAGAACGGGGCAAGACCGGCGGAGATATTGCTCAAGAAATTTCCGAGGGAGAAGTTTTCGGCGAAGAAGATCGAGAGGGCGACGCCGGGGGTTGAGACGAGGTTTATTCCCCACATTACAATCCCGCCGAGGATAGCGAGAGCGGTTAAAAGGAGCGGGAGTTTCGGAAGGGATTTAATAGTAAAGCGGAGGTGGGGCTGAACAAGGGCAAAGATGATAATAAAGAGGACGAGATAGATTAGATGAGGCGTGAAAATTGAGAGAAGGAGGGCGAGGGCAAAGATGAAACAATAGAGCGGGCGAGGACGTTTAACGCCTTGGATTTTTGACCCAAGCCAAAGCAGGAAAGTTGGCCAGAAAACAAGCATAATCAGAGGCGTCCCGGAGCCGGCGAGAAAGAGAAAAGGGGTCGAGAGGACGGTAATAACGGAAGCGAGGAGGGCGACGTTCGACTTGAACCAGCGGTTCAAGAGGACGATTAAGAGGACGCCGAGCCCGAGCCCGAAGAGGATTGAGGGGAGTTTGATTGCGTAAGGGGTAAAGCCGAAGGCGAGGAGGGAGAGTTTTTGGAGGATATGATAGGGGAGATCAACGAGGTCGCCGGAGGTGATTGAGGAAAAATGGAGATTATAACTAAGGACGGCAGATTCGCGCTCCGCTTCGGAGAGACCGGCGGGGGCGACAAGAGGAAGCCCAAAGAGCAGGGCGATAAAAATCAAAGCGAGGAGGGCGTAGCCGATATAAAAACGAAAACGATAAAGAGTTAATTTTGAGACAATAAGTTTACTCATTCTTAACCATTATAACAGAAATTAGTCGTCGTGGGTAGTGTCGAGAGACATAAAGCGGAGAAGTTCGGGGTGGAAATAGAGCTCGATTTTACCAACGGGACCGTGACGGTGCTTTGCGATAAGGAGTTCGGTGATGTTAGTTGGCTCGAAATCGTCTTGGTTCTGGTGGTAGTAATCGGGGCGGTGGAGGAACATAACCATATCGGCGTCCTGTTCGATTGAGCCGGATTCGCGGAGGTCGGAAAGAACCGGACGGGGGTCGTCGCGACCAGTAACGGAGCGGGAGAGCTGGGCAAGGGCGACGACGGGAATCTCGAGCTCGCGGGCGAGGGTTTTTAGACCGCGGGAGATTTCGGTAACTTCCTGGACGCGGTTACCGGCGTAGCGGTCGGAACCCTGGAGGAGCTGGAGATAGTCAACGATAATCATACCAATATCGTGGTCGTGGGCGGCGCGGCGGGCTTTGTTGCGGAGTTCGAGAATGTTCATTGAGGAGGTATCGTCGAGATAAAGCGGGACGGAACCCATATCGCCAAGGGCATCGCCGATTTTACCGAAATCGTCTTCGGAAAGATTACCGGTTCGGATTTTCCAGTTATCAACACCGGAGACGTCGGAGACCATACGGTCGACGATTTCTGAGCAAGCCATTTCCATTGAGAAAAAGAGGACGCCGCGATTGTTGATGGTTGCGATATTATAGGCGAGGTTTTCCGCGAAAGTTGTCTTACCCATTGCGGGGCGGGCGCCGACAATGATTAGGTCGCCTTTTTGGAAACCGGCGGTCTTTTTGTCGAGGTCGCGGAAGCCAGTTTTAAGCCCGCGGAGGGCGCCTTTGTTTTTATGGAGTTCCTCCATTCGGTCGAAAGCGTCGGCGAGGAGGTCTTCGAGGGCGGTATAGTCGGTTTTTACGGTTTTATCGGAGACTTCGAAGAGGGCTTTTTCGGCGGCGCCGATCAAAACTCCAACTTCGGCGTCTTCTTCGTAAGCGTTTTCGGCGATTTCGGTTCCGACGGAAATCAGTTTTCGGCGGAGAGCGGTTTTTTCAACGAGGTCGGCGTAGGCGAGGATATGAGACGCGGTTGGGACGAAATTCGTTAGCTCGGTTAGATAGGGCGAGCCGCCAACTTTTTTTAAGTTTTTTTCGGCGCGGAGTTCGGCGGTTAAAGTCAAGAGATCAATCGGTTTGTGTTGCTGATAAAGAGTCGTCATAGCTTTATAGACTAAGTTATGGCGCTCCTCATAAAAATCGCCGGTTTTTATCCGTTCGAGGATTTCGGGGAAAGATTTATCGTCAAGAAGAATTGCCCCGAGCAGGGATTTTTCCGCGGTTAAATCTTGGGGCGGGATGCGCCCGGCGGGACGGCTGGGACTATAGCTAGAACGGGATTCCTCCTCCATCTTCGTTTACCTCCTTTATTCCTGCTCCCATTATATCAGAAATTTTTGAAAGCGCCGAGTCGTTTAGGACGGATTTTTCGGACGGATTTTCGTCGGGAGAGTGGACAATGATTTCGACGTTCTCGGGGAGGTTTGAGGCGAGAACCGCAAAATTGTTTTTCCGAGTCAAGATGGTTTTGATGATTTTTTTCGAGGGGTAGATATTTAGGACGTTACCGTCGAGATTTAGGGTAGATTTTAGGAGTTGTTGGTGGATGACGGGGTTGGCGAGTTTAATAGAGTCGAGGAAGGCGGAGAGGGAGAGGTCGGTTTTCGGAGGTTGAACCCGCGCTTCGTGTTTTTCAATAACAGGGGTCGGAGCGGGAGTTTGAGGCGGATTTTGGGCGGGGTTTTCTGGGGTTTTTAGCGAGGTTTTGGCGGGCTGGGGGACAGAGAGTGACGTGGATTTAGGGGCGGAAAAAGTTGAAAAGGGTGAATTATAAAAGGCAAGGAGGAGTTTTGCTTCAGGGAAGGGGGCGGAGACGGCGGGGAGTTTCTCGAGGAGCGGGAGGAGAGCGGGGGTCGGAGAGGCAAGAATCTTTTTGATGATTTCTTCGGCGAGAGTTTCGGACTTGACGCCGGAGTTGAGGATTTTTTTCAGAAGCTCAGAGATTTCAGAGAGATTATTTGCCTGATAACTTAAGAGGAGGGCGTCGATTAGGTCGTCGGCTGGAAGCCCGAGCGCGCCCTGGACGGCTGTTTCGGAAATCTCGGTTTCTCCGTCACCGAGAGAGGAGATTTGGTCAAGGAGGGAGAGCGAGTCGCGGAAAGAACCGCCGCCGCGGCGAACGATAACTTTTAGGGCGGCGTCGGAGATTTTTATCTTTTCGAGGTCGGAGATTTTTCGGAGATGTTTTTCCATAATCTCCGGAGGAGCGAGATTAAAAGTATAGACGAGGGAGCGGGAGGAAATTGTAATCGGGACTTTATGGGCGTCGGTCGTTGCCATGATAAAAATGACATGGGCGGGAGGCTCTTCGAGGGTTTTTAAAAGAGCGTTAAAGGCAGATTTGGAAAGCATGTGAACTTCGTCGATAATATAGACCTTGTAATTCCCTTTTGAGGGGGCGATGGTAGCTTTTTCACGAAGCTCGCGGATATTATCGACGCCAGTATTACTTGCGGCGTCGATTTCGATAATGTCGAGATAAGAATCTTCGAGCTCGTAGGGGAAATGGTTGACTTCGTGGGCGAAAATGCGGGCGACGGAAGTCTTTCCGGTCCCGCGAGGGCCAGTAAAAAGATAAGCGTGGGAGATTTTTCCGGAAGAGATAGCAGATTCGAGGCTTTTAGTTACGGATTCTTGACCGACAACCTCGCTTAGGGTTTTTGGACGATATTTTCGATAGAGAGCAAGCATTAGAGAGCGGCTTCAACGGCAGCCCAGGCAGCATCGTTGTTGTTGGCGGGGATAACGACGGAAACTTGAGAGCCCTCTTTAAGGTGGAAATATGTCACGGAAGCATAGAGGATTTCATATTCGCGACCGGAGACCTCGACGAAATATTTATCGTCGTGGCGGATTAAGGTTCCGATTACGGTTCGACGCTCAACAGGGCCGATTTGTTTATAGAGGAAGCGACCTTCGGGGGTAATCGTTAGTTTCATCAAATCGCCTTCGACGAGCTTTGACTTCGAGGCGTAGTTCGCGGGGACAGGATAGTTCTTGCCGTCGGGACCGATCATGATCTGACCATCGAAGACGCCTTCGATAATCTTTCCGTCTGGGTCGGAAATTACGGTATCGCGAGGAGCGGTAATCACGTCGCCATCACCAAGAACGGAGTTTAATAACTCTTTAGCGGCGGCTAGATTTGTTTCGGCATCCTGGATGAGGCTGCGCAAGCGTTTTATTTGTTTTTCTGGTAGTTCAGACATCACCTCGCGTCCTGTCTATTTTTATATAGTACTAATATTATATTACACGCGGCGGAGCTAAAAGTCAACGATTTTTCAATAATTTTAATACTCATTTTTTCCACAAATTTTTATGGGGTCGAGAGAAAAATGTTGTAAAAATAAAAAGTCCTCCCCGTAAAGGGAGGACTTTCTTAAGATAAAATTCGCTAATCTTTTTAAAGTTTCCTTAAACTTAGGCGAGTTCGACGGTCGCGCCGGCTTCTTCAAGAGATTTCTTAAGAGCTTCGGCTTCGTCTTTCTTAACTTTCTCTTTAACAGTCGCAGGAGCGCCATCGACGATAGCTTTAGCTTCGCCAAGACCAAGTCCGGTTGCCTCTTTGACGGCCTTAATGACCGCAATTTTCTGAGCGCCAGCCTCTTTCAAGACGACGTCAAATTCAGATTTTTCTTCCGCGGCAGCAGCACCACCTTCGGCCGGAGCAGCAGCAACGGCGACAGCGGCAGCAGCCGGTTCGATTCCGTATTCGTCCTTAAGGACGTTTTTTAGTTCGTTAACTTCGAGAACTGTTAATTTAACGAGTTCTTCGGCTAATTTTTTAATATCAGTAGCCATAAAATTTCCTTTCTATATTATTAAGCAGTAGCTTTCTGCTCCAAACCGGAGATAATTCCAGATAGAGAGCCAGAGGTCGCAGAAATAACGTCGTTGACCGGGGAGAGAAGAGTCGCAACGACTTGGGCAATCATCTCGTTCTTCGACGGCATCGCGGCGAGAGCCTTAACGTCCGCTTCCGAAAGCGCATTCCCAAGGTCATTAAATCCGCCCGCGAGCT
>CAZMWH010000024.1:0-11710 GCA_964570115.1 uncultured Candidatus Saccharibacteria bacterium | reverse complement strand
GATTATATTAGCAGAGCGGCGGATACTTGGACGGGAGGCAGTAGTCCGGTAACTAGTACGACGGCGCTAGACAAAGACGCTTTGACGCCGAACGGGGACAACGCGGAAACGCAATATATGGGGCACTATTATAACTGGTACGCGGCGACGGCGGAGAGCGGGAAGTTTAGCGACATCGACACGGCTTCGGAAGCGGCGGACTCGATTTGTCCGCGAGGGTGGCAATTACCGGCGAACCATACTGCCGATTCGACAAAATCTTGGCAAAACTTACTTACGACTACTTATTGGGGCGATACGGATAACAGGGACGGAGCGTCGAACTTAAGTAGCGCGGAAGGTGCGGCGATGCTACACAAAATGCCTCTTTCTATCGTCTTTTCAGGCTACTACGGCTGGGTCAATGGTAATCTGAACAGCAGAGGCAGCTACGGCTACTACTGGTCATCTACCCCGTACTCTCTTTACTACGGCGCTTACTACCTCTACTTCGGTTCTACCTACGTCCATCCCCAGCGCAGCAGCGATAAGCCGAACGGCTTTACTATCCGTTGCGTCGCCCGCTAGTCCCTCTTGCCCCCGTTCCCCCCGAATTTCCCGGAGGACGGGGGCGAAACAAACTAAAAATATAAAACAGGAACTATGATAAGTCAAACGGAACAAGAAGCTGAGACAAGAAAAAGCAAGGCGGAAAAGAAGGCGTATCTTGAGCGGAAAAAGAGGCTGTTTGAGGAGGAACAAGAGAACTTTGATAGAATAATATTTCTCCGGGGGACGGGAGGGTTCTGGGTTGTTGGGGGTCATTCGGGAATTATTCTTGCAAATAAAATCGCTCCAGAACTCAAAATCCGGGTTGCGCTAAAGCGCGACACGGATTTTGACGTGAAATTTAAGGAAGGGGTAATTAACCTTAGAAATCTCGATTTTTATACGGAAAAATTTAAAAACTCTAACTATTTAGAAAAAGGAGTAGAAAGAAGTGAAAGCGCCGTAATATTTAAGCTTAAAGAAAAAATTTCTTCGACGGAGTATGATATTCTCGCGAGGTCGAAGGAAATTAGGCGTCAGAAGCTCGAAGCGATGATCGAGAAGAGCGTTCCGATGCCAAAGCTAAATATTAGAATGACCGACGTTTTAAAACTAACGTATAAGTTCTATCGAAAAAACTCGGATAATCTGGCGAGAGATTTTGTGGTTGAGAAGCTGGTTGAGGATATTAGAATCGCGCATAAGACGATGTTGATGGTGTTTAGGGAACAAATTGACGCGAAGGAAGGGGCGAGGAAGATGCGAGCAAGATTGGAGCTGGCGCTGTGCGACCTGACACAGATAATTGCGCTGGAGGTTTGGACGATTGAGAATTGTACGACGCTGGCGACGATGATGGTTGAGACGGAGATTTTGATTGACGCGGAGATTAAGAAAATTGAGAGGGCGGAAAAAGAGGAGTCCGAGGGAGTTAAGAAAGTTAAGAAGCTAATTGAGAAGAATAGATAGGGCTTTTAGGGGGTACGGCGGTTTGACGGCGCGGCGAAAAGGAGAGAAAGGATTTTTATGGGGAACAATATTAACCCTTATGAGTTTTCTTATAATGATGATTGGACGGAAGAGTTTGGCGACGAGGGAAACCTAGAAAGTTGGCTGATGGCGGAGCTTTCGAAAGCGTTTTTTCTCGCAAGGAAGGCGAAGCGAGCGACGATGGACGAACAGTTGTTTGAAATTCGGCTGTTTGAGAACCTCGTCCAACTCAGAGACGACATTTTAAACCGGATGTATCGCCCGAGCAGAGGGATTGCGTTTATCGTCCACGAGCCGGTCGTTCGGGAGATTTTTGCGGCGCCGTTTAGAGACCGGGTCGTCCATCATCTGCTTTATAACGGGATTGCGGAATGGTGGGACAGGAGGTTAATTCACGATTGCTATTCGTGCCGAGTTGGAAAGGGAACGTTATTCGGGATTAAACGGCTGGCGCACCATATCCAGTCGGCGACGGACGGGTATCAGCACGACGCGTATTCGATTAAGATGGATATTCAGGGGTATTTTATGAGTTTGCCGCGGGAGGGGTTGTTCGAGAGGGTTTGCTGGGGACTCGAACGACAATTTCCGCATAAGGGACAGAGGTATGAGATTTATAAGGAACTGTGGGCGGAGATTATTTTTGACGACCCGACGGTTGGGGTACGTTTACGCGGAAAGGAAAAAGAATGGAAGAAACTTCCGAAAAGTAAAAGTTTATTTTCTCAGCCGGAGGGGAAGGGAATTGTGATTGGGAACCTGTCGTCGCAACTTCTCTCGAACATTTATTTAGACCTTTTAGATCGGTTTATTAAGTTTGACCTTAAATATGAACATTACGGAAGGTATGTTGACGATTTTTATTTGATTGTTCGACCGGAAGAGTTCGAGAAGGCGAAGAAAGATATTGCGCTGATTGACCAGTTCTTAACGAACCTTGGGCTTACACTTCATCCGAGGAAAACCAAAATCCAGAACGTTAAGAAGGGAACGGAGTTTCTCGGGACGGTTGTTTATCCAGGGAGGATTGTCCCGGGGAAGAGAGTCCAAATTAACTATCTTAAGGCGCTTCTTAGCGTTGAGTCGGGGGTTAAGGGGCTTGATTCGGTGACGTCGTATATGGGGATTTTAAAACACATTAACGCGGCGAAGACGCAAAGTAAGATATTTGAGAAGGTGGGACTGGAATATAAAATATAAAAAATAGAAATTCTTCGCTAGGTCCTCGACCGCAGTCGTCATAATTACAACAGCCAGTCAAAAGCTCAGCACTGGAACCATCCAGGTATTCGCTTTTGTGGCTGTTAGTAATTCTGACTGCTGGGTCTGCGGAGTCGCTCAGAATTTCTATTTTTTACATCTTTCTTCTAATTGGAGACTGCCTCCTTGGGAGCGCCGGGGGAACGGGGGCAAGAGGGACTAGCGGGCGACGCAACGGATAGTTAAGCCGTTCGGCTTATTGTTGTTGTTCTGGGGATTGACGTTGGTAGAATTGAAGTTGAGGTTGTAAGCGTTGTAGTAATTAGAGTTCGGGGTAGATGACCAGTAGTTGCCGTTGCTGCCTCTGTTGTTCAGATTACCATTGACCCAGTTGTAGTTGCCTGAAAAGAATTGAGAAACTGCTTTTAGATAATAAAGAACTGTTGTTCAGTATTACTATCTTCCGAGGAAGAATTGACCTCCCCGCTTGAAGGCGGAAAGGGAGTTTCTGAATTTCCCTTGGAGGGCTTGACTGCTCGGCGAATTCCGCAAGTATAAACGTGTCGGGCAGTAAGAGAAGTCTCCAATTCTATTATAGCAGAGTCCGAGAGCGGGTCGAAGACCCCTCTTCGAACGGGTTTTCTCCCCGCCAAGAAACCTTTGTTCGGTTATTATAACATAATTTCTAGAAAAGTTTTCCACATAGAGTTGTTGTAAAAATAAAGGAAGAAAAAGCACTTGCATTTTCTTCAAAAAGGTACTAGAATAGGTTCAGTAGATAAACGAAAAACAAAAACTAAAAATCTACAAGAAGGTACATTAACAAAATTCGAGGACGGTTAACTAGGAGTTTTGGCGCGCGGTTAAATTTAGCGATACGCGTAACCAAAATCGTCCGTACATTGTAAAAATTAACACCTCCCAATTAAAACTCTAGAAAAGTTTTTACACAATAAGTCTCTCAACGACCTTAATATATATTAAGGTGGATCTAAAGTGTAAAAAATAAACAAAAATCTAAGCAAAAACAAAAACGCTAAAGTTTCTAGTTAAGCGTTCTCGAATGTTATAATAGGAAAATGGAAGAACTTCATAAGCCTGTTTTATTATCAGAAGTACTCAAAGTCCTTAGCCCGAGACTGGGCGAGTCGTATTTAGACTTGACGGCGGGGTATGCGGGACATGCGAGTAAGATTTTGGATTTAACGCAGAATTATAAAGAGACGGTCTTTGTTGACCGAGATGCGTTTGCGACGGAATATCTTAAAGGGAAGTACGGAAGCCGGGGGGATGGCGGAAGAGAACCAGTAAGAATCGTGAACGAGGATTTTTATAGCGCGGCGCTAAAGGAAGTCGAGTGTGGAAACGCTTTTGATATGATATTGGCGGATTTTGGGGTTTCTTCCCCGCAACTAGACGAAGGAGAACGCGGTTTTTCTTTTCTTAGGGACGGAGAACTGGATATGAGAATGGACAGGACGCAGAAGTTAACGGCGGCAGAGGTTTTTAATAAATATCCTGAGAGGAAACTGGAGGAGATATTTATTAAATATGGAGAGGAAAGACCAGGGAACGCAAGGAGACTAGCAGGTTTAATTACTCGCGGGCGACCGTTCGCGCGAACGGGAGAAGTCGCTGAGTTAATTAAGGCGCACTCAAAGTTTTCTAAGACGCATCCGGCGACGAAAGTGTTTCAGGCGGTAAGGATTGAGGTTAACGACGAATTAGAGTTAATCGAGAAGACGCTACCTTTAATCCCGAAGCTGTTAAAGAAAGACGGACGGGTCGCGATTATTACGTTCCATAGTTTAGAGGACAGGTTAGTTAAGCAGTTTTTTAAGAGCGAAAGTAGCTTTGGAGAGGAGAGTAGGCTAGAGATTTTAACGAAGAAGCCGATAATTGCGGAAAAAATGGAGTTAGTTAACAACCCTCGAGCGCGCAGTGCGAAGCTGAGAGCGGCAAAGAAGTGTTAGGAACGGAGAGAGAAGAGAAGGAAGTTAGAGAAGTAGAGTGTTGGAGTAAGAGTGTAGGAGTTTGTGCGAGGCGGGAGAGGAATTGTTAAAACAAAAACTAAAAATAAACAAAAAGGAGGCATTATGCCACGACAAATTGTTGTTCAAAACAAAAGTAGAGCACAAAAAGTTAAAGTTTCTTTCCGCTAGGAGTTAGTTTTAGCGGAGGGGAACTGGGGGATTAGGGGGAGTTTAGGGGGGAATAGGGGGACTGACCTTTGTATGGGGGTGGAGAACCTTAGACTCGTATGGGCTGAAAGGCCTACCAACCATTGGTTTTTAGAGTCAAAAAAAGAGTGTGTTAGATAAATATGACCTTCCCGGGGCGGCCCTAGTTTACTTATGGCTCTAGATTAGGAGACCCAGCCCCGGACTAAGTTCAAGTTTATCGGAATTAGCGGGGGATTGGCGGGGATTTATAGGGGATTTAACGGGGGCGAAAATAAAAATAAATAAACGCGAGGATAAAAATTAAAAAATGCGTGAATCAAGTTCAGCTTGGGTCCGAAACAGAAATACGGTTCGTCATACGCCGAAAACGCTGGGGTCGTTGTCTCAGAGTATGATTTTAGGGGTTTTAGTTCTTATCGTTGGGTTGATTTATGTTACGCAAGGGACGAGGGCAACGAGCTATGATTATCAACTATCGGAAATTGAGAGCGAAATTTCTGACTTAGAGGCGAAGAAGGAAGATTTGGCGGTTGAGAAGGCGAGGCTAACGTCGATTGCGGCGAGTGAAAATAGTACGGTCGCGATGAAGATGGAAGACGCGGAAGTTAGCGGGTACGCGGAATAGGAGGAATATGTTAGGAATGAGATTTTAATGGTATAATTTAAGCATTATGGACTTAAAACGGGTTAAGTTTTTTCGGAATGTACTGATTTTAGTCGTAGGGATTATTTCGCTACGGCTTTTTTATATCCAGATTATTCAGCACGAGGAATGGGTCGCGAAAGCGGAGGAGCAACACACGCTAGAAAACACGATTACGGCGAAACGGGGGGAGATTTATATGATGGATGGGGAAGAGCCGGTTGAGGTAGTAATGAACGAGACGGTTTATGCAATCGTCATTGACCCAATGGTGGTGAACAGGGAAAAGCTAAAGGAAGTCATTGACGGGGCGGGAGTCGAAAAGACGGCGGACTGGGAGGAAGTTTTTAAAAATCCGGAGCTAAGGTATTTTGTTTTAGCGAAGGGGGTTCAGCGAGAGAAAGTTGAGAAAATCCGAAAGGCGGCGGAGACGCTAGAAGGGGGGCTTTCGGGAGTTTATATAAAAGAGGGGACGAGCCGGGTTTATCCGGAGGGGGAGATGGCGGCGCAGGTTTTGGGGTTTGTCAACGCGGATGGGGAAGGGCAATATGGGGTTGAGGGGGCGATGAACGAGGAGTTAAAAGGGAAGGACGGACTGTTAAAGACGGTGGCGGATGTAAATCAAGTTGCGCTGTCGATTGGAGATAAAAACGTGAAAATCCCGGCGGAGGACGGGAAGGATTTGGTGCTGTCGATTGACAGGAATATCCAGAGAGGGGTCGAGAAGATTTTAAAAGAGAAGCTCGAGGAGTTTAACAAGGACCAGGCGGCGGCGATTGTGATGAACCCGAATACGGGGGAGGTGTTGGCGATGGCGAACGTGCCGACGTATGACCCGGCGAAGTATGCGGAAGTTGAGGGCGCGGAGGCGTATGTGAATGAGACGGTCGAAGTCCCGTATGAGCCGGCGAGCGTTTTAAAGTCGTTTACGTTTGCGACGGGGATTGAACTCGGGGTGATGACACCGGAGACGACATATTATAATAAGGGGTATGAGGAGATTGACGGCTGGACGATTAAAAACGCGGCGCTTCAGGAGAGTCTACTCGGAGTAACAACGATGCAAAAGGCGCTCAATTGGAGCTTGAACACGGGGAGCATTCAGGCGCTTCGACTGATCGGGGGGAACCCGGAGCGAATTACGGAGGAGGGGAGAAAAACGCTATATGATTATTATTATAATAAGTTTAGGCTTGGGCGAGAGACGGGGATTGAGCTTTATGAGGCGGTGGGGCTGATTGGCGATCCGGTTGAGGGAGACGGGCGGGATTCGCTATACGCGAATATGACGTTTGGGCAGAACATTCAGGTAACGATGCTTCAGGTTATTTCTGGGTATAACGCGCTAGTTAACGGGGGGATTTATAAGGAGCCGACGATTATTAAGGGGGAAATTAAGGACGGGGAACTAGTCGAGAAAGAGAAGAAGGAGGGGGAGCGGGTTATATCTGAGGAGACGAGCGAGACGATTAGGGAGATGCTGTATGGGACGCGGGCGAGCTATCGACTTTATAATATTGATAAAGAGGGGTATTATATTGGGGGAAAGACGGGGACGGCGCAGACAATCCGGGACGGGAAATATACGATGGATGAGTGGGTTGCGACGTATGTTGGGTTTGGGGGGAGGGAAGGGGTCTTGCCAGAATATACGATTATGGTTAGAATATGGAAGGAAGGGGAAACGACCGGCGCGGAACAATACGCGCTACCAGTTTTTACCGAACTTTCTGAATTTATGATAGACTATTTAAAGATAAAGCCGAGCGAGAGCTAGAAAGGAGAAGATGTTCGGAGGAGAATTGAATAACGAGGTGTTTTATGGGCTGATATTGGCGCTTGGTGGGTTTTTGTTGTCGATGTTTTTGACGCCGATTTATACTTATTTTGCGTATAAATATAAGTTTTGGAAAAAACAGAAGAAAACGACGGCGGACGGGAGCGCTTTGCCGGTGATGACGAAGCTCCACGCGCACAAGTTTAAGCGAAAGTTTCCGACGATGGCGGGGATAGTGGGAGTGTTGGCGGTGGCGGCGGTAACGTTGATTTGTAATATGGACAGGGGTCAGACGTGGCTACCACTCGCTGGTTTCTTAGGCGGGGCGGCGATTGGGGTGATTGACGATTTGATTAATGTGTTCGGGAGCGGGGAAGGCGCGGCGGGGCTTCGAGCGCCGGTGAAGTTTTTCTTGATTTCGGTGGTGGGGCTAGGATTGGGGTGGTTTTTTGCGTTTAAGCTGGGGTGGACAAGTATTATGGTGCCGTTTTTTGGGGCGGTGGAGGTTGGGACGACCCTGATGATGGGGCTGTTTGCGTTTGCGGTTGTCGCGACGAGCAATGCGGTCAATATTTCTGATGGGCTGGACGGACTAGCCGGGGGGCTGGCGCTGATTGCTTATGGGGCGTATGGGGTGATTGCGCTGTTCCAGGGGCAATGGATGTTGTTTGGGTTTTGTTTGACGGTGGTGGGGTGGCTGTTGTCTTATGTTTGGTTTAATGTGCCGCCGGCGAGGTTTATGATGGGGGATGTCGGGAGCTTTGCGCTCGGGGCGGGACTAGGAGTAGTGTCGATGATGACAAATTCGTTTTTGTTGCTGCCGGTGATTGGAGTGATTTTGGTGGTTGAGGCGGGGAGTAGTTTAATCCAGATGATTTGGAAGAAAGTGTTTAAGCATAAGCTGTTTATTTCTGCGCCAATTCATCATCATTTGGAGGCGAAAGGATGGGGGGAGGCTAAGATTGTGATGAGGTTTTGGGTTTTGGCTGGGATTGCGGCGATATTGGGGCTATTCTTAGCGAGCGCAGGGGGGATAGTATAGATTTGTGGTATAATATGAGGTATGAGAAAGCATAAGAGTGATAGAATTATTACGATTTTGACGGTTTTGCTTTTGATTATTGGGCTGGTGGTGATTTATGCGGTGGGTCCGATGAGGGCGAATTTTATGAACGCGGCGTATGGGAGCGAGCTGAGTTCGAATTACTTTTTTTCTCATCAACTGATTAACGTGGGGATTTCTTTGGTGGCGTTTGTGATTGCGTTTAAGTTCCCATACGAAAAATTGAGGAAGTTTGCGAAAATTGTGATGATTTTTGGGATTTTGATGTGCGCGTTTTTGGAAGTGATGGCGCTAGCGGGGTCGGGACTGGCAAAGTGTGAGTTGGGGGCGTGTAGATGGATAAACCTAGGGGGCTTAGGGAGTATCCAGCCGGCGGAAATCCTTAAACTTGGGCTAGTTTTATATCTAAGTCAGCTCGCGGCGGTTCGGAAAAAAGAGGGAAAACTCGAGACGAGCGACTTTTTTATCCCGGCGGGAGTTTATTCGGGGTTGGCATTGATATTTACGGTCGTTTTGCAGAAAGACCTCGGGACGGGGGTGGCGATTATTGCGATTGTGCTGGGGATTTTGTTTATGAGCGGGGTAAAAATGAGGGTTTTTATGGGGATTTTAGGGGTAATTTTGGTTGGTGGGGTTCTGGCGGTCTTAACAAGTCCGCATAGGATGGAGAGGGTGATGACGTTCGTGAAAGGCGACGAGGCGGATAGTTATCATATTGAGAACGCGATGATTGCGATTGGGACGGGAGGGCTAACGGGGGTTGGAGTAGGGAACTCGGTTCAGGCGACGGGGTATTTGCCGGAGTCGATTAACGATTCGGTGTTTGCGATTATGGGGGAGACGTTTGGGTATGTGGGGCTTTTGGTGGTTGTGCTGGCGTTTGCAACGCTTTTAGCGCGGATTATGGGGGTAATGGAGAGGGGCGAGGACGAGGAACATCGGCTAGTCGCGACGGGGGTGTTTTCGTGGGTTCTAGCCCAGATGGCAATAAATATTATGGCGATGACGGGGCTAATTCCGTTAACGGGGATTACGTTGCCGCTTCTGAGCTATGGGGGGACGAGTATGATGTTTATTGCGATTTCTTTAGGGATTGTCGCGCAGCTTTCGTGTTATACTAAGAGGGTAGTGAAAAATAATCAGAAGAAGAGCTTTAGTTCGAGGGGAATAAGGAGGGAAGCGTGAAAGTTTTAGTAGTTGGGGGCGGAAGCGGGGGGCATATTACGCCGGCGGTTTCGACAATTCGGGAGCTACTAGAGATAAGCCCGCGGGCGAGGGTTGAGTTTTGGACGGATAGAAAATATTATGCGAACGTAAGGAAGTTGACGGTTTTGGGAGATTTTTCTGAGCTAGAGAAAATTAGAGTTCGGAAGGTTTTGTCGGGGAAGTTTAGGAGATATGCGGGGTGGAGTTTTTTGGACTATTTTAGGAACTTTAAGATTACGGTGGTGGATTTGGTTTTTAAGAATATTGTTGGTTTTTTTGGATTTTTGGGCGGGCTAGTCCAGAGCTTTATTCGGTTAGCGTTTCCGGGGAAGAGCGGGAAGTTTGATGTGATTTTTTTGAAGGGCGGGTTTGTTGGGCTGCCGGTTGGAATGATGGCAAGGGTGTTGAAAATCCCGTATGTTATTCACGAGTCGGACGCGACGCCAGGACTAGCAAATCGGATTTTGATGAGAGGAGCGAAAGTGGTGGCGACGGGGAGTTCGTTTGAGAGTCCGGAATTTGAGAAAAAATATAGGCTAAAGGGGCGAGTGGAGTTTACGGGGACGCCGGTTTCTGAGGAGTTTAAGAGAGTAAGTATGAGTAAGGAGGCGAGCTTAAAGCGGGCGTTTTCGTTTGACCCGGAGAAGCCGCTGGTCGTGATTACGGGCGGGAGCCAGGGGGCGAAGCATATCAACGAAGCGGTTAAAGAGATTTTAGAGGAGCTTTTAAAGTTTACGAGCGTGGGGCTGGTTGCGGGGCGGAAGCAATATGAGGAGCTAATCGAGCTGAAAAAATATGAGGTTTGGGAAGACGCGAAGCTAAAGTCGAATTTTAGGATGTGGGAGTTTAATTCGACGATGAATGAGTTGATGGGGGCGGCGGATTTGGTGGTGAGCCGGGCGGGGGCGACGACGATTGCGGAGCTGGCGGCGCTTGGAAAGGCGGTGATTTTGGTGCCGTTTGAGAAGTTGCCGGGTGGACATCAAGTTAAGAATGCGGAGAAACTTGAAGCGGAGGGGGCGGCGAGGGTAATTAGAGATGAGAAAATGGTAAAAAAGCCGGAATTGTTGTTGGAAGAAATTAGGACGCTAATTCGTAGCCCGAAGAAAAGGGAAGAGCTAAAGAAGAAACTCGGGGAGGGGGCGAGAACGGGAGCGGCGAGGCGGTTGGCGGAGATTTTGGTTGAGGTCGGGAAGGGAGATTTTGAGGGTTTCGGAGGCGGGACCCGCGCTTCGCGTTTTGAGAAACAGGGGTCGAGGGGGAAGAAGGGGTAGGGAATGATTGAGAGTGGGCGAACGATTGCGGGGAAGATTGAGAAGGTAAAATCGGATTCGGAGCGGGAGCGGACGAAGAAATATCACCGAAAGCAGAAGATTACGGCGGGGCTGATTGTGGTAATTTTAGGCGGGTTTTTGATTTTTATGACGTTTCGGGCGGGGGTTGAGTTTTTTAAGATGATTATGAGAGAGGGGAAGGAGGTTGAGGCGGAGGTTACGCCGACGATAACGGTGATTGACGAGGGGACGGGGACGGTGGCGAAGATGAGTTCAAGGACGCGGGAGTATATTGCGAACCTCGAGACGGAGCTTAAGGAGAGGGGGATTATCCTAACCGAGGCGCGAATTCCGAAGGAGAGGCTGAGAGAAGTGGATTTGAGTATTGAGGGGGAGGAGGGGTATTTTAAGGTTTCGCTGGATAGAGGGGTTGGGGTGACGGCGGAGGATATTGAGAGAATGATTAAATATTTAGAGGAAGAAGAGATTGAGGAATTTGAGTATGTTGACGTTAGAGTTGAGAGAAAGGGATATTATAAATAATTATTTTAGAGGAGGAGATATGGTTAATGAGATTAGGAAATATCAACAATTTTTAGAAAAGGAGATTAAGAGGGGTGGTGGAGGGGAGAAGTTGTTTCGGCTCCATCAGGAGAAGATTTTAGAGTTTCAGCATGAACGGCTGGTGCATCTGATTATTATGCTGTTTTTTGTTTTCTTTGCGATAGTTTTTCTGGGATTGACGGTTTTGATGGCGGCGGTTTTGACGATGAAAGGGAATGAGGCAATTTTTGGGTTGATGTTTACGGCGGATTTGATTTTGACGGGGTTGTCGGTGGGATATGT
>CAZMWH010000023.1:0-13417 GCA_964570115.1 uncultured Candidatus Saccharibacteria bacterium | reverse complement strand
TAATCATGTTTTTAATGTAGTCGGCGTGGCCCGGCATATCGACGTGGGCGTAGTGACGCTTTTCGGATTCATATTCCTGATGGGAAGTTGCGATAGTAATACCGCGGGCTTTTTCTTCAGGGGCGTTGTCGATTTGGTCGTAAGCGACAGGTTTATTAACCTCGGAAGGAAGTTTTTTCGCGAGGACGCTAGTAATAGCCGCAGTTAAAGTCGTTTTACCGTGGTCAACGTGACCCATGGTACCGACGTTAATGTGGGGCTTTGAACGGTCAAAATTAGCCATTCTTTCTTTTCTCCTTTTTTATTATAATTCTCAAGAGCACTAATAAAAACCAGCTCCGGAGACTCTACAAGATTATTTTATACCATTTTAAAGACAAAGTAAAGCCCCGCTTTTTCAAGCGGGGCGTGCTCCAGAGGGAGCGGGGAAAGAATCGGAATGATAAACCTAGAACTTATGAGGCCGCTCTTCCGGTTCGCCGAAGAAGCGCAGGTTCCGGGGAGCGATAATACGAACATTTCTCTCCTCGAGAATCGAGTCGAGGGTCGCGAGATAGACATCGTAGAAAACGGTTTCGCCGCAATTCTCCAGAGGCCCGCCTTTGATGGCGTTCGCCCCTTCAAGGGAGCGGAGAGCGATTCCGTAGACCTCGGAGTAGGTCGAGTTGTCCGTGCCCTGCAAGCGGTTTTGAATGATAACTTCAGCATCAGAGGTAGCCCTCCGGCGCCAAACTTCCACGACAAATTCGTAGGTCGCGGAATGGTCATCCAATCTTGCGTTGACTTCGCCCCAAGCCTCGTCGGAGGCGGTCGCATTGACCTTGTTGCGAATGTCGTTGGTCTTCATGGGGATTTCCTGAATAGCAGTGGATTCCATAAGTCTTCCTCCTTTTAATGAATCGCAAGGCGCTTATTAACGTCATAGGTCGGGTCTACCTGACCGGTATAATAACCTCTGGTCGAGCCTCTGGTCAGAACGAGCAGAAGAGCGCGATACATCTGGCTATCTCCGGGAGACTTAATCGCCTCGCGTTTCAGGCTAGAAACCAGCCCTACGGCGAAAGGTCTGCCGAGCTGGAGATAATCGTTGGGATGAGCGTGCTTGTAGTTTCTCTGGGCGTTTTGGATAACTTTGTTCAATTCGTACCAGACATAGTCGCGAGCGAAAGTATAGTTGTCAACATAAACGTCACCAGTTTTATCGTCGATTCGGCAGCCATAGCAGGGCTTACAGGGGTTAAAGGAATAATCGGACATACATCATTCCTCCTTTCTCTAAAGGTGCAAAAACAGGTTTATGCTTTCATTATAGCATACTTTTGATAAAAAGTCAATAAAAGTTGTTTAGTTTAGCAGTTAATTTGACTTTACCCCTATGAGATAGTATAATATGAAATAGAGAGGCGAAGGGCCTCTTATTACTTTAACAGACTGATTTTATAGAGAAAGGGGGAGAATCATGAATGGCAAAGAGAGGACATTCCTAATCCTTGGACTTGCTGACTCAATCATTACAGTCGCGTTTGTCGCTCGACTTGTCTCTATTGTAACCGTTGATAAAACGAGGATGATCATTCAACGGCATTATTCCGGTTACAGGAGCGCAATTGTTGCAATGACAATCGGGACTTTGATTATGATTGCGGCGACGGTTTACATTTTCCTGAAGTACCGGAAGGCACGATTACAAGCGAGGGGGGAGACAGCCGCCAGCAAGAAGCACAAGGCAGTTAAGAGCCGGAAACTGATCGAGAAGCTCGACACACCAGAGGAGATTTATGGGTACCTGAAGAGCCGATTGGGATCAGAGTCCCACATTTCTGACTCTTTAAGGATTTCCTACAAAAGAATCCTCGCGCAACTCGACGAGATGAATAGCCTTCAGGATCGACTTGAACAACTACTCGAAGTCAACAACTCGACCGCTTCACTGAACGAAACGCGCGACCTGCTCCAAGACGTCGAGAACGCAATTTGTCTCGGGGTCAGGAAGGCAATCAATTTCCAGATTGCAGGAGGAGAGGTAGCGTTTTTGGGGAAAATTGAGACGACGCTGAACGACAACAGAAAACTTCTCGATGAGGCCGAGGGGGTCTTAATCAACATCGCGGAGTTTATCAATAGCGGAGAGGGAGATATTACACATATCTCTCGGAAGATCAGGGATTATCGCCAAACAATTCAGGCATTTTTGAAGGAGGAGAACGAAGATGACGATGAAGAAGATAATCGCAGCGATTTTGGCACTGGCGCTCACTCTGTTGCTCGCGGGATGCGGGGATGACGAGAAAGAGACGGCCAGTCGCGGACAGCTCAGCTATGATGACGCGGCGCAGGAAGTTTCCGCTTATTTTGCCAACATCAAGCCGACCCACAAGGAACCGAAGCTCGACACCGACCTCGATTTCACGACGACCGCCGCGCTTGCAGACATTTCGACTTTTCCCCTGACGACAAGGGCGAACGCCGATGTTGTCGTCGAGATTGCGACGGCGACCGAACTTTCGAACGAGAACGCGCCAGATGATTGGCTGAACATAGTCGCGACAAGTTTTAACCGTCAGAGAGTTACGCTCTCGAACGGAAAAACAGTCGGGATTAGTGTTCGAAAAATCGCAAGCGGCGAGACGGTAACGTATATGGTCGATGGGGATTATCGACCGGACGCCTTTATCCCGTCTTGCGGGGCTTGGGGCGAAATGCTCCAGAGTCGAGGATTTCGGACGACCGTTCTAACCGAGCGGTTGGTCGAGAATACTGCGGGGATTTTGATGAAACGAGCAGCTTATAATGCCTATGTTGAGAAACATGGCGAAATAACTGTCAGCGGAATCCTTAGCGCCGCGCTAGACGGCGAATTGATCTTCGCCGTGACAAATCCTTATACGAGTTCGACGGGGTTGAATATGCTTTCGCAGATGCTTTACGCGTTCGATCAGAATAACCCCCTGTCGGAGACGGCAGTCGCAAAGTTGATTGAATATCAAAAAATCGCGCCGGTCGCCGCTTATACAACGGCAGTCATGCGCGAGAGCGCGAAAAAAGGGATTGTTGACGCGATGGCGATGGAGGCGCAGGCGTATGTTCTGAACAAGGAGTTGTCTGATTATGTCTATACGCCGGTTGGGTTTAGACATGACCACCCCGTCATTACCTTTGATTACGTCGACGAGGAGAAACAAGAAGCCTTAAGACTCTTTACAGATTATTGCTTAGGGGAGGAGGCGCAAAGCCTAGCGACAAAGAAGGGGTTTAACCTCTACGAAGATTTCGAGGGGCAAGACGATGGACTTTCCGGAGGCGATTATTTCTCGGCGCAAGCGATTTGGAAAAAGAATAAAAACGGCGGACGACCGGTTGTTGCGGTTTTCGTCGCAGATATTTCCGGATCGATGAACGGCAGAAGAATCAACTCCTTGAAGCAATCGCTTCTTGATACGATTCAGTATATCGACTCGGAGAACTATATAGGGCTAGTTTCCTATGACGACCGAGTTTATATCGACCTTGATATCGGGAAGTTTGACAACAAGCAACGCGCATATTTCTCGGGCGCGGTCAAGGGATTGTCTCCCGGAGGAAATACGGCGACTTATTCCGCAACGGCGGTAGGACTGAAAATGCTCCTCGACGCAAGAGCGGAAATCCCCGATGCCCAGATGATGTTGTTTGTTTTGACCGATGGCGAAACTAACACTGGTTATAGTCTCAAACAGATTGCGCCGATGGTTCAAGCGCTCGGAGTTCCGGTCTATACGATTGCCTACGAAACAAGCTCGACAGAGGCGCTGAAGTCTTTGTCGGGTCTGAATGAGGCGGCGTGTATTTCGGCGACGGTCGAGGTCATCGTTAACGAACTTCGGAGTCTCTTTAACGTCAGTATGTGAGAACTTTAAAAAGGGTCGCCCTAGAGGCGACCCATTTTTTCTTCAACCTCTTCAACCTTCTTGACGGAAAGTTGGCGAAGAAAGCTGAGAGATGAAAGTTCATGCTGGAAATTAAGAAAGTCGGCGAGAGAGCTGGAGGCTTCGGCGGCTTTTAGGGCTTTTTTGGCGGAGGAGACGGTCGAGAGCTGGGACTCAATCTCTCTTAAGAGATACTCGGTGAGAGCGATAGATTGAGCGAGCTGGGAGTTGACGAGAGTCAGGGACTTGCCGGAGAACACAGAACTCAGACAATCGCGATCTTTTTTCATTGAATCAAGAAGCTCGCGCAGGATTCTTCTCGAGTAGGTCAGAGAGAGTTCGTAGTTGCGGAAGTTTTTGGAGAGTTCGGAAATTTCCGAGGCGATCGTGTCGGGTTTTCCAGAGAGTTTAAAGGTACTAGCGTCTGGGGTATTGGAATAGGTTTTTAGGGCGGCAGCGAGGCGGTCGGGATATTCGGAAATTCGCCGAGCTAGGCTCGTCATAAAAAATCCCCCTTTCTATGTAATCTTTTTATTATATCACAGATTAGAGAAAAAGTCAATTTTTAACCCCCTTGGTTTACTTCTGTAAAAGAAAATTGTCAAGAAAACTTTTATAGAGGTAGGGGGCGGATTTTGGGATAGCTAATAGGAAAAACTTGCTTTATGTGGTAAAATATTTTTAAGTATGATTAAGAAAGTTTTATTTAGGGGTAAAGTCGAGGTCGGGATTTCGGAAACTAGCGACGGGAATATGAGGTTTTTCAGGGAGAGCGGAGAGAAGGAGAGCGAAATAATCGAAAATCAGAGGAAACTAGGTTTGAGTTTTCATAATTCGGAAAGTCGGTTGGCGCGAGTTCGGACGATTTATGACGAGAGGAAGGATTTTACGGATTATCGGGAGATAACAGAGGAAAATCTAGGTGATTATGCGATTGAAAATCCGGAGGGGGAAATTTTAGTTTCGGACGGATTAGTAACGAGAGATTCGAAAATTGGGCTATTTTTACCGCTCGCGGATTGTTTAGGGGTCGTTGTGTTCGACGAGAAACGGGGGATTTTAGGGTTGCTTCACGCGGGGAGGCATAATATTGAGCAGGAGGGGGCGAAGAAGTTTATTGAGTATTTTAAAGAGAAGTTCGGGAGCGAGGCGAGAGATTTAGCTTTATATTTTTCTCCGCACGCGGTTAATTATCCGATTTTTAAGTTTGGAGGGAGAGGGCTATCGGAGGTTGCGACGGAGCAGTTTTTAGACAGCGGGGTTTTAGAGGAAAATATCTTAAACCCAAAAATAGACACGGTTAAAAGCGAAAATTTCCCGTCGTATTCAAGCGGAGATAAGTTTAAGAGGTTTGCGATAGCGACGAGGAGAAAATAAAAAGCCTCCCGAGGAGGGAGGCAGAGGGGAGGAGATTTTAATGGTGGTAGGTGTCGATGAACCTGTTGTTGCAGGCAACAGAGACGGAATGCGCCAGGTTGCAGAGTCGATCTTCGACATCGGAAAAGCGATTGGTCAGCTCGGAGAGCGCCTTGATGTCGTAGACCTCAGGAATACCAATCGAGATGTTGTCGTCGCCATAGAGGCCGATCGCCTCGAAATAGAGGTCTTCGATATAGCTGGCGACGGGGTAAAATCCGCTCCACTTGGCGCCGGTCAGATCCTCGTATAGTTCGAGTTTCGAGAGCGACATCTTTTCCAGACGCCTTTCGGTCAGGCGAGGAGCATATTTCTTCAGAAAATACTCGGCGGACTTGAGCGCAACAACGGCAGATTTCAGATTCACTATAATCCCTCCTGTTAATGTACTATGGTTTCATTATAGCACAAACGGAATAAAAAGTCAAGAGAAAAGACCCCTTTCGGGGTCTTTTTAGCTTGTTTTTCGCGGTTGTTTTTGCGGTTATTTCGCGTTTCTTTTTTCTATGATTTCCTGCGCAACATTGGGCGGGACTTCTTCATAAGCAAAGAGTTCCATCGAGGACGCGGCGCGACCTTGGGACATAGAACGCAAATCGGAAGTATAGCCGAAGAGGTTGCCGAGCGGACAGAAAGCGCGGATGACTTTCGAGCCGCCGGCGAGGTCTTCCATTTCGTCGATACGGCCGCGGCGGGAGTTAATATCGCCGATAACATCGCCCATAAACTCTTCGGGGGTCGTAATCTCGAGCTTCATTACGGGTTCGAGGAGAACCGGATTCGCCTTTTTAATTCCTTCGCGGGTCGCTAGGGCGCCGGCGAGTTTAAAGGCGAGCTCGGAGGAGTCGACATCGTGATATGAACCGTCATAGAGAGTCGCTTTAACGTCGACGACAGGGTAGCCAGCGATAACGCCACCGTTAAGAGTTTCTTCAATTCCCTGTTGGACGGGTTTTCGGTATTCCTGAGGGACGACACCGCCCTTAATCATGTCGATAAACTCAAAGCCTTTTCCGGGTTCGTTCGGCTCGAACTTAACCCAAACGTCGCCGTATTGACCGCGACCACCGGACTGTTTGATGTGTTTACCTTGAGCCTCGGCAGTACCGCGAATCGTTTCGCGATAGGCGACCTGAGGCGCGCCGGTGTTGGCCTCGACGTTATGTTCGCGCTTTAAGCGGTCGATAATAATCTCGAGATGGAGCTCACCCATGCCGGAGATAATGGTTTGACCGGTTTCTTCGTCGGTATGAACGCGGAAAGTCGGGTCTTCTTCGGCGAGTTTCGCTAACCCTAAAGCCATTTTTTCTTGGTCAGCTTTTGTCTTCGGCTCGACGGCAATAGAGACAGGAGGATCGGGGAATTCGATAGACTCGAGATGAATCGGGTGAGCGGGGTCGCAGATTGTCGTTCCGGTCGTTGTATCTTTCAAACCAACAACGGCGGCAATATCGCCAGCGGAAACTTCAGAGATTTCTTCGCGTTTATCAGCGAACATACGGACGATACGTCCGACGCGCTCTTTGTTTCCGGTCGTTGCGTTTAAGATATAGGAGCCGGATTCGAGTTTGCCGGCGTAAACGCGGATGAAAATCAATTTTCCAACGAACGGGTCGGAAGCGATTTTAAAGGCGAGAGCGGTTAGGGGCTCTTTTTCGTCGGCTTTTCGGACGACTTCGTCGCCGGTTTTCGGGTTGGTGCCGACGGTTTGACCCTGGTCGCGATCAAGCGGAGAGGGGAGGAAGTCCGTAACGAGGTCGAGGACTTTTTCGACGATAACGCCACGTCCGTCGCCGCCAGTTACGAGATAAAAATCGCCGTCGAGAACGCGCTTTCTAAGAGCATATTTCAACTCATCAACGGAGATCGCCTCTTCGCCTTCGTTAAAATATTTTTCCATTAACTTTTCGTCGGCAGAGACAGCTTCTTCGACGAGAATCGCGCGGGCGTTTTTCGCCTTTTCGAGCATATCAGCGGGAATTTCGCCGACGGTAAGCTCGTGGTCAGCATAGTCTTTATAGGTATAAGCCTTCATATCGATCAAGTCGACAACGCCGCAGATATCTTTTTCGAAGCCGATTGGGAGATGGACAGCAACGGCGTTTTTAGAAAGCCTTTTATGAATAGACTCGAGGGATTTATAGAAGTCGCCGCCGATTTGGTTAATTTTATTAACGAAACAGATACGGGGGACGCCATATTTAGTAGCCTGACGCCAGACGGTTTCGGACTGAGCCTCGACACCCATTTTTCCGTCGAAGACAACGACCGCGCCGTCCAAGACACGCAAAGAACGCTCGACCTCAGCGGTGAAGTCGATATGACCCGGAGTGTCGATGATGTTGATTTTATGACCTTTCCAGTAAGCGGTAACCGCGGCAGAAGTAATCGTAATCCCGCGCTCCTTTTCCTGTTCCATCCAGTCGGTCGTCGCGCCGCCAGTATCGCCTTTAACGAGGTCGATTTTATGTTTTAATCCGGTTCGATAGAGAATCGCCTCGGAAGTCGTCGTTTTTCCCGCGTCGATATGGGCGATAATCCCGATATTGCGGAATTTTGAGAGGTCTTTAATTTCTTGGGCCATAAATTTCCTTAAATTTTCCTTTTTAAATTTTTAGACAATAAAAATAAGTTCGAGAAATATTTTAGCATATTTTTTTAGGATTTTAAAGGGGGATTTTAGGAGGGCGAAATAGAACGAAAATTGACTTTTTTAGAAAAATTTATTATAATTTTTGTGTCTATTTTGAAGCTCTTTTTCAATTCTAGAACTCTTTAGGAGGTGTTTTTTTATGGTGGACTTCGGGAAGATTTATTATCAGATTTTCTACTACGACTACGACTGCGACAAACCCTCAGACGCGGATATTGCCGAGATAAACGATTCGCTGTCTCTGGAGCAGAAGAAAGTTATTCTCAGCTACCTCAAGCATAATCTCGGGGAAGATTTCAAGTTGTTCGATGCGGCGCTGGGACTGACCGAGAGAGAGAAACACAAGGAAGTTCCGATTGAGAAGTTACGAGCTATCGCTAAGAAGAAGCTGGACTTTGAAGCGCTTTATGCGTTTTTTAGAGTAACTCCGGAAACAGCTATAGAAAATCTTTCCTCGTCGCTCAATGAAGTTTTTGAGGTTCACAACGCGACGACAGGCGGGACTTTGGATGATGCGAGGTATATGATCTGGTTAGGAAAATGTTTCTTTTTCCACGAAGATGAGCTCGGATCGTTACTCTATCAAATCCACAACACGCTCAGCGCGCTTCTGGCCGATATTAAACAGGCTCAAGAACTGTTGTCGACGACTAAATCTCACCCGTCTCTGCTTCAGCCCCTTGAAGAGTTCAAGGATTTACAGTTTTAACTTTTCCGCCCCTACGGGAGCGGATTTTATTTTTTAAAATTAAGACCGGACGGAAGAATTTCTCGCTTTTTCTGATTCAGAAGAAGCATTTTAGCATATTTTTTAGATAAGGAAAAAGCCCCGCTTAGGGCTTTCTCTCGAGGGGGAGGAGAGAGAAAGTCTAGCGGGGCGAGCCCAAGGCTCTTGAGCTCCCGAGGGAGCGGGGAGGGGTCAGGCCAGGTTCGTAGTCTTAATGGTCACGCCGACGGCGCCGGCGTAGCGGACATTGGGGTTCTTCGACTTTTCGGAATCGTAGTTCGCCGTAAACGGACAGCCGCGAAGTTCCTTGAGGTAGCAGTTGTCGGCGACGACGCCGGAGAGATAAAAGTTCGTACTGGAATCTCCGTTGAACTTCTTTTCCTTGACGATCAGTCCGACAGGGATTTCGCCACACCTAGCGGGGACGCGGTTCGTAGCGTGGAGCGGCTTATAGTCGCCGAGTTCGAGAATGAACAGGGCGGCAGCGTTCGATACGTCAATCATCTCGTCGCTGGGGTTACCGTTCGCCAACATATTGGCGAGTCCGAGCGCGAAGCTCGTCGGCCCTTCCTTGATGCGGAACTCAACGGTTTCGGTGACGCTGAGAATCTTGACGCTGGGATGCTTGACTTCTTGACCCTTAACACAATTGTTGCCCATAATAGAGCCTCCCGTAAATGTTCTCCAGTTTTTAGTTCCCTAAAAACTAGGCTATGGCTTCATTATAGCATACTATTAACGAAAAGTCAAGCAATAGTAGCGACGTCTATCCGTTTTCGGGACCGGACGTTCTCGTCGCCCGTCGTTACGGGGACGAGCCGTCCTATGCTCGTCGGGCTTCGCCCTCGCCGCGTCCCAAGGGGCGGGGCGGCCGTAGGCTCCGAGAATCCCCTCTAACGGACAGCCGTCTCTACCACTTCCAATCCTGGGAGAGAGTTTCCGGAAAGAAATTCAAGAGCGGCGCCGCCGCCGGTACTGAGGAGAGAATATTTTAAGTCGGGATTATCTTCGAGAAGATTCTCAATAAAGCCGGTTGTATCGCCGCCGAGGATAATCGAGTTTATATTTTCGGTTTCGCCGAGAGTTTTTGCGATAAACTCGGAACCAGTCGAAAACGCGGTGTCTTCAGCTTTTCCGAGGAGACCGTTCCAGATGACGGTTTTTGAGGCCTTAATCACGTCGGCGAACTTTGCGGTCGCGAGGGGGCCGATATCGAGTTTATTCCCCGCGGAATCTTCATCAAAATCTTCGGCGACATAGAGCTTCTCGGACAAAGCCGGGTTTTCTAAAATCTCTTTCGGAAGCCCGTCGGCGGCGATTTTCCCGCCAACGAGGATTTTATCGGCAACTTTAGAAAAAGCGGAGATTAGAGGGGTTTTTTCTTCGACTTTCGCGCCACCAAGGACGAGCGTGAGGGGCTTTTTCGGGGATTTTAAGGCATTGTCGAGGGCGGAGATTTCTTTTTCTAAGAGAAGTCCGGCGTAAACGGGGAGGTGTTTGGCGACGGCGGAGGTTGAGGCGTGGGCGCGGTGAATGACGGCGAAACCGTCTTGGACATAGATGTCGGCGCCGGTCGAGTCGATTATTTCGCGGATAAAATCATCGGAATTTTTTTCTTCGCCAGGGTAAAAACGGAGATTTTCAAGGAGAAGAATCCCGCCTTTTTTAAGGGAGTTTACGGCATCTTCGACGTCGGGACCGGAGACATCGTCGACAAATTCGACTTTTTCTTCGGGAAGAAGTTCGGCGAGGCGGAAAGCGACGGGCTTTAAGGAAAGCTCTTTAACCTTTTTTCCGTCGGGGCGGCCGAGATGAGAAAGGAGAATAATCTTTCTAGCGCCTTTTTCTTTGAGAAACTTTAGGGTTGGAAGCGAAGCGCGAATCCGGAAGTCGGAAATTATGTTTCCCTGTTCGTCGAGGGGGACGTTATAGTCGACGCGGACGAGAACAATCTGGTTTCTAAGTTTAACATCTTTTACGGTTAGAAAATTCATAAGTATCCCTTAAATGTATCTAATTTTAATAGTATCGGTTCCAGAGATTTTGGCTTTTGAGCCGGAAATTACGACCGCGAGAAGCTCTTTTTCGCCGTCTTTTGGCTTTAGGTAGCCGGTATTTTTAAGCTCGCGGGCGAGATCGACGCCATAATCCTCGGAATAGGGGCGGACAAAGGCGGCATTGGCGTAAGTTAGGGCGAGCTGGGAGGCGACGCGAGAGTTCGAGGTAACGGAGATAATCGGGATGTTCGGACGTTGGGCGGCGAGGGTTTCGGCAGTCGCGCCAGAGGCGGTTTGACAGACGATAACGTCGGCGTCGAGGCGTTCGGAAAGGCGGGCGACGGCGTAGGAGATTGCGTCGTAGTTAGAAAGTCCGGAAACAGGTTCGAGGTCTTTTTCGACGGGAGCAATTTTAGAGTTGTTCTGGGTATATAAAATTACCTTTTTCATCTCTTTAACGGCTTCGAGCGGATATTTTCCGTTCGCAGTTTCGTCGGACAACATTACAGCGTCGGCGCCCTGGATAACGGCGTTGGCGACGTCGGAGACTTCGGCGCGGGTCGGCTCGGGATTGTCAACCATACTGCCCATCATCTGGGTTGCGACAATACAGAGTTTGGAATAATGGCGACAGAGAGCGATGAGCTTTCTCTGGACGATTGGGACGACTTCGGCGCCGGCTTCGACCGCCATATCGCCGCGGGCGACCATAATTCCGTCGCTAGCTTTAACGATTTCTTCGAGGTTTTTATCGGTCTCAATCGCTTTTTTCGTCTCGATTTTAGCGATAATTTGAGCGGAGGAACCGTGAGAAAGGAGGATTTGGCGGAGCTTATCGATGTCGGAGGCGGACTGGACAAAGGAAAGAGCGACATAATCGAAATCGCGAGAGGCGCCAAATTCGATGTCGGACATATCTTTTTCGGTTATGATATCGCCGCCAAAATCGGTATCGGGGAGATTTAAGCCCTTTTTTGACATTAGAACGCCGTCGTTTTCGACCTCGACTTTAATCGCGGTTTTCGAGGAGATTTCGATGACTTTCGTTTTTATTTTGCCGTCGAAAATATAAAGCGGTTCGTCGAGTTTTACTTTTTCGGCGAGGTTGTACTGGACGGGGAGAGTTTTCCCGCCGTCGTGTTCCTTAACATCGTAATCTAAAGTCAAAACATCGCCGGTTTTTACGTCGAGACGGTTATTTTTGAGCTCGCCGAGGCGGATTTTAGGGCCTTGGAGATCCTGGAGGATAGAGACGGCGCGGCCCTTTTTCGCGGAAGCATTACGAATCCAAGAAATTTGTTGGTCGCGTTCAAGATAATTACCATGAGAAAAGTTCAAGCGGCAGCCGTTTACCCCCGCCATAATTAGCTCGGTTATTTTTTCTTCGGACATAACCGCCGGGCCGATAGTCGCTAGGATTTTTGTACGTTTAAATAATTTGCTCATAGAATTATTTTAGCATAAAAAGAGTTTAGAGAAACAAAAAAATAAGTCCGATTAGGACATATTTTAAAACTTTGTCAAGTGGTGATCTCGAGGAGAGTCGAACTCCTATTGACGGGATGAAAACCCGTTGTACTAACCGTTATACTACGAGACCGTTCCCTTTTATTATACTAAAGATTGGGCGAAAAAGCAAGAAAAATCTACTTTTATAGAAGCTCAATCTGTGGTAAAATAAGCATAAGGATGAAGGCAAAAATAAATAGTCGAATAAAAAAACACAGCGACCCGGTCAAAGAGAGGCGATTTATTACAATTGGGGTTTTAGTCTCGGCGGTGATGGTAGCGTTGTCGATTTTTGTGACGGTTTATTTTAATCCAGAGACGGTTGCGGAGCGAAAATTTGAGTTTTTGGCGAGGAATTATTACGAAAATTATTATTATGATAAGTTTATCGCCGACTCGGAGGGGAAAGATTTAGAGGCAACGTTTAAAAAGTTTACGACGACGGGGTTGTCGCCGATTCTTTTGAGACAGCTTCTGCTCTATAACAATAAAAAATACGCGAGTTTTGAGAAATATTTTACGGGGGGATATACCTGCGACAAGAATAAGACCAACGCGAAGATTTATCCGGTCGAGCCGTACGGGAAGACGGATTACGAGATAAAAATTGAGCTAGTTTGCGAATAGAACAGAGGTAGATAAAAACACGAAGCGCGGAGCCGAGCTCCGAAACTCGACAGAGGTCGAACAGATAAGAAAAAATCCTCCCGTAAAGGAGGATTTAATCATAAATTGGCGTCTTGCTAGTTTCCCGCAGAGCAGTATAATCGCCCCTACTAGGCTTGACTTCTGTGTTCGGAATGAGAACAGGTATTTCCCTAGCGGTATGGACACCAATTTCGCATTTCATGCGTGGGGCACTTTTCAGAGAAAAGTTCCCCAACTGTCAAAAGCAAGTTCTGCTCGAAAGTCCGGCACATGTCCGTACTTTCTCGCGAATTACTAATGAAATGTCGGTTGGGATCCATTAAAACTAGATTGTTAATTGACGCGATACGGCACTATCATATCATAATCAAGCACCGATTGCTAGACTAAGTTCATAGCATAAAAAGGCGATGAGTCTATTAGTATGCTTCGGCTCCACGTATTGCTACGCTTCCACCTTGCACCTATCAACCAGATCTTCTCTCTGGGACTTCATAGGGAATCCTAATCTTGGAGTGGGCTTCGCGCTTAATATGCTTTCAGCGCTTATCTCTTCCGAACA
>CAZMWH010000022.1:0-14460 GCA_964570115.1 uncultured Candidatus Saccharibacteria bacterium | reverse complement strand
CCGCAGAACGGGAATAAGCCGAGAGATATGTTGATAAAAAGTCTAGAAGAATTTGATAATCTGGCGGGACTGTGATATAATTTAGGGGATATTAACTCAGGGAACGGAAGATTGTCGCGTTCCCGTTAACCAAAGGAGCAAACGTATGAAACAATACGAACTGACTCTTCTTATTCATCCGGATTTGGAGATGAATATGGAACCGGTCGTCCAGAAAGTCAAGGATTTGATTACTTCGGGGGAAGGGACGATTACGAAAGAATTAAACGAGGGAAAGAAGAAACTCGCTTATTCGATTAAGGGTCAAGAGTATGCCGTATATTATTATATGGAGCTGGAGCTACCGTCGGATTTGCCGGCGAAGATGTCAAGCGTCCTTAATATTACGGATGAAGTTTTGAGATATTTGCTGGTTGCGACTGACGAACGCAAGCTTAAATTTGAAGCGAAAAGGCGTTCAAGGAAACCCCGAGCAAAGCAAAACGATGAAGAAAATACCACTGAGGAGGAATAAATATGCGTGGCTTTAGTAAAGCTATTATTACCGGAAACTTAACAAGAGACCCGGATTTGAGGACAACGCCAAACGGAGCAAGTGTTTGTAGCTTTAGCGTTGCGGTCAACCGAGTTTTTAGAGACTCGAGCGGGGCGCAGCAAGAATCGGTTTCGTTTATTGACTGTTCGGCTTGGGGGAAGTTGGGGGAGATGATTGGTCAGTACGCGAAGAAAGGTTCGGGAGTTTTAGTCTCGGGACGGCTTGACCAGAGAACCTGGGAAGATAAGACGACCGGGCAGAAACGTTCGCGAGTCGAAATTGTGGTTGAGGATTTTAACTTTACTTCGAGCGCAAGCGATAGAGACGGTGGAAGCCGCGGAGGGGCGACGACGTATAGTGGGGACGAGGGCGGAAGCCGCGAAAATATAGACGAGGGAGGAGCATCTTCTGCGTCGGACGACGAAGAGATTGATCTATCGGAAATCCCATTTTAAAAAACTTGAAAGGAAAATATGAGAAGAATTAAAGTTGACTCGACGCTCTATTTTGATTATAGAGACGTCAAGACGCTTCAAAGATTTCTAGACCCTTATGGGCGAATTGAAGCGAGCGCGAAAACTGGTTTAACGGCGAAGCAACAGAGACAATTGGCGGTTGCGGTTAAACGTGCAAGGCATCTAGCGTTGTTGCCATTTGTAGCAACAAATTAAAACATTTTGCTCGCTTGCGGTCGAAAGTCCGTTCTCGAGGCGCGTCGCGAGCGCCCGCCGTCGCGGGGCTCGCGCGCTAATCCTCCTCGTAAGTCCGGATCCTCTTCGAACGGAACTTTCTCCCCGCTCGCACGAAAAGGAGAATTAAGGATATGTATGGTCCAACGGATTTAAAGAAAAACGTTCTAATTACGCTTGAGGGGCAGCCGTATAAAGTTGTTGAGTATTCCCAGAAAGTGATGGGGCGAGGGGGGTCGATTGTAAACGTGAAAGTGAAGAACTTGATAACTGGCGCACTGCTTCCGAAGACGTTTAAGGGGCAGGAAAAAATTGAGCCGGCGGAAGTTACGACGCGAAAAGTTCAATATCTCTATAAAGATGACGAAAAGTTTTATTTTATGGACCCGGAGAGCTTTGAGCAGTATGAACTTCTAGCGGAGATGGTTGGGGACGCGAAAGATTTTATGAAGGACGGGGACGAGATGGAGATTCAGTTTTATAACGGAACTCCGATTAACCTAGTTCTTCCGAAAAATCTTTGGCTGACCGTTACTTATACCGAAACCGCGGTTAAGGGCGACACGTCGACTTCGGTAACGAAGGACGCGACGCTTGAGACGGGGGTAGTCGTTCGCGTGCCGGCGTTTATTAAGACCGGCGACGTAATTTCTGTTGATACGGAAACGTATGCGTATAGGGAACGAAAAAAATAAGGTTGTTTCGAGAGCAGAAAACAAGCTCGCGGGGGCGGCGCGAGCTTTTGCTTTTGATTTTCGGGGGAAGACGGTGCTCGATATTGGGAGTTCGACGGGCGGGTTTACGGAATATGCGTTGAGGCGAGGGGCGGAGAAGGTGATTGCGGTTGAGAAAGGGACGAGGCAGATGAAGGCGCCGTTGAGGTTTGATACGAGGATTGAGCTATATGAGAAAACGGATATTTTTAACGTAGTAGCTAAAGATACGGAAGGATTTAGGGGGTTTAAAGAAGGGGGGGGACGGGTGGGCGAATCTTTGGTTATTATTGAGGCGCCGGAGGTGATTCTCGCGGACGTTTCGTTTATATCCTTGACAAAAGTTCTCGCTTATGCTAAAATTAACCTAGCACGTTTTAAGACGGACTTCTTAGTGATGTTAAAACCGCAATTTGAGGCGGAAGATTTTGAGTTGAACAAGGGGGTCGTTAAGAATGAAAAACTAAGGCGGGAGATTATTCGGCGGTTTGAGACGTGGGTAAAGCGAAACGGATTTTTGATTTTAGGGAAGAGGGACAACGAGCTTTCGGGGAAGAACGGGAACGTAGAAAGGTTTTATCATCTTAGGTTAGCGAAAAAATAAACTTGTAAAATAAAAACATTAGCTTTATAATATAAAATATGAAATTATTGCATGGAGTGGGCGATTTCTTCGCATTAGATATGGGGACTAATTCGATCAGAATTGTGCAACTGAGCGGCGACGCGCAGAAGGGTTGGGCGCTCCAGAAATATGCTTATGTGCCGGTCGACGAGAAGACGATGCAGGATAACAGCGAGCTGGGGAGGAAGAAGCTCCAGGATTTGATTATGTCGGCGGTTTCTGAGGCGCAGATTAAGACGAAAAATATTGCGGTGGGGTTGCCGGCGAGGAAGACGTTTACGACGATTGTGGAAGTTGATAACGGGGACCCGAAGACGCTTGAGAAGACAGTTAGGTATCAGCTTGATCAGTATATCCCGATGGCGATTGATGAGGCGAAGGCGGATTTTATTGTTCTTGGTCAGAGTCCGAACGACCCGACGAAGGCGGAGATTCTGGTGTCTTCGACGGCGATTGAATATGCGGAGAGCCAGTTGGAGTTTATCGAGGGGATGGGCTTTAATGTGGTGGCGCTAGAGCCGGAGCCGATTGCGGTCGCGAGAGCTTTGCAACCGGTGGGGGTGGTTGACGCGAGAATGATTGTTGACCTTGGGGAGAGGTCAACGGATTTGATTGTAACTTATCAAGGTGCGCCGAGGTTGGTGCGTTCGATTCCGGGCGGGTTTGAGAGTTTAATTAAGAGTGTTGCGGGGTCGCTTTCGGTTAGGGAAGATCAGGCGCGACAGTTTATTCTTAAGTTTGGATTAGCACAAGACAAAATTGAAGGTCAGGTTTTTAGGGCGCTCGACTCGACGTTGGAGAGTTTTGCGAGCGAGCTGACGAAGTCGGTTTTGTTCTTTCAGGGGAAATATACGAATGTGAAAGTCGGCGGGATTGTGCTTTCCGGATTTGCGGCGACAATTCCGTTTATTGCGGAATATATTGAGGCAAAGACGGAAGTGCCGACAATTCAGGGGAACCCGTGGCAACTGGTTAGGGTAACTTCAGAACAGCAACAGGCGCTACTGAACGTAGCGAGCGAGTTTGCGGTTGCGATTGGACTGGCGGAAAGGAGTAATGATAGATAATGTTTGAGATTAACCTTGTTCCTGACGTTAAGGCGGAGATGATTCATGCCCAGAAGGTGAGAAACTTTGTGTTCTTCTTGTGTTTTACGGTTGCGGCGGCGGCGATTGGCGCGGTAGTTTTCTTAGTTGCGATTAAGGCGGGGCAGGATATTAGAATGACAAGCCAAGATTCGTCTTTGAAGTTGATGTCGGAAGTTTTGGGGGAATATGACGGGCTAGATGAGCTCTTAACGATCCAAGATCAGCTAAATAAGTTAGAGGAAGTTGGGAATAATAAGAAAGTTTTATCGAGAGTGTTTAATATTTTAAACACGCTCCTTCCGACGGGGGAAGACAGGATTTCGGTTTCTTCGCTAGATATAAACTTGGACGAAAATACGCTGGCGTTTGAGGCGCAGGCGTACGCGGGGGAAGAGCCGAAGATTAACTATCGCGTTCTTGAGGCGTTTTCTAAGTCGATTGCGTTGATGAGATATGATTATGGGCGCTATGTTGATGAGAATGGGAATGAAATTCCGACGAGGTGTATTGTTGAGACTCAGAACGGAAATGCGTTGACGGAGAACGGGGCGATTTATGCGCTGTGGGCGAAGAACGTGAAGGGTTGTGACCCGAGTAAGGTTGAGGAGACGGCGACGACGATTGATGAAGAGGCGTTAGCGGAAGAAGTCGAGGCAGCGACGAGCGAGGAAGGAAGCGACGAGGCAGTTCGGATTTATCGTACGCCGAGAATTAACCAGACGAACAAGGCGGACGATTGGTATTTTATGACTAATGCGAGCGGGGGGAGAGTGATGGAACTCGACGGGACGATTTCCGGAGTACCACATTTTGAGAGCCAGTGTATTAAATATTCGGGCGTAGTGACGGGGAATGAGGCGCCGCAGTGGGGAAGCACGAATAGTTGTGAGCTGGCGCAAGACCCGGGGATTCAGGTTAGTGATTCGACAGACGCGGTTGAGACGGGTGGGGATAGAGTTTTGAGGTTTAACGCAATAATTTATTTAAACGAGGAAGTGTTTAAGTTTAGCAATAAGCACATGTTGGCGATTGCTCCGACAGGAAAGACAAACGTGACGGATTCGTTTATTCAGATTGGGGAGATGTTTGCGGAAAGAGCTGAAGATGTTGAGGGAGAGAAATAAAAATGGCACAAGAAATTTCTATTAGTAAAAGACTAAAGATTAGCAAGGCACAGCAGAATATGTTGGGGGCGGTTTTGGCGGCGAGTATGATTCTCGGGATTTGTATGGTGCTGGCGATATATTTTATAAAATATATTAAGTTTAACGCGACGATTATCGGTGAGAAAGATAAGGCGATTGAGGGATATTCGAATATGATTCGTGACGTTGGGGTGTGCGAACGACCGACGGGGAAGATTTATTCGGAAAGAGATTTAAAGACTTGTCATCCGAACGAGACGGACGTCAACAAAGTTTCGGGGAGTTTAAGGTCGCAGATTTTGATTGATATGGCGAAGAATGAGGACTTAGAGTCGGTCGGGAGGGATACGGCGGGGGTTTGTTATAATAAGACGACGGGTGAGAAATATACTTATGAGTTTTGGAATGATAAGTTGGCGAACGCGCCGGACGAAGATTTAAGGGAATATTATACAAAGTTGTTTGGAATGTGCTCGGCGCTAAGGGCGGTTCCGGACGCGCTACCGGCGAATAAAAATGAGCTGGCGTTGATGGCGAGTTTGGATAAGATTTTTGAGATTTCGAGTTGGACACCGACGTCGTTATCGCCAGGCGGGGAAGTTGAGACGAATATTCCGGGGCTCGGCGCGATTGAAGTTAATTTGACGGTTGAGGCGGACGGAAATACGACACAGAATGTTTTGTCGAATATTGAGAAGTCGATTAGGGATTTTGAGATAAATACGGCGACGATTGAGTGGACTGGGGGGCAGTTGAACCTTTCTGCGAAAGCGACGGCGTTCTATACACAGGAAGTTGGACTAGAGGAATATACGGAGACGGTTAAGGGCGATGGAACGATAAAAAAGAACGGGGGAACGGAGGAGGGTAAGTGATGAAAAAGTCTGATTTGATTACGGCGGCGTTAATAGCGATTATCGGGACGATTGCGGCGTACTTTTTGGTTGATTCGTTGATGGGAAATCCAGAAGAGGAGACGGTGAGTTTTAAATATGTGGGGAATGAGTTGACGGGGCTGGCGGTGCCGGATTCGGAAGTGTTTAATGATAGCGCGATAAACCCGACAGTTGATGTTTATGTGGGGAATTGTGTTGATCAGAACCAAGACGGGACGATTGACGAGGCGGAGAAGATTGTTTGTGGCGCGGCAACGATTGAGGAAGCCGAGGAACAGGCGGGAAAAGCGACAGCAAATTCGGAGACGTCGGAGGACGACGTGGACAGGACGTTTAGGGAAATTAATCAACAGAATATTTTGAATAGTCAGACTAGTGAGCCGGGAACGAGTAGTACGAGTGGAACTGGAACGGGGACGAATACTAGCGGAACGGGGGAGTAGATGGCGCTCCTAACAAGAGATTTGCAGGATAGGGTGGTTAGTCTTTTGGTGGACGAGGGGTTGGTTGATGGGGATATAGTTAAGGTTATTCGAGGAGACCCGGAGAAGTCGAAACAGCCAATACTTTCGGTTTTATCGACGGAAAAGCATGTTACGGGGGAGGCGATAACTCACGCGACGGCGGTGGTGATGGGGGTGCCGTATGTGAATTTGAAAAATGTAACAATTGAGCAGGAGACGCTACTAAACTTAACGCAAGACGTAGCGGAGCGTTCAATGGCGGTGGCGCTAGGAGAGAAGGACGGGCGGTTGACGATTGCGATGCTGGACGTAACAAACGTTCAGGCGACGGATTATTTGGCGACGTTGACGAAAAAACCGATTCGGTCAGTGATGGCGAGCGAAGATGGAATTCGCGCGGTTTTGATGCAATATCGAAGCGATTTTTCTTCGATTAAGCGAGCAGTTAAACAGACGAACGAAGAGGCGGCGGCGAAGGAACAGGGCGGGGTTAAGACGATAAATCAGGATTCGCCGATTTCTAAGGCGTTAAACACGATTTTGGATTTTGCGGCGAAGTCGAAAGCGTCGGATATTCATATTGAGCCGCTAGAAAATTCGCTAGTGATTAGGTGTCGGGTTGATGGGGTGTTGAGGCAAGTGATGGAACTGCCGAAGGCGATTGAACCGGCGCTGGTTTCGAGGATTAAGATTTTGTCGAATTTGAAGATTGACGAGCATCGCGTCCCGCAGGACGGTCAGTTTACGGTGGCGGTTGATGGGCAGGAAATCGACTTGCGTATTGCGATTTCTCCGGTGGTTTGGGGGGAGCAGGTCGTAATTCGTTTACTTGATAAGACGGGGACGACGATGGAAGTCGAGGGGATGGGAATGGCGGGGAGGGCGCTAAGGACGGTAATGAAGGGGATATCGCGACCGAACGGGATGATTTTGACTTCGGGTCCGACAGGTTCGGGTAAGTCGACGACGTTATATGCTTTAATAAAGAAGATTAAATCTGAGGCGATAAATATTGTCACGCTAGAGGATCCGGTTGAGTATAAAATTGACGGAGTTAACCAGATTCAGGTTAATGTGGATGCGGGGTTGACGTTTGCGTCGGGGCTGAGGTCGATTTTGCGTCAGGACCCGGACGTGGTGATGGTCGGGGAGATTCGTGATGGTGAGACGGCGAATCTGGCGGTCCAAGCGGCGCTGACCGGACATTTGGTTTTCTCGACACTGCACACGAACTCGGCGGCGGGGATTTTGCCGCGTCTTCTTGATATGGGGATTGAACCGTTTTTGATTGCGTCAACGCTGAATACGGTGATTGGTCAGAGGCTAGTAAGGCGGGTGGCGGAGAAGCGGGAGGCATATATGTCGACGGAAGTTGAAACGAAAGAAATCAATTCGCTCTTGGCGAACGTGCTCCCGAAAACTCAGGCGGAAGTTCCGGCAAAGTCGGAAGATTTGGGGTATGCGGGGTTACCGATTGCCAATCCAAAAGGCTATACTTTAGTTCGAGGGATAGACTCGAAAGAAGCGCCGGGCGGGTTTGGCGGACGAGCAGGGCTTTATGAGGCGATTGATGTTGATGAGGATATCCAGAAGTTGATTGTGGCGCGGGCGACGGCGGGGGATATTATGAAGGTCGCGAAAGCGAAGGGGGTGATTACGATGAGGCAAGATGGGATGCTGAAGGCGCTGTCGGGGATTACGACGATAAACGAAGTCGACAGAGTCGCGAGTGATTTAGCGTAATTTTTTTCTGCTATTTTGATTTTTTCCTTACTCGCTCGATTAGTAATCGCACTTCGCTCGGAGAAAATCCAAACTAGCTAGAAAAAATAGATGCTAAATGTTATATATTTTTTGTAATGATTATGGTAAAATTAGATTATGCAAAATAGTGGGCTTAGGATTGAGACTTTACTAGAAGAGTGTATTAGAAGGAATGCTTCGGACATTCATCTTCAAGTTGGGTTGCCGCCGGTTTTAAGGGTTGACGGGAAGCTTCTGGCGATGTCGGGGTTGCCGGTTTTAACGCCGCAGATGGTTGAGGGGTTGGTATTTTCAACCTTAGACGAGGGGCAACAGAAGATTTTAGTTAAAGATAAGGAATTTGACTATTCGTTTGCGTTTGGGGAACTAGGAAGGTTTAGGGCGAACGCGTTTCACGAAAGAGGAAACTTAGCGCTAGCTTTGCGTTTAATTCCGAGTAAGATTAAAACAGTGGCGGAGTTGGGATTACCGCCGGTGATTGAAAGTTTTTCTGAGTATCCGCGAGGATTGGTTTTAGTTACGGGTCCGACAGGTTCGGGTAAGTCGACGACACTCGCGGCGTTAGTTGATAAAATTAACCGAGAAAAAGCGGTACATATTATTACGATTGAGGACCCGATTGAGTTTACGCACAAGTCGCAGAAGTCAGTGATTGTCCAGAGGGAAGTACACTACGACACCTATTCGTTCTCGGCGGCGTTAAGGTCGGCGCTGAGGGAAGACCCGGACGTGGTGCTACTCGGGGAGATGCGTGACCTTGAGACGATTTCGAGCGCGATTACGATTGCGGAGACGGGGCATTTAGTGTTTGCGACGTTGCACACGAACTCGGCGGCGCAGTCGATAGATAGGATGATTGACGTTTTTCCGGCGCATCAGCAACCGCAGGTTAGGTCGCAACTGTCGAATATTTTGATGGCGATTTGCGCACAAAGGCTGGTCCCGACGATTGGCGGGGGGAGGATTGCGGCGGCGGAGATTATGGTTGCAAACTCGGCAATTCGGGCGTTAATTCGCGACGGGAAGACGCACCAGATTGACTCGATGATTCAGACGGGGGCGAGCCAGGGGATGCAGACGATGGACGCGACGCTTGCGAAGTTAGTCCAGGGCGGGACGGTAACGTATGATGATGCGAGAGAGTTTGCGGTTAGCTTAGAAGATTTTGATAGGATGTTAAGAGGCTAGAATGAAGCGTTATAATTATCGGGCGACGGAGAAGAAGACAGGGAAGGTTGTTAAGGGTGCGCTTCAGGCGGAGAACGAACGAGCGGCGGGGAAGTTGTTGATTGAACAGGGGTATGTTCCGGATAAGTTGGTCGAGGAGGGGAGCCGAGGGATTTTTGATAAAATTCAGAGTAAAGTTCCGACGAAAGAGAGAATTATCTTTACGCGACAGTTTGCGACGTTGATTGCGGCGGGGTTGCCGCTTTCGAGAAGCTTAAAGACGGCGGCGGAACAGGCAAATTCGAAGGCGATGAAGGCGGTGATTGAGGACGTTTCGGCGAGTGTTGAGGCGGGGAAGACGTTGTCGGATTCCTTTGCAAAACATCCGGACGTGTTTAATGATCTTTATATCGCGCTAGTCGCGGCGGGTGAGGCCTCGGGTACGCTAGATACGGCGTTGACGCGATTGGCGACGCAGGACGAGAAAGACGCGAATATGATTTCTAAAATTCGAGGGGCGATGGTTTATCCGGGAATTATCTTTGTTGTAATTATTGTGGTTTTGGCGTTTATGATGATTGAGGTGGTTCCGGAAGTGAGGAAACTTTATGAGGATATGGGGAAGGAATTGCCGGAGATTACGAAGTTTTTGGTTGGGGTTTCTGATTTCTTTGCGAATTTCTGGTGGGTGGTGATTGGGGTTTTTGTGGTGATTGGAATGGCAATTCGGGCGTTCTCTAAGACTGACGCGGGGAAGAGGGTGTTCGCGGAGTTTAAGCTAAATATGCCGATTTTCAATACATTGTTTCAGCGACTTTATATGACGAGGTTTGCGAGGACGATGGAAATGTTGCTCGGGACGGGGGTGTCGATGTTGGATGCGATGCATATTTCTTCGAAAGCGACGGCGAACTATGTTTTAGAGACGGAGATTAACGAAGCGGCGGAAGACGTTAAAGCGGGGAAGGCGCTTTCGGGAAGCTTGGAGGGGCTAGATTATTTCTTACCGTTGGTGCCTCAGATGATAAATATTGGGGAGCAGTCGGGTAAGATTGATGAGATGCTGGGGAAGGCGGCGGAGGTTTATGAGAATGAGCTTGATGAGAAGATTGCGAATATTTCGACGATGATTGAGCCGGTTTTGATGGTAGTGATGGCGGGATTGATTGGGATAGTGATTGCGGGGACGTTACTGCCAATTTATTCATTAGTTTCATCGATTTAATATAGTATAATTAAAATATGGTTATTTTTATTGCTTTTGGGGCGATGTTAGGGGCGGCGTTGGGGAGTTTTGCGTGTTGCCAGGCGTGGAGAATTCGATATAAGGCGGAGGGGAAGAAGGATTTAGGGAAGCGGAGCGTGTGTCTTTTTTGCGGGCGGAAGTTGAGGTGGTTTGAGAATGTTCCGATTTTGAGTTGGATATTTTTAAGAGGGAGATGTAGGGGATGCGGGGAGAAAATAGGAAGCGCGGAGTTCGGCTCCGAAATTTTAGGGGCGATTTTGGGAGGACTGGTTGGAATGAAATATTTGGATAGGTTTATGACTGGCGAACAGTTGTGGCTGACGGTGGTGGAGATTGTGCTGGTTGTTGTAATTTTTACAACTATGGGAATAATTGCGATTTATGACGGGAAGTGGGGTGAAATGCCGGCGAAGTTATTATGGGTAACGGTGGCGTTAAGTATGATTTTTGCGGGGATTGAGATTTATCGAGGGAGTTTAGGTTTAGTTGATTTAGGAATAAGTGTTTTGCTGTTGGCGGGGATATATTATATATTATATAAGGTTTCTAAAGAGAAATGGGTGGGGGGAGGGGACTGGGTTTTATGTCTTTCGATTAGTTTGGTGCTCGGAAAACCGTTTTTGGCGCTTTTAGAATTAGCACTAGCGAATACTTTAGGACTTCTGTTGGCAGTTTTAAGAAAGAAACGAGGAAAAATGATTCCGATGGGCCCGGCTTTGGTGATTGCGGGGGCAATAATCTTTAGCTTTAGCGATTTCTTGATGAATATGATATAATATTTTTATGACTAAAGAGAGGTTGACGGTTGAGAAGTTAATTCAGGATTTTTTGGAGCATTTGGAAGTTGAGAAGGGGAGGTCGAAGAAAACGACGGATAATTATGGGCGATATTTAGAGCGATTTGAGGAAATTGCGAGCGAAATTAAGGCGGAAGATGGAAGAGAAGGAGATTTAGTTCCGGAGGATATTACGCCGGAACTTTTAAGAAAGTTTAGGTTAAAGCTAAATCGTTATACGAATTTGGTTCGGGACGAGGGGCTTTCGGTTTTGACCCAGAGCTATCATTTGATTGCGTTAAGGGGGTTTTTAAAATATCTGGCGCGGAGGGAGATAAAAAGTTTAGACCCGTCGCTAGTGGATTTGCCGAAGGCGATAAAAAAGCAGGTGACTTTTTTACATTATGATGAAGTTGAGGAGATGATAAACGCAATTCCGGAGGAGACAGAGTCGGATTTTCGGGACAGGGCGATTTTAGAGCTTTTGTTTTCGGGGGGGCTACGGGTTTCGGAATTGGTTGGGTTAAATCGCGATTCGATAAACCTAGAGCGGCGGGAGTTTATTGTTCGGGGGAAGGGAAGTAAAGACCGCCCGATTTTTATTTCGAAAGCGGCGGCGGAGAAAGTTCAGGATTATCTTTCAACAAGACATGATTCGCTACCGGCGTTGTTTTTAAACAATTCAAAACATCTTCAGGCGGTTGATAATTCGGGAAACTTTCGGAGGTTGACTCCGCGCTCTGTCCAGCGGATTATAGAGAAGAGAGCGAGGGCGGTTGGGATTACGAAGCACGTTACGCCGCATACTTTACGTCATTCGTTTGCGACGGATTTGTTGATGAACGGGGCGGACATTCGGTCGGTGCAGGCGATGCTGGGGCATGCGAATATTGCGACGACGCAGATTTATACACACGTAACGGATTTTCATTTGAAGGAGGTGCATGAAAAATATCACTCGGAAGAATAAGGAAGCGGGAAAGTTAAGGCGGGTTTTAGGGTTGGTGTTGGTGTTTGAGGTAATGTTCGGGGTAGTGTTTTTCGGGTTGGGGGTTTATGGGGAGAAATTAGGAATTATTAAAAAAGAAACGGAGAGTTTAGAGATGACGGAAGAGGAGGGGCAGGAGAAGTTGATTAAAAGGGCAATAGAAGGAATGAGTTTAGAGGAGAAGATTGGGCAGATGATTATTTCGCAAAATCCGGAGAAGGTGCGGGAGCTTTCTTTAGGTGGGTTGATTTTGATGGGGAAGGATATGGGAACGTTAGAGGAGACGCGGGAGCTAGTCTTAAGTTTAAAGGAAGATGAGAAGACGGGGGTGCCGCGGATTTTAGCAACGGATCAGGAGGGAGGGATTGTCCAGAGGTTAGCGGGGATTTCTGATTTTTATGAGACAACGGGATTTTCGGAGATTCCGGAGATGTACGAGATTGGGAGGACGGGAGATTTAGAGTTGGCGCGAGAGACGGGGAAGGAAATTGCAGCGCAGGTTAAGGCGGTAGGGCTGAATATGACGTTTGCGCCGGTTTTAGATATTTATTCGAATCCGCAGAATACGGTGATTGGGACGAGGAGTTTTTCGGCGGAGGCGGAGACGGTGGCGGAGATGGGGGTAAGTTTAGAGAGGGGGATTGAGGAGGGCGGGGTGGTTGGAGTTTATAAACACTTTCCGGGGCACGGGGATACGGCGGTTGATTCGCATTATAATTTGCCGGTTATTGAAAAAAGTTTAGAGGAGCTAGAGGAGGAAGAGTTGGTCCCGTTTCGGGTGGCGGTCGAGGCGGGGGCGAAGATGATAATGGTTGGGCATATTAGTTTACCGGAGATAACAGGGGATAGGATGCCGGCGAGTTTATCGCGAGAAATAATAACGGGGATTTTAAGGGAGAAGTTGGGATTTTCGGGGTTGGTGGTAACGGACGGAATGAATATGGGGGCGATAGTAAATAATTATGCGGACGGGGAGGCGGCGGTTTTGGCGGTTAAAGCGGGAGTGGATTTGATTTTGATGCCGATAGATGAGGAAGAGGCGGTTTCGGCGGTTAAAGAGGCGGTTGAGAGAGGGGAGATTACTGAGAAGGAAATTACGGAGCGAGTAAGGAAGATTGTTGAGTTTAGGGCGGAGAATTTTTTAGACTAGTTTTTGAGGAGAAAATCTGATATAATTATTTTTATACGGAAGTGTGTCCGAGTGGTTTAAGGAGCACGCTTGGAAAGCGTGTGAGCGGGTTTACCGTTCCGGAGGTTCGAATCCTCTCGCTTCCGCCATAAACGAAAAATAACCCCTCATGAGAGGGGTTTTGATGTTAGTTGAAAGTCGATTGGAGAAGGTTGTGATATTCTTCGAAGGTGATTTTGGCGGTCATGATTGATTGGGCGAGGGCGGGATTGCCGATGTAGCGGAAATGCCAGGGCTCATAAGAATACCCGGTAATGTCTTCTTTCTCGGGAAGATAGCGGAGAATGAACCCGAACTTAGCAAGGTGTTGATGAATTTTAGCGAAAGCTTCGGTTTCGGCAATCATTGCGTCGTTGTCGCGGATGATTTCGCCGTCTTTGACGAGAAAGACGTCGATGGCGAGTCCGGTGTGATGCTCCGAACAACCAACGGGGGCGAGATATTGTTCGCAATATTCTACTCCTTTTTCGGGGTCGGCAGACCAGGCGTCCCAGATGTCCTGTTGCTCCTCGAGAGAGCGATAAACGCTGTCGAGCTCGATTTGGACACCTTTTTCTTCGAGGAGATAGGCGCGGAGGGCTTCAAACGCTTCGAGAGCCTTAGACTCGACGATATAAAGTTCGCCGAGGGAGTTTTTCCCGACGCTGAAACTGACCATATTCGTCCAATCGTTGGGCAGTTTGGTCGTCTTGTTGACGAGGACGAGATAGGGGTTGTCGAGGACTTCAACGGGAACTTCAGCAAAGGCAACGAATAGAGAAGCGATGAGGAACATGGCGACGAGTAGAGAAACGACTTTCTTCATGGTAAAGAACACCTCCAAAATAGATTCAGGAAAACCTGTTCTTCTATTATACCATATAGAGTTGAAATTGGGAAGATTTATGATATAATAGTTGAAACTATTTGCCGGTTTTTGAACTTTAAGATTTGGAAAGTGAGGGGATCTAGCGTGAAGAAGTTTCTTCTGATGGTCGGGGCTGTCTTGGTCTTCGTAACGATTTTCGTGTTTACGACGAAAACGTCGGCGGAAGTCCAGATCTCTGACCTTTTGAATCCGGAACGGGATTATCTGATCGTGGTTAATGATGATAATCCGTATGAGTTTGGAGGGGAATATGATCGAGCGCTTCAGGGAGATTTGGTTGACGCGGCGGACGTTCTCTACGGAGAGC
>CAZMWH010000021.1:0-14995 GCA_964570115.1 uncultured Candidatus Saccharibacteria bacterium | reverse complement strand
AAGTTTATCCAGCCGGGCGAGGCGCACGCTATGCGCTGGGATTTTCTCGGTCGCCAAGGTTATCCGGGCTGGCATCTCGAATGTTCAACCATCATCAAAAAAGAGTTCGGCTCTCTCCCTATCGACATTCATACCGGCGGTATCGACCATATCCCCGTCCACCACACCAACGAAATCGCCCAGACCTTTGCCGAAACCGGCTCGGAACTCTCTCGCTTTTGGCTTCATTGTAATTTTCTAAAAATCAACGGCGAAAAAATCTCTAAATCCCGTGGCAATATCATTACTCTCGACGAAATCGAGGAAAAAGGCTTTTCCGTTTTTGACTTTAAGACTTGGCTTTATCAAGGTTCTTATCATAACGAGCGCAACTTTACCTGGGAAGATTTAATCTCCGCGAAAGTCCGCCGTCTAAACTGGCGTAACTCCGTCGCGCTCCTTTTCCAGCTTCCCGAAACCGCTCGCAACAAAAAATCCCCAAAAAATAGAAACTTCGAAGCTAAGATTCTCGATCTTTTAAATAACGATTTAAATTCCGCCGCCGCCTTCGCCCATATCGACTCCGTTGCTAGCGAACTAACCCTCGACAACTGGAAGTTTATTGAAAAACTTTTCGCGTTAAACCTCATTCCCGAAGATTTAACTCCGCGCCTCGCGGAAAAAATCGAAGCTCGCCTAAAAGCCCGCCTAAAAAAGGATTATAAAACTTCCGATAAAATCCGCGACGAACTCCTCGCCGAAAACATCTCCCTCCTCGACGCCAAGGATAAAACCTTCTGGCAATTTTTAAACTAGTTACTCTTGCAAAATAACTCTAAATGTGATATAATGGCCAAAGTCGTTTAATTAGACGTACCTTAAAGGAGGGGGAACTATGTCGCTTTTCATCGTAATGATGGCATCAGCAGCGCTCTTTTTCGCTAGTTGGAAGTTTTGTTTTTCAATAGCAAGGACCCAGGTCGAAAAAATCGCTCAGAATCTTGAGGAACACGCCGAACAAGACAAAGCGCACGTCAAACAAGATGCGAAGAAAAGTCAGATTTGCGAAATCATTTCCTATGACGAACGGTGTAGCTTGCCGAACGATTATCCCAGTATCAACTACGTCGCGTACGCAGACGAGACGGTCTCGATTAGCGAGTTATTCCAGCTTGCCGATAGGAGATTGGGCAACACGGATTTTCAGGCTCTAATCGACCTAAACGCCTACGCAAAAGAAGCGTTGTCTTCGATTAAGATTTACCTGCCAGCGCTCAAGCTCGACAATCCCAACTACATCATCGACCAACTCAACAGCTTCGTCGCCGTCTACAATAAAAATACCCAAGATGCGATCGACGAGCTAAGACATTCGAAGGTGCGCAAGAAGTTCGTTCGCGCAATCATCGAAGACAACCGTCGCCTCGTTAAGGCGCTTGAGGAGCTCGAACAGTCGATGAACAAGATGCTCGCGCAACTCTACGACGATGATAATCCCGCTCACCTGACCGACTTTACCGCTGCCAATAATCTAAAAAAGATTTCAGCAGTTTTCGAGAAAGTCGTCTCCGAACCGGCTTCCGTTCCGACCGAAGTCGCTGTCGAAGAAAAACTGACCCCGAAGCTGACACTTGAACCATTCACCCCTCCCGCCCCGAAAAAGCCAGAGGAAAAGCTCGAATCCGAGCTAAAGACCTTAGCTTTCCCGGGTTAAATTCTAACCTCTCCCTCTCGGGGGAGGTTTTTTCTTTTCAAAATTAGAAAAATATGAGATAATATAAAAATATGCTAGTTTCTGATTTTGACTATAATCTCCCCGAAGAGCGAATTATAAAGTTCCCGCCAGAAAAGCGCGGCTCAACTCGTCTGCTCGTTCTCGACCGTAAAACCGGCGCAGTTAAAAACTCCTTCTATAAAAATCTCGACGATTTTTTAGCCCCCGGCGATGTTTTAGTTTTAAACGATACTAAAGTTATGCAATCTCGCCTTTTTACTGAGCTCCCCGACGGTCGCAAAAGGGAACTAGTCGTCCTCGAAAACCATCACGAAACTAATCCCGAACTCCGCAAAGTAATGTATCGCGGAAAGCTCCACTCTGGCGACGTCCTTACTGTTCTCGACTTTAACGTTGAAAAAACTTCTCTCGGCGGAAAAACAAACGAAAAAATTGTCGTTGAAAAAGTCCTCGACGGCGGTATCGCCCTAGTTAAATCAAACACCAACCTCGACCGCCTAACCGAAGATTACGGAACCGTCCCCCTCCCGCCTTATCTCCATCGCGACGCCGAAAAAGCCGATAAATCTCGCTACCAAACCGTTTGGGCGAAGAATATAGGCTCCGCCGCCGCTCCGACCGCCTCGCTCAATATGACGACCGACCTGCTCGACCGTCTTAAAAACAAAGGTGTTAAAATAGAATATCTAACCCTCCACGTCGGTCTCGGGACTTTCCTCCCAATTCGCTCCGATAAAGTCGAAGATCATCAAATGCACTCCGAATGGTTTTCTCTCCCCCGCGAAACTCTCAAAGCTATTAAATCCGCGAAAGAAAATAATCATAAGGTCGTCGCCGTCGGGACAACCGTCGCCCGCACGCTTGAGTTTTACGCTAAAACTAAAAAAACCGAGGGCGAAGACAACATCTTTATCTTTCCCGGATTTGAGTTTAAAATTATCGACGCACTCCTCACGAACTTCCACGCTCCCCGCTCAACCGTTTTAATGCTCGCCGCCGCCTTTGCCGGCTGGGATAATCTAAAGCCGGCGTATGATTTTGCAGTTAAAAACAAGTATAATTTTCTTAGCTATGGAGATTCAATGTTAATATGCTAAAATTTGAAATCGAAAAACGCGAAGGACTCGCCCGCGTCGGCAAAATCATTACCCCCCACGGCGAAATTAAAACCCCTGCCTTTGTTGGCGCCGCGACTCGCGCGACCGTAAAAGCCTTGACTTTCCGCGACATGAAATCCCTCGGCTCCCAAGCCATTCTCGCCAATACCTACCACCTTTTCCTTACCCCAGGCTCCGAGTTAATTAAACAAGCCGGCGGTCTTGCGAAGTTCTCCTCCTGGGACGCGCCGACCTTTACTGACTCCGGCGGTTTCCAGATTTTCTCCCTTCCCGACGTAAAAATAACCGAAGAGGGCGCTTTCTTTAAGTCTTATCTAAACGGCGATAAGTTTCTAATGACTCCCGAGCTTTCGATGGAAACCCAATGGCAAATTGGCGCCGATATTCATATGGCTTTCGACCAACTCGCAAAATCTGAAAATAAAAATGCTATGTCCTCCGCCATGCACCGCACCCATCGCTGGCTCGACCGCTGTCTCGAAAAACATAACGAGCTAAAATCCCTGGCTATAAAAAACCACGAACCCGAGCAATTCCTCTATGCCGTCGTCCAGGGCGGAACTTTTCTCGACTTGCGTGAAACTTCCGCAAAATACTCCGCCGAAAAACCCGTTGACGGCTTTGGGATTGGTGGTGTCTTTACTGCCGACGGCATGGACGAAATGTTAAAAGTCGTCAATAAAATCCTTCCTGAAAAAAAACCACGTCATCTCCTCGGTATGGGTCAAGAACCGCGCGACCTCTTTATCGGTGCCGAGTTCGGTTGCGATACTTTCGACTGCGTCGGCCCAACCCGTCTCGCCAGAAACGGCGCCCTCTTTACGCCCGACGGACGCATCAATATTAAAAACTCAAAATATAAAACCGATTTTTCTCCTGTCGATAGCGAATGTGATTGTTATCTCTGCCAAAACTTTTCCAAAAGTTATCTCCACCATCTTTTCCGTACCGACGAGATAACCGGAAAAATCCTCGCCTCACTCCATAACGAATATTTCGTCGTTAAAACCGTCGATAAAATCCGCGAAACTCTCAAAAACGGAACTTTTAAAGAATATAAATCCGATTTCCTCTCGCGTTATTATCAAAAGTAATATATAATATATATTATATAAGGAGGTTATGCTATTATGGCAAAAAAATATATTGTTGAAGTCGAGACAAAAACCTTTATCCGTTTTTGGCTCGTTATTCTTGGACTCGTTGCAATCATCTCCTTTATTTTCTACGCGAAAGACGCGTTAATTATCGTCGGCGTCGCTGCTCTCCTCTCCGTCGCGATTAAACCCCTCGCCAATAAAGTTGACCGTCTGATCGGCAAGAAAAAGCAAACCACTCTCGCTTCCATTCTTGCCTACCTCGGGATTCTTCTCGTTCTCGGGATTATTTTCTCTATTATCGCTCCAGTTTTAATCAACGAAACCGTTAAGTTTGTCTCCCAGCTCCCCGAAACTTTCGAAAAAACTATCGGCGGCGTCGAAGGTTTAAACGAATTTGGGAGAAACTTCGGGATTTCCGACCTCCGCGGCCAAATCTCCTCCAGCCTCGAAGCCTTCTCCTCTAGCTTTATCTCTAACCTCGGGAGTACGCTCGTTACTAGCGTCTCCGCTATCTTCGGCATCCTTGCTAAAGCCGTCATCATTCTCGTTTTAACCTTACTGTTCCTCCTCGAAGGTCCAGACATTCTCGAAAAGTTCTGGCGAACCCTCGAGGGCAAGCGTAAAGACGCCTTTATCGAAGAAATCCGCGAAACCGTTTATAAAATGATGCGCGTCGTCTCGACCTTCTTCTCAAAACAAGTTATGATTGCCCTCCTCGACGGCGCCATTACGACCCTCGCCGTCTTTATCCTCTCCTTAATTTTCGGCTTTAACTCCGGTCTCGCCGCCCCCATGGGCATCATCACCGCAACCATGTATCTTATTCCGATGTTCGGTCAAATTATCGGCTGTCTCCTCGTGACGCTCCTCCTCGCCTTCAGTAGCCCCGCCGGCGCTGTCGTCTGGCTCTTATTCTATCTAGTTTACGGTCAGCTCGAAGCCAACATCATCGCTCCAAAAGTCCAAGGCGACGCTCTCCGTCTCCCCCCCGTCGTCATTCTCGTCGCCATCACCATCGGAACTTATATCTTCGGACTTTTCGGTGCTATCATCGCCATTCCTATCGCCGGCTGTATTAAAGTCCTCGTCGAAGAATACCCCCGCTTTAAAGAACTTCGCGAGGCTAAGGTTTAAACCCCCTAAAAGCCTAGGCTTTTCTAATCCTTTCAAGCCTCAACGCAACCTTGTCTTCCGAAAAATCCTTCTCCATTTTTGCGTATGCTTCTTTAATAATTTTTTCGTTATCCTCTTCGTATGCTTCCGCCATAAATCGTGTCACTCCAAAATCCCCCAGCGCAAAAATCTCAATTTTCGGATTTTCTAAAATTTGTTGGAAAACCCTTTTATTTGCGCTCGTCGCGATATAGATTTTTCCGTTGACCTCCGCCGCCTTATCGAACGGTCGAACGTGTGGCTGACTGTCTTCGCTCGTTGCTAGATAAAAAACTCCGGAAAGTCCTTTTAAAATTTCTTCGTTAGTCATTTCTTCTTCTCGTCTTTCTTAAAACCTTAAAATTAAGTTTTATTTTATATTTCCTAATTATAATCTATATTGTAAATTAAAGAAACTTGAAATCTAAATGGAGTATAATAATATATATGAGAATTTTATATGTCGAAGACGAAAAATTTCTAGCCGACGCCGTCATCCATCTTCTCAAAAAATCTAATATCGAAGCCGACTGGGTTGCCGACGGCGAAGAAGGTCTCTCTCTCGCTTTAAAGCCAACTTACGATGCTATTGTCCTTGACGTAATGCTACCGAGTCTCTCCGGTCTCGATATTCTCTCCGCTCTTCGCAAAAAGGGAATTAAAACTCCCGTGATAATGCTATCCGCCCTCGGCGAAGTCGAAGATAAAATCAAAGGTCTCGAAACTGGCGCCGACGATTATCTCGCAAAGCCATTTAAAACTTCTGAGCTGATTGCCCGTCTAAAAGCCCTCGTCCGCCGTCCGCCTATCGCCGAAAAGAAAACTTTAAAATTTGAAGATTTAACTCTCGATTTAGAAAATCGAACCTTAAACGGGCTTACGCTGACCGAAAAAGAAGCCGGGATTCTCGAAATGTTAATGAAAGCCCCGAACGTCGTAAAGGCTAAAGAGAACATTCTCGCCCACGTTTGGGGCGCTGACGCCTTCGCCGAAGACAACTACGTTGAAGTCTATGTTTCCTATCTCCGTAAAAAACTCCTCGAGCTAAAATCGAAAGTCGAAATAAAAACCATTCGCGGCCTCGGCTATAAACTCACCAGTCAAAAATAAGGATTTTTAATGTTTAAAAAACTAAAACACAAGTTTATCCTAACGAACCTCCTTCTGACGACAGTCGTTCTCCTCGCCGCTTATACTTCCGTTTATTTAATCGCCGCCAGCAACTCCGCTAACCGCCGCCCTATCCCCTCCGACGCTCCCGCCTATACATCCGAAGTCGAAAACATTATCGACGAACACGTCAAATCTGACCGCAAAAAAGCCCTCAGCTCTCTTCTCTTCACTTTAATCGCGACCGGCGTCGCGACTGAACTTGTCGTCTTTATTATCTCCGCTTATCTCGCTGAAGAAGCCATTAAACCCGTTAAAGAAGCCTACGAAGCCCAAAAACTCTTTATCGCCAACGCCTCCCACGAAATTAAAACCCCGCTCGCCGCTATCTCCGCTAACCTCGAAGCCGCCGATATTTCCGGAAACCATTGGCTCGATAACGTCAGCCTCGAAGTCAAAAAACTCTCCGACCTCAACGGAAAGCTCCTTACTCTCGCCAAAACCGACATCTCTACCGAAAAAATCGTCCTCTCCGACTTAAACCTAAAAGATTTCCTTTCCAACGAACTAAAATCCTTCGCCCCTCGCTTGAAAAAAGAAAAAATCGTCTTTAAATCTAGCTTTAAACTTTCTAACTCCGGGAAATCTTGGGAGTTAAAGCTCAACAAAACCGACTTCTCCGAACTTTTTGGGATTCTTTTTGACAACGCTTTGAAGTACTCCGGCGGGAAAATCTGGCTTACTGTCTCGGAAAAAGAGTTAAAGCTAAAAAACGACGGCGCGACTATCCCCGAAGAAAAACTAAAACACGTTTTCGACCGCTTTTATCAAGTCGATAAGTCGAAGTCCGGCGTCGGACTCGGACTTTCAATCGCTAAATCCCTCGCCGAAAGAAATTACTGGAAACTTTCCGTCGCCTCTAACTCAAAAACCACGGAGTTCTCTTTAAAATGGTAGAAAAACCTCATTCATCTCGTCCGCCACTTCTTCTTGTTCATGGTTTTCGCGGTTCACCAAAAGGTCTCGAAGAAATTGCTTCTTTTCTTAAAACTGCCGGCTATCCAGTTTTCCTTCCCGAAATCCCCCCAACCGGAAAAAACAACTCACTTCCCGACTATTCTCCCGAAAGCTATTCTAATTTTCTAAAAAACTACCTCTCCGTCAACGAAATTAACCAGCCTATTCTCGTCGGCCATAGTATGGGCTCAATCATCTGTACCGCTTTCGCCGAAAAAAATCCCGACCTAATCAACAAAAAACTCATTCTCCTCTCGCCCATCGTCTCTAAAGTCTCAAAACCCCTCGCCTCGCTTTCTTCGCTCATTACTATTCTTCCTAACCGCCCAATCGACCACATCACTTTTAACTATCTCTACGTCGGGAAGGGGAAAGAAAGGTCCGTCCGCAAGAAAGCTTGGTCACTCTCAAAAACCAAAAAATCCGACTTCTCCTCAAACCGCGACTTAAAGGCTTCCGCAAAGTTCTCTTCTAGTTTTTCAATTGCGGATTTTAACTTTAAAAAAGATTGTCTTTTTATTCTTGGCGATAAAGACCGCCTCGTTAGCCTAAAGAAGTTAGCTCCCGTCGCAAACAAGCTAAACGCTAAAGTTGAAATCATCAAAAACTCCGGTCATATTATGACTTATGAAGACCCAAAACTCATCGCCGAAAAAATCCGCCAGTTTATTGAAGCTTAGTCTTTTTTAATTCTTTAATCCTAATCGCTTCCTGATAAATCTCTAAAAATCGTTTAACTGTACGCGATAAATCGTGTTGTTTCGAAAGTTCCAGACTTTCCGCCGAAAATCTCCTCGCGATAACCGCATCGCCAAAAATCGTCTCTAGCCCTTTCGCAAGACCTTTAATATCTCCGCCCGGTTTACAAAGAAAACCGTTCTTTCCGTCGACAACTATCGCCGCCACGGCGCCCGCATCCACAGCAACCAACGGTAAACCCGTCGCCGCCGCTTCAATCAACACGACACCTTGAGTCTCAATCTCACTCGCTGTAACAAAAACGTCTGCTAGTTTATAAATCTCGTTTAAATCTGGCGGTAAAACCCGCCCTAAGAACCGGACGCTCTTCTCAATCCCTAGCGCCCGCGTCATTTCCTCTAAATCCGCTCGTGCAATCCCATCTCCGACAATCAAAAGCATAATATCGTCTCGCTTCCTTAAAACTCGCTCGAACGCATCAATTACCCTATCAACGGATTTATCTCCGTCAATCCTCCCAACATGAAGAGCAATTTTCTTATTCTTCGGGATTTTATATTTTTTATAAATCGATTCTTTTGCTCTCCCCGGCTTAAAACTCGACAAATCAACCCCATTCGAAACCGCCTCAACTTGAACCTTAAATCGTTTGCTTGGCTCCGGCGTTAATTCTTGAATTGCTAGCTCCGTCGGCATCGTTGTATATTCGGAGTTTTTCATAAACGAAACTAAGAACCGCTTTAAAATCGCGTCCGCCGGTTTTTTAATCGGCTTCAAAAGTTCAAACTGGTCAGTAACTTGATCCGGAAAAGTATGACCCGTCGTTACAAACGGAATATTTTTCGACAGCGCGTAATGCCGCGCCGCAATCGCAATCGGCTCGTTTGTCTGGATATGAATTATGTCCGGTTTAAACCAATCCAGCGCCTTTTTGACCTGTCGCCCTGCGTTAATCGCAAACCAAATCCCGTGGCGATAAAGCAATTTTTTCTCCGGAACTGGCTCGATTTGGTCGGGATAAAACGGAAATCTTGCGCTCGTAAGATAAACCGTCCTTAGCTTCCCCTGTTGAGTAATATGTTTCTTTCCTTTAAAACTCGGACAAATCACCATCACTCTATGACCCTTTTTCGCGAGCTGCTGCGCTAAATTATGCGCAAACACCGCCACCCCATTCGTCATCGGGTAATATATATCCGAAGCAATCACAATTTTCATATATGTTATAATTATAGCATAATGAAAAAGAAAAAGTCTATTTCTAGCGTAACCGTAAATCGTCGCGCCGCCTACGATTATTCTCTTAGCGACGGTTTAACGGTCGGCATGAGCCTCGCTGGCCCCGAAGTCCGCCTAATTCGCGACCATCACGTCCAGCTCAAAGGCTCTTTTGTTACGATTAGAAATAGCGAGCTTTGGCTCAACAACCTTACTCTCGGCGCGGAAACCGCTCGGAATATTCGCCTCCTCGCGACCAAACGCCAAATCAGGGAACTAGAGAAACAAAAACTATCCGGCTTCACTATCGTCCCGACAAAACTTCTCGCCGGTGGTCGCCATATTAAACTCGTCATCGCCCTTGGAAAAGGGAAGAAAAAATACGATAAACGCGAAACCATTAAAAAACGCGACCTTGAACGCGGGAGGTTTTAATGTCCGAAAAAAATCTTTTAAAACTTTTTTCCTGGAACGTCAACGGTCTCCGCGCCGTCTTGAAAAAAGGCGCACTCGTCGATTTTCTCGAACGCGAATATCCCGACGTCCTCTGTCTCCAAGAAATTAAATGCACCCCCTCCCAAGTTGACCTCGAAAAAGAAAACGCAATCTTTAAAGATTACGAAATCCTCTGGAACCCCGCAAAAAAACTCGGCTATTCCGGAACTGCAATTTTAGTAAATAAAAAAATAAACTTTAATAATTATAAAATTAACAATAAATTAGACGAGGGAAGAATTATCTATTTAGATTTAAATGATTTTTATCTAGTAAACGTTTATACCCCAAACAGCAAGCCCGACCTCTCCCGCCTCGAGCTTCGCGAAAAAACTTGGGACCCAGAGTTTCTAAACTTCCTAAAATCCCTCGAAAAAGAAAAACCTGTCGTTACTTGCGGCGATTTTAACGTCGCCAACGAAGAAATCGACCTTGCCCGCCCAAAAACCAATCACAAAAACGCCGGCTTTACCGACGAGGAGCGCAAGGGCATCAAAAACCTCCTCGCCGCCGGTTTCATCGACACCTTCCGCCTAAAGTTCCCAACTTCCGCCCGCTATACTTGGTGGTCTCATTGGGGCAACGCTCGCAAAAATAACGTCGGCTGGCGGATTGACTATTTTTTCATCTCTAAAACTCTCAATCCCGCCCTCGCCTCCGCTGAAATCTATGAACACTACCTCGGTTCCGACCACTGTCCTATCTCAATAACCCTAAATCTTTCGGAGTCCAGCTCCGCGCTCTGACTTTTATGAAAAACCTCGCTTATTGGCAAAAACAAACCTCTCCTCTCTTTAAAGATTTAGAGTGGAACTTCCCCGAACAGAAATCCGGAAGCCTCGTTGTCCTCGGCGGCAACTCCGCCTCGTTCGCAACCGAAATTAAAATCTCCGAATTTCTCACTGCTTCTTTCCCAATCAAAACCCTAAAAACCGTCCTCCCGGACTCCTTAAAATCAAAACTCCCCCCGCTTATAAACCTCGAATTCACCCCCGCGACCGCTTCTGGCTCTTTTAAACCTTCCCCCGAGCTTACCGCTACTCTCGCCTCTTCTGACCTTAACCTCTTTCTCGGCGATTTCTCGAAAAACTCCGAAACCGCCGTCGCAATTTCTAACCTCCTTAAAACCATAAAAGCTCCGGCCGTCCTCGCTCGCGATACGCTCGACCTCGTTTCTCCCGACGCCGACGCCTTTATCGACAACGAAAACCTTATTATCCTCGCTTCTCTCGCCCAGCTCCAAAAACTCTTCCGCGCCCTTTATTATCCAAAGATGTTGCTCCTCTCCTCGCCGCTCCTCCCCGTTCTCGAAACGCTCCATAAATTCACTTTAAGCTATCCCGTCTCTATTCTTACCTTCCACGACGGTAAAATCATCACCGCTAAAAACGGAAAAATTATCTCTACTAAGCTGGAAAAAACCGAATATTCCCCGATTTCGCTCTGGGACGGACGCCTCGCCGCGAAAATCTCCGCCTTTGCTCTCTATAATCCGAAAAAACCGCTCGAATCTTTAAACGCCGCCCTCTTTAAATCATAAAAAAGCCGCTCCTTAGAGCGGCGTCTTGTCTTCCTTGAGTCGAGTCGGGCGTTTAAGTTCAACGAGATAAATCCCCACGAAAATCCCGAGAAGAACTAGGATAACCTTCACCCAGACGGCAATCTCGGAGTTGACGATAAGCGTCAGCGTAATGATCGCCAGCCCCCAGGCGTACCACCTTCTCCGTCTCAGGATTAAGTGTTCGCGAATTCTCTCGACGACTTCGATGGTTTCATACCTATACGATGTCCGGAAATCTTGCGACTCCGTCGTCATCAAGACGAACAGCCCAATGCCAGCCATGGCGCCGAAATAAACGCCTCCAGCCAGCGGGTCAACCCACCTGATGATATAAATCAGCGTTGCGATGCCAATAATCAAATCAGCGTAGATGTCGTTCAGTTCGTACTGATAGAGGTCGTAGCTATCGTTGTAGCGTCGCCACCACCTGTCAATCCCATCGCGCGGATATTTATATCTCCGTGCAAACTCGCCGTCGAGCGCGTCCGTCAACTCTCCGACCGCAAACAGGATCAAAATCGTTCCCGTAATCGGTTCTCGAATCAGAAAGGTCAAACTCAAAATTGCAACTCCGATTATTGCCCGGAGTAGGGTCAGCATATCGGCGATGTGATACTTTTTCATCTCTATCCCTCCCTAAGATGTATTAGTTAGCCGATACTCCTATTTTATCACAGAACTCTAAAAAAGTCAAATCTCCCCGCCCTCTCTCCTCTCTTTTTTCAGATAAAACTCGGCTCTTTTTCTCAATTATTTCTGGACTTTCAAAAATCTTTTCTAGCTCTCTAAAAATCCCTTCCGCCGTTGGCTTTTCCGCAATTAAAAGCCCCTCTCGCGGCAGTCCTTCCGCTAACTCCGGGTCAACTATTAAACTCGGAACTCCTCGCTCGCTCGCCTCCAAAATCGTCAACCCCTGCGTATCAAAATTATACGACAGCGTCGCCGCCAAATCCGCCACGTCGAGCCTCGCCATAATCTTCTCTCGCTTCGTCTTCCCGTAAAACTTTACCTTTAGCCCGTTCCGCTTCGCGAACCGCTCGTCTCTCTTTAACTCATTCCCGTCCCCAAACACTTCTAACTTATATTTATAATTCTCGCCCACTTCTTCTAACTTTTTCAGCGCTTTTAAAAGTAAAATCAAATTCTTTTCTTTTGAAACTCTCGAACTAAAAATAATTTTTAGCTCCTCCCCCGCCTCGAACTTTTTAACTCTTGGTTTTTTTACTAAAAACCCGTCCGGTAGTCGGTTCGGAACAACATAAATCTTCTTTTTTACGCCATATCTCTCTAACTTTCTCTTAAAATGTTCGCTCGGCGTTAAAACATAGTCCGCCGCGTTCGCGTGATTAACCATAATTTCAAACATCTTCGCCCGCGCCCACGTCGCCGCCACTCCACCCTTGTCCCTCTTGACTTTAATTCGATGTTCAAGGCTTCTTGAATGAAGAAAGTTTAAAAAACTCGCGCCAATCGTTTTTAGTCCAAAAGGTAAATTCGTCTGCACCGCCGAATCCTCCCGCCCGTGCATTGTCTGGATAACTGGGATTTTCAATTCCTTCCCAAGTTTAAGCCCCGCTAGACTCGTTCCCATCTCGTAATGAACGTGAAACAGGTCGAACTCCTTAATTTCCGGATAATTTTCTAAGATATATTTAGCGACAACTTTCGGACGCTTCGAAAGCGGCGCTCCATTCGGCTTTAAAAACCGATTCGTCGGGACTATTTTAACTCCTCTTTCTCCCTCCGTCCTAAACCCCGGACAAAATATATAAACCTCGTCCTCTCTTTTTTCGAGCGCCTCTCGCTCTTGTTTGATTGACGACGGAATCCCGCCCGGGACTTCTAAAAAAACGTCCGTAAAAATCGCAATTTTCATACATATCTATTGTATCACGTGATATAATAAAACCATGATGAAGCAGAATTCCTTTTATAGAACCGCCGAAAGCGTTTCGCCTAAACACCCTGATAAACTTTGCGACCAAATCTCCGACGCAATCTTAGACGCCTATCTCGAAAAAGACCCCGACGCGCGCGTTGCCGCCGAAACTTGTGGGGGACATGGCGTTGTTTTCGTAACCGGCGAAATAACCTCAAAAGTATCTGATGCCGACGTTAATGTTGAAAAAATCGTTAAACGTATTACTGGCGACGATAAAATCGAAGTCCATACTAAAATCGTCAAACAATCCCCCGAAATCGCCCAAGGCGTCGATACTGGTGGCGCCGGCGACCAAGGAATTATGATTGGTTATGCAACCGCAGAAACCCCCGAGCTTCTCCCGCTCGAAGTTGTCCTCTCCCGCCGTCTTAATAAGTTTATTTACGCGAAACATCCTTTCGACGGCAAGACTCAGGTCACCCTAAACGGCGATAAAATCGACTCTATCGTCGTCTCGTTCCAAAACGTTAAAAAAGAAGAGCTAAAAACCCTCGTCGAAGCTTTCCTTAAACAGGAAAACATCTCTCCTGTCGGCATCAAGCTCCACCTCAATCCCGCTGGCGACTGGTCTCAAGGCGGTTTTGAAGCTGACACTGGTTTAACCGGGAGAAAGTTAATCGTCGATAACTACGGCCCGCGCATCCCTATTGGCGGCGGCTGCTTCTCTGGTAAAGACCCCTCAAAAGTCGACCGTTCCGCGGCTTATATGGCTCGTCGTGTCGCTGTTGATTATCTGAGAAAAAGAAACGCTAAAGAAGTCTTCGTCCGTCTCGCTTACGCCATCGGCGTCGCCGAACCGCTCGAAAAAACCGTTATCATCGACGGCGAGCCCGAAGAAGTCGAAGGCTACGATTTAACCCCGAACGGCATTATTAAATACCTCGACTTAAAACGCCCAATCTACGAACGCTCCGCCCGCTATGGCCATTTCGGCGAAGGATTTAACTGGGATGACTAAAGAAAAAAGTAAGGAAAAACCCGCGAAGCCTTCCGAACTGGAAATCCGCCAGATTATCAAATCTCGCCTTAAAAGTTCGCTTCTTCTTTGGGGTATTGCCGGGCTTATTATCGGTCTCGTCCTCGTCTTCTCAATTAAAGAACTAACTTTCCTCAAAGCTCTCCTTTGGGGCGGCGGCAGTATCCTCGTCTCAGAAATCTTTATCGGTCTCCCGTGGTTCTTAATTGACTCTTTCGTAATCGAAAAATGGGAACTTCGCGGCTATAACGTAAAGAAAATGAAAATAGTCTCAACAATTTCCTTTATCTTTATTCCATTTTGGCTTCTAATCGCTCTCATTTTCCTTTGGTACGACCGCGCCGCCGAACACGAATATTTTAAAAATCTTGCGAAGAAATCCTAGATAGTATATAATATATATTATATATCAAATATAATCATCTTTTCTCGAGAACTTTACTTAAAAGATTGCGAGAAAGAAAGGAAACCTATTATGGCAGAAAAAGCTACGGAAGGTCTAAAAATCCGTATCCGCTTGAAGGCCTATGACCACCGCGTCATCGACCAAAGCGCAAAACAAATCGTCGATACTGCAATCCGTACCGGCGCCACCGTCTCCGGTCCCGTCCCTCTCCCGACGAAACGTTCAACTTTCACCGTCGTTAAATCCCCACACGTCTATAAAACCGGCGGCGAAGCTTTCGAGATGAAGGTTCATAAACGCCTTATCGACATCTCCAACGCCACCCCGAAGACGATCGAGTCTCTCCAGAACCTCGCCCTCCCCGCTGGCGTTGATGCCGAAATCAGAATGTAAAAAAATTGCCCGAAAGGGCAATTTTTTGTTATAATAAACATATGACTAAAGTTATGCGTCTAAAGAAGCGCTTTTATTTTATTGCGGCTCGCTA
>CAZMWH010000020.1:7570-15313 GCA_964570115.1 uncultured Candidatus Saccharibacteria bacterium | reverse complement strand
GGAGAAATCATCGAAGTATTGGTCGCCTTCGGGTTCGATACCGGTGTCGCCGTCGTCAGAAGAGGGGTCGTCGTCGGCAGTGCAGTTGGCGGCGGACGGATTGACGTCGCAGTTTGTCGTGTCGCTTTCTTCGGCGAGGTGGGACTGGACAGTTTCGATGATGAGGTTCCCGAGGGCTTTTGAGCCGGCAACGGTAGGATGGCCTTCGGCGTGGACATAATAAGACGGGGAGCTTTGGGACTTAACTGTCGCCGCCCAGTCGACTAGATAAACTTTTTCGTTCTCGGAAACAGCTTTTTCAAAAACGCTACGGTTAATTTCTTTGAGCTTTGAGTAATCGGTTTTTGACTTCGGCGATTCGGTCGCGACGTAGTTTGTGACAAAGAAGATACGGGCGTTTTTGTTTTTACTACGAACGGCAGAAATGAGTTCGGAGACTTGAGTGTCGGTAACCGCTGGTTCGCCGCAACGACCTTTAACAGAGGAAGTACAGTTATTACTACCTAAGTCAACAACGAAATTATCGCGAACGTTCGCAGCTTTTAGATTTTTAATTTTAGCAATTCCCTCGCTAAAGGTTAGGCCGTCGGTTCCGTCAATAAGGGCGTTTTTAAGGCCAGCGAGCGAGGAGAGGACTTTACCGTTATAATATTTAACATACCAACTCATACTGGTCGCTTCAGAGTATTCGCGGTCGGAATTTGAGCGCGCAATCATCGAATCACCGAGGATAGTAACTGAGCTTCCGTCAAACTTTTCTTCGGTAATTGGTTCGGTAGGTTCGTCGATTGAGAAATCGAGAATAAGCGGGGATTCGTCTTGAGACTCGGGGTCGTCTTCGGTCTCGGGCTGAGCTGGGTCTTCGACCTCGATGGTAATTTCTTCTTCGGAAACTGGCTGGGGAGCCCTAGACGGAGTAAAGACGGATAAATCGTCTCCGCTCGCAGAAAAACTAATCGCGTAAAGCATACTGTTTTTGGTCATTTTCCTAAACAGGCTTTTTGCGCTATACCAAGAAAGTTCTTCGGTCGCAGGATCGTAAACGTGGACTTGACCGTCGGAGCGATAAGCGAGAATGGCGAGGTAATGACCGCCCGCCTCAGAAGTGTTGAACGGCGAAGCACCGTTCGCGCGGACGACGACCGCGGCGTTTTCCATTTTAGTAAAAGCTTGGGCAACAAGGCTAATTTTTTGGGAGATGTTTGAACCGGAAGAGGAGACGGATTTAACGTTGGAATATTCTTTTAAGAGATTATCGACGAGGTTTGTTGGGATACCGCCGGAAAGGTTCCAATAGCCCTTTTCATAAGCAAGTTTCGCGACGGCGGCAGGGGTGATTTTGGTTTTGTTGAGATGGGATGCAACGGTCGCAAAGGCGGCGAGAGCGGAACCGTTTTTATTACTGCCGTCTCCAACAGTCCACCATTCTTTATTTTGGGTATAGAGGAACTCTTTTTCGGCGTTAAAACCATAAAAAGTTGAGTTTGCACCGACGTAGCAAGCGCTCAGCACCCCAGCGACAACTAAACCGACAGCCAATAAATAGATTTTAAGGGATTTTAGGTTCATTCTTCCGCCTCCGAGTAAAGTATTTTATAAAAAGCGGGGTCATAGCCCTTCTCTCGAATTAAATCAACGGCGGAATCTTCGGTTAGATCGCCGAGGTTTTTAACGCCAAGACAGAGGAAAGCGCCTTCGCATTTTTCGTTACCGGATTCGTTGGTAATAGTAACATTATAGTCGGAGTAAGTTAGGGGGAGGATAGTTTCGATTGTCTGGGCGCGGCGATAGAGATTGACCTTGTTGATAAGCGGGGCGGTATCAGCGATCAAAGAGAGGATTTCATAATCATTTTCGGAAAAAGTCGCAGTCTCTTCGGAGAGAGCCTCGAAAAGCGGAAGTGATTCGCCGTTTTCAAGCTCAAAGTCGAACTCGGTCGTTGAGAAACCTTCGGCGGAAATTGAGGCAAAATGTTTCCCAGCGGGGAGAGTATAGAGCCCGTTTCGGTAAACCTTTCCGTCGATTTCTATCTCTGCTGTTTCGGGGGCGACGAGAAGAGTAATCTGACCTTTTTCCGCGGTTAATAATTTGATGACGAAGAAGATTATTAGCCCGAGAATTATAGTAGCGGAAATTATTACTATAGGTAAAATAACCTTTTTCTTTTTAGTATTATCCTCCATATTGTTTCTATTTTAGCATAAAAGTTTTTAAAAATAAAATAAAATCCGCAGATTTTACGGATTTTTATAATCGGATTTTGTGGGTTTTGGTGGAGCGTGCGGGAATCAAACCCGCGACCTCGGCAATGCGAATGCCGCGCTCTATCAGCTGAGCTAACGCCCCACTTAAGACAAGTCTATCACATTTTTAGAAAAAAGGAAACCGCCCGGAGACCGAGCGGTTTTAAGTTAGAGGAGGAGCAGGCTCAAGACGGTCGGAATGACGGAACGGTCGTATTTCGGCGTCAGGTTCGGGAAGACTTGAAGGAGTTTTTTAATCTCCTCGCGGTCGAGCGAACAGAAGTCGAAAACCGCGGTCTTCTCGGCGGCGGGAACTTCGAAAGACTTAGACATTTTGACGATGTCTAGCCAGCCCATGAGATAAGCAGCATCTTTAGTGAAAGCGTAGCTGGTGAGGTTCTCGGTATTGGAAATCCCGCGGAAAACGCGATAGACAACGTCCCAGGTCGTCCGACGCGCGCTTTCCGGCTTGATTTTCCGGTTGCGCTTCAAACGGTAAATCTCCTCGCTAACCTCGGCAAAGCTCTTCCCGGAAAGGGCGAGACGAATTGCTTCACAGTAGTAAAGGGTCGGCAAGGCGGAGTCGCCAGAGATTGACCAGTCGGAGAACTTCGCGACGCCTTCGTTCATCACGGCACTGCCGGATTTAGCGAAGATGGCGGTCAAGGGCTTTAGCTCAGACGGGAGAACTTCGCCGAAGAAACAGGAGGCGTTCTCGAAGCCGCGGAGATGAGCGTTAAGCTCGTGTCCAATCAGTTCAAGAAGCTTTAAGCCGCTAACCTCGCGGGTGGTCGGGATGATGATTTCCTTCTCGCCTCTACTACTTTTCTCGCTAACGTTAATCGCGGCGCAGTTCGGATCGAGGCGGATGTTCCACCCCTTAATTCCGTAGTAGTCGAGGACGAACTGGAAATTATTCGCAATTTCCGTAGCGTTGAAAGACATATCCTTAAGGTAGCTGCGGTCACTCTTCAACCAGTCAACTGCCGAGGGGCTAAAGTCCGGAGCGAGAGTTTTAGCGTTCCCGCCGGAGCGGAGAACCGAGCTAACCTCGGAAAGAGTTTCTTCGCTGGGGCAGTCAAAGCGCTCAAAAACCGCTTTCTTCGCCCAGCGATCGTCGTGATGGAAGATTGCGGATGCGAGAACGATGGTCGAGTTGGCGTCCATTACACGTTTTTTAAGAATCCGGTAAAGGACACGGTCGGCATCAGTTTCGGGATAAACCGAATCGGAAAATCGGGAGGCGGCCGCTAAAAGGAGCTCGGATTTATCCATTGCCTTTTCAAGCAGTTCGGTATCGTAGAGAAAAGTCGGGTTAGAAAAGCTCTCGCGAGCCAGCCAGTCCTTTTTCAGGAGGCTAAAGTCTTTCGGGGTTACGAGTTCGATGACGTCGAGCGAGCCAAGAATGTCGGCGAGATCTTTGACGGCTTCCGGAGAGAAACACATATCAAAATACACATTTCTCCCTCCTCTCTAAAAAATTAAGGTACAAAACCTGTTTTTATTATATCACAAAAAGCGGAAAAAATCAACGCGGCTCGGGGCAGGCTAGGCTAGTTTGAACTTTCTAAATCCCGGGGACGGGAAAGCTAAGAGCGAGCGTTTTTATTTCTTCGCGGAGGGCGGAGAGTTCTTTTTCGGCGGCGGGGAGATTTTCTTCACTCCCAACCCCAACACAAATATCGGCGACACGTTTCATCCATTCGGCGATTTTTAACATTTCTTTTTCGCCGAGACCGCGAGTCGTAATCGCGGGAGTTCCGAGGCGGACACCAGACGGGCGGAAAGCGCCGCCGGCGTCTTCGGGGACAGCGTTGGCGTTTAGGTTTAAGCCGACGCGGTCGAGGGCTTTTTCATAGAACTTCCCGTCAATCCCGAAACTTTTTTTCATATTAACGAGGATAAGGTGGTTTTCGGTTCCGCCGCCTTGGAGGACAAAGCCGAGCGACTTTAACTCCGAAGCGAGGGTCTTCGCATTTTTAACGATATTTTTCGCATAGGTCTTAAACTCGGGTTTTAGGGCTTCGCCAAAGGCGACGGCTTTGGCGGCGATAATGTGTTCAAGCGGCCCGCCTTGGGTTCCGGGAAAAACGGAGCGGTCGATTAAAATCGGGATGTTTTCGAGAGTTTTTTCGGGTTTTTTGAGCGGGGAGGCGATGTTTCCTTTCGAGAGAATAAGACCGCCACGAGGCCCGCGTAGAGTTTTGTGGGTCGTGGTTGTCATAACATTAAACCCGAAGTCGAGCGGATTGGGGTGAACCCCGCCAGCAATCAACCCGGCAACGTGCGCCATATCCGCCATTAGGAGACAATTTTCGAGTTTATCGGCGATTTTTCTAACCCGTTTAAAATCAGGGATTTTCATAAAGGCGGAATAGCCGATTAGAATAATTTTCGGTTTTTCTTTTAGGGCGACTTTCTCGAGTTCGTCGTAGTCGATATCGCCGTCCTCATTGACACCGTAGCTAATAAAATTATAAATATGCGCGGAGCGAGTAACGGGCGAGCCGTGGGTGAGATGACCACCGGCAGAAAGATTCATCGCAAGGATTTTGTCGCCGGGTTCACACCATGCCCAATAGACCGCTTCGTTGGCGTTGGCGCCAGAGTGGGGCTGGACGTTGGCGTGGTCGGCGTGAAAAAGTTTACAAGCCCTTTCAATCGCAAGCCGTTCGATACGGTCGATGTTTTCTTGGCCGCCATAATAACGATAGTTTTTTAAGACTTTTTCTTCGATTTCCTCTTCACGCCAAAATTCGCCGTCTTTTCCGACGCCCTCGAAGCTAGGATAGCCCTCGGAATATTTATTAGTCAAAATCGAGCCGGCGGCTTCTAAAACGGCTCTAGAAACATAATTCTCGCTCGGGATTAGTTCGAGCCCTTCTTTTTGGCGGGTTTCTTCGTTTTTGATTAAATTAAAAACAGGGTCTTTCATCTTTTCCTTTCTTGTATATTTTACAAAGTTAAACTTAATACCATTTTCTTCGGAGGTTTTTAAAACTTTTCGGAGGTAAGCTCCGCGCTCTGTGTTTGTTCGGTTTATGTTCGGGAAGAAAGCGTCAGCGTCCTTATCGGTTGCTTCGACCTCTGTTAAATAAAGCTCGGAGGCGAAGGGGAGAAACTGTTTATAGATACTTGCCCCGCCGATAATAAAAACTTTTTCGGGGGACTTTTCATATTTTTTAATAAAAGCGGAGAGGTCAGAAACGCGGGTAATTTTCCCGGAAGTTTCGAGCTCGCCGAGTGGCTCGCGCGAGGCAACGTAATTCTCGCGGTTCGGAAGTGGGCGACCGATACTTTCGAAAGTTTTTCGCCCCATTAAAACTTTATGACCCGAAGTTTTTTCGCGGAAAAACTTCATATCTTCTTTAAGATTGAAAATTAGACCATTTTTTTTTCCTAACTCGTTATTTTTTCCGATACAAGCAATTAAACTAAACGACATAAAGCTCCTACGCCGTGATTGGCATTTTTATTTTGCCTTGATGCTGGTAATTTTCGAGGCGAATATCTTTTAATTCTTTAGAGTTGTCGAAGTCGAAGAAATCGGTTTTTTCGGGATTGAGCCAGAGCGTCGGAGCGGGGAGCGGTTTTTTGGTCATTTGTTCTTTAATCCCGTCGAGTTGGTTTTCGTAAATATGGGCGTCGTTAATTGTAAAACTCATTTTTCCGGGTTCGAGCCCAACGGTTCTCGCGATTAGAGAGAGCAAAACGGCGTACTGAGTGATGTTAAAGGGAAGCCCAAGCGGAGCGTCGTTAGAACGGGAATGAACCATTAAATTAAGGCGCTTCCCGCTAACAATCCATTCATTACTCCAGACACAACTCGGCAACGCGGCGGTCGGCAACCATTCATTCTGCCAAAGCGACATCACCATCCGGCGGTTGGTTGAATCTTTTTTTAAGGTTTCGATAAGACCTTGGGTGAGTTGATAACGATTGACAATCCAACCGTAGGCTGTCCCGATTGTCCCGACGGGGTTTTCTTTTAGGCCTTTTTCGGCGTAAAGTTTTTTAAAGTCGCGCCCATAATAAATCCCGTTTTCGGGGACTTCCCACTCGTTCCAAATCTTAACGCCGCGGTCGGTCAGCCATTTAACCTTGTTGCTTTGAACTTGCCAAATCCAAAGCATTTCTAAAACTGCGGTTTTAAAGGCAACGAATTTTGTTGTTAAAATCGGAAACTCTTCGGAGAGGTCGAACTCAAGAAAATAATGCGGAATGCGGATGGTCGCGGATTCTTGCTGAGCCTGAGCGAGGTGGTTGGGCATGGTCAGAGACGAGGCTTTTGAGCGGGACGAGTCGGATTTATCTTTATAATTAACAACTCGTTCGCCTTCGGTTAAAATCTTATTACATAAATCGAGATATTGGTCGTCGAATTTACTCATTTTTACCTCCGCAATTATCTACTAATAATATAACAAATTATTTTCGTTTAGAAAAGCGACGAAAAACGAGAAAAACAAAAAAGCCGGCGAGGAAAATCCCAAAAAGCGGGAGCGACGCGGAAGAAAGCGCAGAAAGAGTTTCGTTCATAAAAAAGCCAGTGTCGGCGGTTTTAACGGTTTCTACTTTTTCTTCATTAAAACCTTCGACGGAAAAAATCCAGTCGACTTCGCCGGCGCGATTTTGATAGTCATTCCCAAGTTCGAGCGGGACGGAAAGTTCGGCGCGAAGAGTTTTTACTTCGCCCGATTTTAGCGTTCCGATATAAGTGTTTTCGGAAAGTCCGTCAGCTTCGTTTGGAGAAGCGGAGAAAATTAGCGAGTCGCCGTTATAAACTTTTAAAGAGAGCTGAGAAAGAAAATCGTTCGAGGTTTCGACGGTTTCGGTTTCTTTAATATAAGTTTCGAGAGGGTTTTCTTCCTCGGAATGAGGGATGGCACGGAGATAAACTTTAATAAAGTCGAACTCGGAAAAATTATTTTTAAGTTCGATTTCTTCAGTTAGAACGTCGCCGGGAAAAACGTTTTTAAAATTTTTAAACAGGTCAATATTTTCCGTCATTTTATTCTCCCCATCCGTTCGCGGTTAAAGCGCTCGAACCGTTATTTGCGACTTGGACAGCTTCGGCGGTTAGGTCGAGAGAAAACTTCGCGTCCATAAATTCGTTTTCTAACTCTTTTTTAAGAGTTAGAGTCGTAAAGAGAGGTTCGGTCGTTTCGGTTGGTTTTAAGATTTTAGAATAATAATAGTAGCCATCTTTTTCGAGCCAGTTTTCTGTATTAAGGTCGAGAAAGAGCGCGCCTTCCGGAACTTCGGCGGTTGAGCCATCGGCGAGACGAACGGTTTTTTCGATTTTGATGCGAACCCAAGCGTCGCCGGAGTCGGTATTTTTTACTTTCGGGATCTTTGAATAAGTTTCGCCAGGCATCGCGTTCTCAATATCGGAGAACGGGACGGGGTCGCCGTTTTTGTCCTTAGCGCTCGTTTCTTCGAGAAGGTCGATAGAAATACCGCCGGAAGTAATAATGTTATGAACTTTTTCTTCGGAGAC
>CAZMWH010000020.1:0-7470 GCA_964570115.1 uncultured Candidatus Saccharibacteria bacterium | reverse complement strand
GGTCGATAGAAATACCGCCGGAAGTAATAATGTTATGAACTTTTTCTTCGGAGACAAAGTAAGCGGAAGTCCCCCAAATCCCCGCCCCGGCGAGAACCGCGAGGACGAGAGAGATTAGGATAAACTTCCGCTTAGACATCTTTATAGCTCCTTAGTTAATATTATTGCCAGTTAGAGGCAGTAGTTCCCCACGGGTTATATTCAGTGCCGAAAGCCGCTTCGATTGCATCTTTAGCATTGTCGAAACCAGCAGCCTGAACGGCGACTGCGAAGACCGGGCATTTAATTTCGTCGTCAGCACTCCAGCCTAGATCTTTTTTGTTCGCGCCGTAGGTAAGGTTACCGTCATCGTTAATATCGATGGATTTGTCAAGATAGAGACCTTGGACGAACTGAGTCGTAGTTTCTCCGGCAGGAAGTTTTTCCTTATAGTCGGCAAAGTAGACGTTATAAGCTACGTCACCGATAGTAGTTTCGAAGTAATTCCATTTACCGTCGTGCATCCAGTTCCAAGTCGTTCCGAAGGTAGACGCACCACTAGCATCGTTACCGAAGTTGAAGTGGAGAGCGTTAATGCTTGCGTTAAAGGTTTCATAGCCATTATCGAGCGCGGACGGAATCGCGAAGTAAGCGCGGACCCACGCATCACTACTATTATTATTAGTTACGGTGACGATTTTATCAACGTAGTTTTTAGCAGTAGGCATATTGAGAGTATCTTTTTCGCCTTGAGCGCTACCGACGATTGGGTAAAGAGTTTTGCTCTGTTCAAAATTTACGAGATTGGTCGTTTTATTACCGTGATTATCGATTTCACGTTGTTTTTCATTAAGCGTAATATCAACATTCCCGACCGTGAAGGTATTGGTTGCGTTGTCAGTATCCGTAAAATACGCCAACGTTCCAGCGCCGAGGGCGAGAGCGCCAAGACCGAGGACGCCGGTGATTGCTAAAACTTTTGTTTTAGAAATTTTATTCATTTATATTCCTTTCGTTATTTTTATAATTTAATAATCTAGTTGATTTTTTACTCTCCTTCGGCTCTTCTTCCGGTTCGGGAGAGGCTTCAGGAGATTCGACTTCGGGCGCCGGTTCGGACGCGGGTTCTTCTGGTTCTTCGGGTTCTGGCTCTGGCTCGGAGGCGCTAATTACGAGCGAACGGGTCGGAGACGAAGAGACAGAGCGGTTAGGTTCGGACGCTTCTGGCTCGACTGGATCGGCGGGATCGGAAGCACCGTCGGGTGTTTCCTCGGGCGGGTCGGAAGCTGGGCTTCCGCGTGAATTGCCGACGCTAAAACTATTTATTACCGATTCGGAGTCCGTAAAATAGGACAGAGACGAGGTCGAGGAAAAAATCGAAAGAGCAATTAGAATGAGCGAAGAGAAGAAAATCTTTTCTCTTAACGCGCTTTTATTTATGAAAACTGCTGATATATCTTCTCCTCCTTTCTCTTCTTAACCTCCGTATCGGGTAGAAAGACAGCCATCAAAAGGAGCATTCCAACAATAATTGCGACATAGATTCCGGGTGGGCGCTGGATATAAGATGCGAGATAACCTAAGAACGGGAGCGAGAGCGCAAATTTTCCAACCACATTTTTTTCGTGGACAAGTTTCGCGTCGGCGGCAGAGTTAGCGTCGCCTTTAGTTCGGAAACGACGGACGGTTTCGCCGTTATCGTCGGTTTCTTCAATAACCTCAACAATACGATGAGTGGCAACGGTTTTGTCGTTGACAAGATAGGTAATCACGTCCCCCCCCCTCAACGTTTTTGGGTCAACAGAACTAACATAAATTAGAGAACCGGTTTTAAAAAACGGCTCCATCGAGCCAGACATCACCGTAAAAGTTTTAAAACCGAAGACCCTTAAGCCAGCGAGCGTAAGGGCGAAGACAGCAATGGCACCAACCGCAACATTCGTGAGAATGTTTTTGATTTTACCTGCCTTTTGCTTCTTCTCTTTCATTAACGGACATTTTATCCCGTCCGTTTTCTAGACGCAAGCATAGGCGCGAAAGATTTTTAAACTTTATTTAAACTCCGCCCAAAGTCGGTCGAGAGTTTTTATCTCGGCGCCGACATTTTTAACGTAGCTTCCGTTTTCTAAAATTTCTTTTAGCTCGGTTTCGTTTTTTGAGACGAGAGTTTCGATTGGCGAGACGTAGGGATATTCTTCAACAATACGCTCCGCAATATCGTCGCGGAGGAGGAAGTCGATAAACTTATAGGCGTTTTCGGTGTTTTTGGCGCCGACCGGAAGACAATAATTATCCATCGAAAGCGCAAAGCCCTCCCTAGGAAAAACAATTTTTAGATTTTCGTTTTCCGCCTTCGCGAGCGTCGCCTCGGCGTTCCAAACTAGACCGATTTCGGTTTCTTTCGTAATTAAAAAAGTTTTTGGCGAGTCAGAGTCGAAAGCCTTGAGGTTTGGTTTTAAATTATTAAAATAGGCGAGGGCTTTATCAAGGTCGAAATTATTGGTTGAGTTCATATCCGAACCGGAAGCAAGAAGCGCGGCGCCGATAATAATTCTTTCGTCGTCGAGAATAATAATATTATTTTTATATTTTTCGTTTAATAAATCGCGATATGATTTTATTTCTTCATTTATTTTTTCTGTGTCATAAATTAAAACGGTATAAGCCAATAAAAACGGAAGTGAATATTTATTTTCGTTATCATAGATTTGATTTAAAAATATTTCGGAAATATTATTTATATTTTTTATTTTATTTTTTTCAAGCGGAGAAAGGAGATTTTTTTGGATTAATAAATCAACCATATAATCACTCGGAAAAATTAAATCATAAGTCCCGGGAGCGGAGCTGGAAACTTTTGCGAGAAGCTCCTCATTAGAGGAATATGTCCCATAATTTACCTTAATATTATATTCTTTTTCGAAATCAGAAATTACGTCGTCGGGAATATAACTCGTCCAATTTAAAACATTTAATTCGCCATTTTTATAATTATTTTTTATATTATTTTTATTATTTAAAAATAATATTCCAAAAATTAAAATAACTATAAATAAAATTAAAAAATAAAATCTTTTTTTCATTTATTTTTTCCTAAAGACGTTATTTTTCGCGACTGATAAAAAGCGGAAATTATTAAAATGGTTGCGGTTATAATTAGCATTAGCGTCGTTAGGGCGTTGACGTCGGGCGTAATTCCGGTTTTAATAACGGAATAAATATAAAGCGGGAGGGTGTTTGTCCCGGGGCCGGCAGTAAAGAAAGAAATGACAACGTCGTCGAGACTAAGCGTAAAACTAAGAAGCGCGCCAGAAACAATCCCAGGCTTGATGAGCGGGAGAAGAATATAAAAGAAAGATTTAAACTTCCCAGCGCCGAGGTCTTCGGCGGCTTCTTCGTATTCCTTTGGGAGATTATCGAGGCTAGAGGCAACGCTCGTAATAACGAACGGAACGGAGAAGGCGATATGGGCGATTAAAACAGAAAAAAGCCCAAGTTCGAGTTTTACTAAAGTAAAACTCGAAAGGAGCGCAATCCCTAAAACAATTTCTGGCATTACAATCGGAATATAAATTAATTTTTCGATAATTCCCTTCCCGAAAAATTTATATTTTTTTAGACCGACGGCAGAAATTGTTCCGATAATTGTAGAAATTATTGTGGAAATTATGGCGATTAAAATTGTATTTTTAAACGCGTCAAGGAGATTTTCATTTTGAAAAAGTTTTATATACCAATCAAACGTAAATCCTTCGAAAAGAATATTCATTTTCGAGGAATTAAAGGAATAAAGGACTAAAACAAAAATTGGAAAAAATAGAAAAATAAAAACTAAAATAATAAATAAATTTCTGAAAAAATATTTTTTAAAATTATTCATTTTTACGCCCCTCCGAGTTCGTTAAGTTTTCCGCCGATTTTCTTATAGATTTTTAATAAACCAAAAGTTAAAAGAAGGAGAAAAACGGAAAGCGCGGCGCCGAAGGGCCAGTTTCTCGCGGTCAAAAATTGGTTTTTAATTAAGTTTCCGATTATCATAACTTTTCCGCCGCCGAGGATATCAGCAATAAAGAAATAGCCGATTGCGGGGATAAAAACCATTAAACTCCCGTTAAAAGCGCCGGAGAGTGTTAGGGGAAAATAAACTTCTTTAAAAACTTTCCATTTCGAAGCGCCGAGGTCTTTTGCCGCGGCAACGAGGTTCCGATCGACTTTAGAAACGGCGGAATAAACTGGGAGAATCATAAACGGAAGGAGAGTATAAGTCATACCGATAATAATACCAAGGGTGTTATACATTAGGGAAAGCGGGGAGTTAATTAGACCGGCAGAGATTAAAGCGGAGTTAATTAGCCCGTTTTTTCTAAGCAAAATTATCCAGCCGTAAGTTCGGATTAAAGAATTAGTTAAAAACGGAATCATTACGAGTTTAATTAGGAAATTTCGCGTTTTTTCGTTTTTGTCCATTAAAAATATCGCGAAAGGATAAGAAATTAAAAGCGCTAAAAACGTAACGACGAGAGCAATCCCGGAAGATTTTAAAAACATTAAAATATAAGTCCCGTCGAAGATTTCGGCGTAATTATTAAGCGTAAAATCGTAGGTAAAACCGCCGTAAGAATCGGAGGTTAGAAAACTTAAGAAAAAAATATATAAAATTGGAATTAAAATTAGAGCGAGGCAATAAAAAATTGCGGGAAAAATAAAAATTATTTTAAATAAACTTAGTTTATTTTTCATTTTTTATTTTTTCTTCGCGAGCCGCGCGAGATTTTTTATAATTTATTAACTCAATATCGGAAATAAAGCTTTTAACAAAGTCGTTTTTTGGATTTTCGTAGATTTCGTCGGGAGTTCCGAGTTGGACAATTTTTCCGGCGTTCATAATTGCGATACGGTCGGACATGGTTAGGGCTTCATCTTGGTCGTGGGTAACGTAGAGAAAAGTCATTTTTAATTTTTCTTGGAGTTTTTTTAGTTCAAATTGCATTTCCCTTTTTAGTTTTAAATCGAGCGAGGCAAGCGATTCGTCGAGGAGAAGGATTTTATGTTTCATCACAATTCCGCGAGCGATGGCGACGCGCTGTTGTTGACCGCCGGAAAGCTGGGACGGGAGACGATCTTCGAAACCTTTTAATTTTACGAGGTTAATTGCGGAACGAATACGGCGGGCGGCTTCCTTTTTATCGACGCGCTTCATCTTTAAACCAAAGTTGATATTTTCCCAAACGGAAAGGTGGGGGAAGAGGGCGAAGTTTTGAAAAATCGTGTTGACTTCGCGCTTCGCGGCGGGGACGTTGGTCACGTCTTTCCCGTCGAGAAAAACTTTCCCAGACGTAACTTCTTCGAGACCGGAGACAAGGCGAAGAACCGTCGTCTTTCCGCAACCAGAAGGGCCGAGAAGCGTTAAAAACTCGCCGTCAAAAACGTCGAGGTTTAAACCTTTGATTATATATTTCTTCCCAAAAGCCTTATCGACATTTTCGAGTCGAACGAGAGGATTCATATTTTTATATTATCATAACCGTAATAAAAAAGAAACCCTCGCGACGAACGCGGGGGCTAAGGACGAGGACAAAGATAAAAACGATCAGCGATCTCCGCAAGCGGGAGATCATAGTTGGAGTCGGAATAAAAAACAGAGATACGAGCAGTAGCGCCGAATTTTTCGCGGAAAGCTTTTAGCTTATTCTCACCCATGCAGATAAACCCGAATTTTCCGGTCTCAAGAGAAAATTCGGAAGCGATTAGAACGACGTCGCCAAATCCTTTAACAACTGGCTCGATAAGCGGGCGAGGTGCGGCGGAGATAATAACGTCGCCGGGTTTGAGGAGAGAAATAAGTCTAAGGTCGAGGCGTTTTTTCTGTTTCCGCCAGAACTCGGCAATATATTTTTCCGCCTTAGGGCGATATTTCCGGATTCCGAACGCGAACTTATCCGCTCTTTTCCTTAAATCGTCGATTTCGAGACGGCCGAGTTTATATTTTATTACGGTCGGGACGAGAACCGGGAGAAAAAAGAGAAGGAGCGGATTTTTCTTTAACATAAAGAAGAAAAAATCAACGACCGATTCGCCGCGATAGAGCGTCCCATCAAAATCAAAAACTTTCATTTTTATCCCCCTTTCTTTTAAGGTACGGCTACTGGCTGTCGCCATTATATATTATATATATTAGAAAATAAAGCGTCTATGCTTGCAAATCTGAACCTTTTCCGCTATATATTGAGGTATCTATAAAATAATTGGTGGGTTAAAGGAGAATAATGAAAAAGTTAGCAAAAAGCCTCTTCGGAGTTGTTGCGGGGCTTTCTGTTGCGGCGACTGGAATTTATGCTCCAGTATTTGCCGACGAGGCGGAGGAACCTCGTAAGATTGTTGCCTTTGTTGACGAGGGGACGTTAGTTTCCCAACAAATCGTCTATGATGGCGATTGTCTGTATGAACCTGAGGCGCTCGGAAAAGACGGCTATGTCTTTAGGGGCTGGTTCGACGGAGAAGAAGAAGCGGATTTTTGGACTTGCGACCAAACCGTTTCGGAAGATCTCGAAACTAAAACTTATACGGCAAAATATGATAAAGCTGACCTTCGCGTTAATTTTATGGCGAGTGAGGACAGGTTAGGGGCAACCGTCTTTTCTAGCCAGCAAGTAGCGGAGGGGGGGGCAGCGGCCGAGCCAACTAATACGCCAGAAAGAGCTGGTTACGAAGTTTCTGGTTGGGAAGATAAAGATGGAAATGAATTTGATTTTTCAACGGCGGTTACTGAGAATATTGATCTTTATCCGATTTTTAGCCCGGCGGAAACTACTTATAAAGTTTTCATCTATAAAGAAAATGAAGACGATGAGGGCGAGTATAAACTTGTCGACGATGATGAGCTAACCGGATTAACTGGTAGCGAGATTTCTCTTTCTGAAGATGAAATTAATGCTTATCTTTCCGGACTTAAAAACGGCGCTTATTATACGCTCGATAAAACCGAGGGCGATACGACCGTTAAAGCCGACGGGACGAGCGCGGTAAAAGTTTATTTTAAGAGAAGAAGCTACGATTTAGTTTTCGACTTTGCGTCGAATAGGCTTAATCTTCTCCGATTCTTAGTCGATGGAGAAAGAAAAGAGGCGGGTTATACGATTTCTGGAGTTAAAATTGGTCAGACGATTAAGGGGTGGCCTTCTGGGATTGTTTTCGGATGGGTAGATTATCCGTTTAGTGGCTGGAACGTCGAGAATACTTCAACTTATCTTAGAGATCCTCAGACTATCGTTTCTAAAGAATTATTAGGCGATGGGACAAAAACCAAGTTAAATATTCGCAATCTCGAGCTTTTCGAAGATCTTTCCGTCCAGCGTCTCGACGGAACTACGCCGGAATCTGACGAAGAAATTGAACTCGAAGAAAACGAAGCAAAAACTGACCCGGTTTATGTTATTGTCCAGGTTCAATATATCGACTATGATTATTCTGGCGTTCCAAACATCCACACCG
>CAZMWH010000019.1:0-16401 GCA_964570115.1 uncultured Candidatus Saccharibacteria bacterium | reverse complement strand
GAATACAAAAGTCTGGAAAGCCAATTTATGAAAGGTTCGAACTCCGATTTACAGATAAAAAATGCCTCAAATGAGGCTGTTCGTCTACAATGGCGGAGGGTGGGAGATTCGAACTCCCGCTCCAGGTTTCCCCAGACTAACGATTTAGCAAACCGTCCCCTTCAGCCACTTGGGTAACCCTCCGTCTATCCCCTATTCTACCAAATCCTCCAAAAAATGAAAACCTATTGCATTTTAACCTTAAGTGTGCTATAATAGATAAAAGTTATTATTAACTGCGAGATTTTTAATGAAAAATTTATCTAAATATATTTCCCAGGTCTTCACCTGCGCCGCGACTGCGACTACCCTTATCGCCGGAAAAGTTATGGCTTATTCTCTCCGCGAGGGCGCCGAAGCCGCAAAAACCAGCGAAATGCCTTCCGAGCTCCTCGGTAGCAACGGCGTCTTTACCGGCATCACCAACACTATCCTCTATGTCGTCGGTATCATTTCCGTTATCATGTTAATCTTCGGCGGTATCAAATACGCCCTCTCCGCTGGCGACTCCAAAAAAGTCACCGACGCAAAAAACACGATTCTCTACGCTATTATCGGTTTAATCATCACCATCCTTAGCTACTCAATCGTCAACTTCGTCCTCAACGTCGTCGGCGCCTAAACAAACCTAAACTTCCCCGCGTCGGATTTCCGGCTTCCTCCCTTTCCGATTTGTCCCTAAAACGACCCCATAAATCCTCAAGAACCCCATTCTCTTGAGGATTTTTGCTGCCTCTGTCATCGACGCCCCCGTCGTCCAAATATCATCAAATAACACCACCGGCCCCCCTAAAATCCCTCGATACTTCTCTCTAATCCTAAACTCCCCCTCCGCCTCCTTCTCAAAATACTTCGGGTTCAGATTATACGCCTCTTTCGCCTGCGCGAGCCGCTTCTTCTCGCTCGCCCCGACTTGCGTCGTATCTTTCGCCCTAATCAGCAGTCTCAAAACCCTCACTCCTCCCGTCTTCCTTAAAATCAACTCCGTATGGTCAAACCCCCTCTCCCGAATATGCTTCCTCGACGTCGGCAAGGGAATCGCCACAATATTTTTATATCCCTTAACCTCCCTCCGAAGCTCCCTAATCGCCGTCTTCTCTAAAATCTCCCCAAGAACCCTCGAAAGCCCCCGAACCGAATAATACTTATATTCCTCAACCATCTCCCCAATAATCTCGTCCCTAAACCCAACCGAAAACAGCCCGGAAAAAACCTCATACGCCTCCTTACCTTTCCCCCTCTCCCTCTCAGAAACCTCGCCCCTCTCTCTAGACTCCTCCCAACAAACCTCCGACCCCTCTCGACGACCCTCCCCTAGACACTCCCGACACACCCCTCCTCTAACCTCCCGTTTACAAACCGGACAATGGTTCTTATAATGCTCAAAAATGTATTTTTTACAACGTTCACATAAAAACCCGCCCCTATCCCCACACCCCCGACATTTCTCTATACAGAGAACGTCAAAAACCGAAAAATCCCGGAAAAACGTTGTATTTTTTACCCTAAAAACCATAATCTCTATTGCTTTTGTTTTTAACCTTATATATAATTATATTATATCAATAATTGTGGAGGAATACCTAGTATGGCTCGTAAATCTAACGATGACATGCTGATGGAAGATGAATTAGCTGCCGCCTTCCTCGAAGACGACGCTACCTCTATGATCGAGCCCGAGCCAATAATGGAAGAGGAAGAAGATCTTCCTGCGCCCGCGCCCGACGAAGAAGAGACAACCGTCGAACCATCAGACGAGGGGGATGATGGGTGGGATAGTGCCGACGAGTTTCCCGGACAGCTCGCTGTAGATGTTTATGAAACCGCCGACAGTTTAGTAATTAAAGCGCGAACCGCCGGAATTAAAAAGTCCGACTTAAACGTTTCAATCCACGATAGTATCTTAACTATCTCTGGCGTTCTCTCTGGCGGCGAAGACGAACATACAACCCGCTGGCATATCCAAGAATGTTATTGGGGCGAGTTCTCCCGAACAATCGCTCTCCCGGTTCAAGTCCGCGAGGACGAAAACTCCGTTAAAGCCGAGCTCCGCGATGGCGTCCTAACGATTACTTTCGAAAAAGAAAAAGTCGAAGCCCCGAAGAAAATTAAAGTCCTCTAAACTTTAATCATAAAAATAAGACGGATTTTATTACCGTCTTATTTTTTATCGCTAAATACTTGGTCTGGGTGACAAGACTCGAACTTGCGACCTCACGCTCCCAAAGCGCGTGCGCTACCAACTGCGCCACACCCAGAACTCTCTAAATTATATCATTTTCTCTTATTCTGCGCTAGTTTTTTCTTTCTCCATTCTATACGCCTTAAACTCCCCAATCTCCTTCGTCTCCGTCAACCGATACCCCTTAAAAATCTCTTGAGAAAAATCAACTTTCTCCTCCCTCCCCGCCAAATACCAAAAACTCTCCTCTCCCTTCGCATAGTCAGAAAACGCCTGTACTGGGTTTACCTCCGTCGCATACGCAACCGACTGATAAAACAAATCCTTCGTCGCCGTTACGATCGTCTCTCGATTTTCCTTCGCCGTCTCCGTAATCGACGTAATAACCGCCTCCGGGTCGCTCGTAATATTTAGCTGATCTAAAACAGTAGGGAAGAAAACTAAAAGCACTAAAAACGCAATCGCAAGAATAATCCCAATTTTTTTCAAAAGATTGGCCACTAAAACTACCAAAACCGCCACAATCGCAACTAAAATGATTTTTAAAACATAAACCGGAACCCCCCAATCGTACGCCCACTTCCCAATAAAAACCGAGACCCCTCCAGAAATATAGGGAATTGAAAGAAAAACCACTACCCCCGCCAGCCCCAACGACAACATTTTTCTCAACATCTCTCCTCCTTTATAAATCTATTCTATCATAAATCAAGAAAATATGATATGATTATACTTGAGTCAGGGTGTGGCGCAGTTGGTAGCGCGCAGCGTTCGGGACGCTGAGGTCGTCGGTTCAAGTCCGATCACCCTGACCATTTTTTATCGTCTCAAAAACAAAATCAAAAAACCGCCCCTCTCGGAGCGGTTCTTTTTTTGCGTTTTTTATTAATTAGTAAGACTACCAAGGACATAGTTGACAATCGCATAGGCAAGAATAGCAATCACTAAACCAACAACCCCGTAAAGAATCGTATTCTTCGCTTTCGTAACTTTTGCGGCATCTCCCGCTGAAGTAATATATTGGAAACCACCAAAAATCATCATCACGACAGCAACGATGCCAATTACGTAAAGAATTATATTAATCACATTTTTAACAGTAGTCTCCAAATCTCCAGCTTGTCCTAGCTCATTTCCTTCCTTCGTCACGTCCGCCCCATCTTGAATCCCAGCATACACCGCTCTCCCCGGCAAAACCGCAGCAACTCCCGCAATCGCTAAAACACTCGCAAAAACGAGAACTTTAACTTTTTCTAATATCTTCATTTAGTTTTCCTTTCTTTTATAACCTTATTTTAAGAATATCATTATTTAAGAATAAGCGCAATAGTTTTTCAGAAAACTAAATGTAAATTAAGCTACTTTTCCAATTACAAAATTCACAATCGCATACGCTAAAATCGCAATTATCAGCCCCACGATCGAATAAATCAAAATCGTCTTCGCCTTATTAACTTTCGCCGCGTCCCCCGCCGAAGTCATATAAGAAAGTCCTCCGTAGATAATCATCACTACCGACAGCACCCCCACAATCCACAATATCACGTTAATCGGTCCACTAACTTTACCCCCAATGATATTCTGATAATTATTCCCCAAATCACATCCGTTCGCTTTCTTCAATTCATCAGAAGACAACTTGTTGCAATAATCCGTATTATAATCCGCAAAACAAACTCCCGGGACCACCGCCCCCACCATCACCAAAACCCCAATAATAATCCCTAAAATCTTTTTCATCTAAAACGCTCCAATCACAAATCTCACTATCGCATAAGACAAAATCACTACCGCTAGTCCAACAATCGACCAAATCAGCGAATTTTTCGCCTTCGCTAATTTCCCCGCGTCCCCCACCGCCGTAATATATAAAATCCCCGAATAAATGACCATTATCACCGCTATAATCCCAATAATAAACAGCGCGGCCGTAACCGCCTCTTTTATCTGGAATCCATCTTTACTGGGCAACTCCTTCTCTATATCAGTACGTACATCCGCCAATATTCTTAAAGCTCTCTCCATCTTTCCTCCTTAATTATTTCCAAAATATTAACCTAATTACCGCAACAATCGTCGTCGCCAAAATCGCAATCACTAATCCAATAATCGACCTCGTCAGCGTCTTCTTTGCTCTCTCTGTCTGACCAACATCTCCTTGCGCCGTAATCATCAAAAACCCTGCGTAAATCCCAAACCCAACCGCTAAAACCCCAACGGCAAAGAACAAATCTTGCAAAACATTTCCCGCAATCTTCCCAATCGTCTCTGGCATCTTACCGGTAGCAAAATTATTCGGACTTATTCCGCTAGAAGGATCACATTCCAAGCCATTATACCAAGCCACCATCCCTCCAAGTATTGTCTTATCACATCCCCCCGCCCATGCCCCCCTGCTAATCCCAAAATTCATCATTCCCGCTGTTATCAAAACCGCCCCAAAAAAGGCTAAAATTTTCCGTTTCATACTTTAATAATATCATATTTTTCCATAAACTAAAAACCGATTTTTTCTCTCTATCCTCCCTTGACATAACCGCTTAAGCGTGCTATAATGAAAAAAGTATCCCTAACAGGGGTCAATTTTTATGAGTGTGTTAATGCTTAAGCGTAAAAATGAAAACAAAAATCCCTTTAAAAAGGCTTTTTTAAGCCTCGTTTTTGCATTTTTGTCAATTTTCTCCGCCTCCGCCCTCTCTCTTCTCCCTGTTTCTCCCGCCTCCGCCGCCCCTATTACCTTCGCTCCCGCTGAACAATCCGAACAAACCGACCAATCCACCCAAACCCAACAGCAAACCGACCAGTCTCAACAACAATCTGACCAGCAACAATCCACCCAGTCCCAACAACAATCCAACTCTAGCAACTCCACTACCTCCTCCGACAGCGCCTGCTACGACCAAACCGGCGCCATCGGCTGGCTCGTCTGCCCCTCAACCGGCGTTCTCGCCAAAATCATCGACGGCGTCTATTCCATTCTAACCGACTTCTTAACCGTAAAACCCCTTGTCTCCGACCTCTCCTCCCCAATCTACCAAGTCTGGAGCTACGTCCGCGGCGTCACCAACATCGTCTTTATTATTTTCATTCTCATCATTATCATCTCCCAGCTCACCGGCGTCGGCATCTCCAACTACGGCATCAAATCTACCCTCCCCAAAATCATCATCGCCGCCATTCTCGTCAACCTCTCCTGGATTATCTGCGTCCTCGCCGTTGACCTCTCGAACATTCTCGGTACCTCCCTCCGTAGCATCTTCACCAACATCGAAGAACAAACTCTCGCCTCCGGCATGCTCGCCGGAACTTCCGAAGTCGCCAACATCAAATGGGGCGATCTCGTCGGCATCGCCGCCGGCAGCACCGTCATCGCCGGACTCGCTATCGGCGTCTCTGGTGGCGGCGCCCTCTTCTGGGTCATCGCGACCGCCCTCTTAAGCGGAGTTGTCGCCGTCGTTGTCGCCGTCGTTACTGTCGCCGCCCGCCAAGCCTTCATCTATCTCTTAATTATGATTTCTCCCCTTGCCTTCGTCTGCTATCTCCTCCCGAATACTAATAGCTGGTTCAATAAATGGAAATCAGCCCTCCTCCAGATGCTCATTTTCTTCCCCGCCTTCGCCGTCCTCTTCGGCGCCTCCTCTCTCGCCGGCTGGGTCATTATCGCGAGTGCTAAGGACGCTATCCAACTCATTCTCGGTATGGCAGTCAAAATCGTCCCTCTCTTTATGTCATGGTCAATGCTTAAAATGTCCGGAACTATCCCTGGCCAAGTTTCCGCCGCTCTTACTCGCGCCAGTGCCAAACCTCTTGGTGCCTTCAAGAGTTATGCCGAAGAAAGACGTAATATCGCCCGCGCCGAATATACCGCCCGCAACATGAAACGCCGCTTCAATCCGCTTTCTGGCGGCTCTTTGAACGCTAAACTAACCGAAGATAAAGCTAAGCGCGCCGACCGTCTCGCGACTGCCGAACGCCGTCTAAAAGCCCTCTCCGCCGAACGCGTTGTCGCTGCTAAAGACAATCTCAAAATCGTCGGCTACGATGAAAACGGTCGCCCGATTTACGAAAAGGCCAAAAAACCTCTCATCGGTAATTCCGCCCTTAAACAAGAGTTTCTTACCCGTGAAGACGAGCTTCGCCTCCGCGCGACAACCATGCGTATGGATAACCACATGAACTCTATGTCAACTTATCTCGACCAGGAAAACATTAAAGACGCCGAACTTTCTCGCGCCGCCTATTCCCAGGGTCAAAACTACCTCAACCTCCGTACCGAGATGTCCGCCGCCCGCGCGAACACCCTCTCCGACGAGCGCTTCTACCATAACGCCGTTAAGGCCGCCGCCGAACGCAACGCCGATGGCACGATTAAAGACCTCGAAGCTTATAACCGCCTTATTCTCGAAGGCGCCGGCGCCGACGCCCATATCCGCTCCAACCTCGAAGAGGGAACTGCCGAATATATCCAAGCCGTCGAACAGAAAAACCTCGCCGTCAGCTCCGTTATCGCCGACTCCTACGAAGCGATTGAACGCGAAAGAAAAATCGTTACCCAAAAATATACAACCTATCTTTCTAAACAAGTCACTAAAGAAGTCCTTTCTCAATACGAAAGTATGCTCGACAATAAAAACATCGAGGGTATCGTCGCCTCCCAAAACATTCTTGCCATGCGCGGCGACTATGATCAAATCAAACGCCACCTCCGCTCTTATCTCGATAAGGACGAATATCTCGAACTCGGTAGCGATTTTGCAAACACCCTCGCTCTTAACCTCCTCGGTATGAAAGACGCCGACCCCGAGCTCGCCCGCCTCGGCAAACATATCAACGTCGAAACTTGGCATTATACCGACTGGGATCCCGATGGCGACGACCCTCAACGCTCAAAATTTGTTACCTATAAAGAGTTTATGACCGGAAAAGACGCTAACGGCATAAAAACAAAATACAATATTAAAACCCTCCTTCGTGGTACCGGCGTAAAGGGAATCGACCGAACCTTCTATGGTGGCTTGAAAGAAACTCTCGACGAATATTGTACCGCCGAAAACTTTGGCTCCGCTGAAGGCGCCGAAGCCGCCCGTATCGATATTATGAACGAAATGCTCCCCCAGATTATCTCCGCCCTCCCGACTTTCGCCGCCGGCTCCGAACAGATTACAAATACTTTAAACTTCTTAACTGGCTTTAAATGTGGCGAAGACGGAAACTGGACAATCAACAAACCTTCCGACCGCGCCGCCTTCGAGCGCAATCGCTCTGTCCACCAAGAAATGACCAAACGCTATCTCGAAGGACTTACCGCCAACGACCTCGTCAATATGAAAACCGATACCTTTAACGCTCTTCTAGCGACCTTTAAAGAGCTCTATGGCTCCGAAGAAGTTGCCCACGAAAAGTTCCTCGATTTTACCAAGAACCAACGCGCTGCTCTCGCCAAAGCCGAACCTGGCGTCCTTGCCCCGATGAAGGTAAAAATCAGGAAATACCTTGGTCTCGCCCCCGAAGATTAAAAAACTTATGGCTTACGCATATAATAATATATATGCTATAATATATATTATATATGGCTCAATATAAGGTCCCTCAGGATGTTGAGGCGGACGATAAACTAATCGGTCCTTTTGGGTTCCGCCAGTTTATCTATCTGCTTATTGCCGCCGGCTTTTTAGCGCTCTGCTGGCTCTTTTTGAGCCAAGGTGGGATTTTAATGATTTTCTTTATTATTCCTCTAATCCCTGCGATTTTTCTCGTTATTCTCGCTCTCCCTCTCCGCAAGGATCAACCTATGGAAACCTATATCGCCGCCCTAATTAACTTCTACCGAAAGCCAAAAGTCCGCTACTTTAACCCCGGTCAACGCGAATCAACCATCGTCATCACCGCCCCTAAAATCGTCGAGACCGTCCGTACTCGCAACATCACCAGCGACGACGCCTCTCGTCGTCTCTCCTTCCTCGCTAGCGTTGTCGACTCTGAAGGCCTCTCAATCAAAGACGGCGTCTCCCCCGTTCGCGACGAATTTATCGCCGAGGCTAACGCAACCCCAGATATGTTCGACATTTACCAAACCCAACGTCTCCAATCAACCCTTTCCGAAGCCGATTCCGACCGCCACGCCGAAGCCGTCCAAAAAATGCGCGAAGCTATAAAATCCTCCGAAACTAACTTCCTAAACTACGCTCCCGAGCCGACCTCGCCCGTCTCCCCCGCCGCTAAAACCTCCCCTGCCGACCTTTCCGTCTTCGGCAGCTCAACCACCACCCCCGCTTCCGCCCCCGAACAATACCAAGCCCCCGGCTCCGCCTATATCGCCCCAAAGACCGTTACCCTTAAAACCGCCACCTCAAAAACCTCCCCTCAACCTACCCCGCCTAAGCCCCAAAAACCCAAACAGCTCAAAACCGCCCCTGATATGCTCGCCCTTGCCCATACCGACGATTTGTCCGTCGAAACAATCGGTAAAGTCGCAAAAAAGCGTAAGGCGTCTCGTAAAGCCGACGATAAAGAAGTCTATATAAGCCTACATTAAGGAGAGAATATGAACCCTAATAACTACCCCAACCAACAATACCCGAACCAAGCCTACGCAGGCGCCCCTGGCGCCCAACCCGTTATTAACGGCGTCTCTCCTGCTGCCCCCGTCTCCTCCGGCGCCCCCATGCAAATGCAACAAGCAACCCCCGACGACGAACGCTCAACCCAAACCACTCTCCTTATCTCCGAACTCCGCGACGGTATGGTTATTATGAAAGACGGCTCCTTCCGCGCCGTTATCGCCTGCCAGTCTATTAACTTCGACCTTATGTCCGAAACCGAACGCGAAGGCGTCGAATATTCTTACCAAAACCTCCTTAACTCCCTAAACTTTACAACCCAAATCCTTATCCGTTCCCAGCGCGTCGACATCGGGCCCTATATCGAAAAACTTTCCGACATCCGCCGCAACAACGACAATATGCTCCTCGGTATTTTGATGGACGATTATATTAACTTCATCAACGCCCTCGCCGCCGAAGCAAACATTATGGACAAATCCTTCTTTATCGTTATCCCTTATTATTCCTCCGCCGAACAAGAAAAACAGGTTCAACAAACCAAAAACATCCTCGCTACTCTCTCCAACACCAAACCCACCGTCACCACCCGTATCGACCGCGCAACTTACGAAAAAGCCGTCTCCGAGCTTAATAACCGCGTCGATTCCGTCGTCTCCGGTCTTTTCCAAATCGGCATCCATTCCGTCCGCCTCAACACTAAAGAGCTCGCCGAACTTTATTATAACTTTAACAACCCCGATACCGCCGTCCGCGAACCGCTCGTCGATTTTTCTAAGCTCGCAACCACTTACGTTAAGAAAGGAACGAAATAATGGCAAAAAAACAGACTCAACAACTCTCCGCCGCCCAAATCGCCTCCCAGGCCCAAATCTCCGAAGATTTAGAAATCCAACGCGCCTTCGAACAGGGAATTACGACTCTCCGCGACCTTATTTCTCCTTCCTCTATCGAAATCCATTCCGACTATTTCCGCCTCGGGACTAAATACGGACGCACGCTCTACATTTACGGCTATCCCCGAACTCTTTATACCGGCTGGCTCTCCCCAATCATAAATATCGACGAAGTCCTCGACGTCTCAATGTATATCTACCCCGTCGATACCCAAGTCGTCATGAAAAACCTCAGAAAAAAGGTTACCCAGCTCGAAGCTTCAATGAACGTCAACAATGATAAAGGCAAAGTCCGCGACCCCGAACTCGAAGCCGCAATCAACGACGCCGAAGAACTCCGCGACCAACTCCAAGTCGGCGCCGAACGTTTCTTCCGCTTCGGTCTCTATGTCACAATCTGGGCGGACTCCCTCGAAGAACTAAAGTTCGTCCAACAAAAAATCGAAACTCTCTTCGGTCAACAAATGGTTTTCTCGAAAGTCGCCACTTCCCAACAAGAACAAGGCATGCAATCCTGTCTCCCTCAGTGTACCGACCAACTCCAAATCCGCCGTAATATGAACACTGGCGCCATCTCGACTTCTTTCCCCTTTACTTCCGCCGACTTAACCCAAGAAAAAGGTATCCTCTACGGCGTCAATATGCACAACAACGGCCTTGTCATCTTCGACCGCTTCTCTCTCGAGAACGCAAACCTCGTCGTCTTCGCTAAATCTGGTGCCGGTAAATCCTTTACCGTAAAGCTCGAAGCTCTCCGCTCTATGATGATTGGCGCCGAAATCCTCATCATCGACCCCGAAAACGAATATCAAAAACTCTGCGACGCCGTCGGCGGTTCTTATATCCGCCTCAGCTTAAACTCCGACGTCCGTATTAACCCCTTCGATCTCCCGAAAGTCGTCGATTCCGAAGACGCCAACGACGCCCTCCGCGCTAATCTCGTAACCCTCCACGGCCTCTTCCGCCTCATGCTTGGCGGTAGCCAAATCGGACCTAATGGCCAAGTCATTCCTGCTCTCTCCGCTAACGAAGAAGCCGACCTCGACCAAGCCCTAATCGACACTTACGCCCGCGCCGGCATCACTTCCGACCCCCTAACCCACCAATCAACCCCTCCAACCATTATGAACCTCTACGATACTCTCCTCCACATGGAAGGGACTGGCCCCGAACTCGCCGGACGCCTCCGAAAATACACTACCGGAACTTTCGCCGGTATCTTCTCCCAACAATCCAACATCGACATCAACAACCAAATGGTCGTCTTTAACATTCGCGACCTCGAAGACGAACTCCGCCCCGTCGCCATGTACATCGTCCTCTCCCATATCTGGAACGTCGTCCGCGCCCAACAAAAACGCCGCATCCTCATCGTCGATGAAGCATGGCAGTTAATGAAATATGACGATTCCGCCTCCTTCCTCTTCTCCCTCGCCAAGCGCGCAAGAAAATATTATCTCGGTTTAACAACCATCACCCAAGACGTCGAAGATTTTATGACTTCAAAAATGGGTCGCGCCATCGTCGCCAACTCCTCTATGCAACTTCTCCTCAAACAATCTCCTTCCGCCGTCGACGTTCTTTCCGACGTCTTTAAGTTGACCGAAGAAGAAAAGAAACGCCTCTCTAATTTCCCCGTCGGCCAAGGCCTCTTCTTCGCCGGCAACAACCACGTCCACATCCAAATCATTGCTTCCGATACCGAAGAATCCCTTATCACCACCAACCCCACCGCTCGACAATCTTAACCCCTTATATTATAATATATATTATATATGGTCATAAAACCTCGTTTTTTCGCTTGTTTCTTCCTTTTTACTTTTCTTTTTAATTCCTCTCTTTCGTTAAAATCCTTCGCCCTCTCCGCCGAAGAAAAAAAGTTCTATGCCGAAAACAACATCCTCTTCTTCTCTCCCGACGAAAAAGAAAACCCTTTCGTACTCTCTAGCTCTTGCGTCGTCGACCTCGGCGACTCCGCCGCAACCATCTTAAACTACTTAATCGGAAAGTCATATTCCAAAAACGCCGCCGCCGGCATCATCGGCAACCTTATGGCGGAATCTGGTTTAAAAACTAACGTCCTCGAAGGCGGTAAAACCGTCCCTAGCGATTACGTCCTCTACGACCTCGCTTCTGACTCGTCTAACTACCCCAACAAAGGCTTCGGGCTCGGTCAATGGACAACTGCCTCGCGCCAAAAAGCCCTCCAAACCTACGCTAACTCCCACGCTCTCGCCGTTACCTCTCTCGAAGCCCAACTCGGCTATCTCATTACCGAGCTCTCCGCTCGCGGTTTTTCCGCCTCCTCGATGTCCTCCGACTCTGTCGAAGAGGCAACTTTTAAAATCTTCGATAAGTTCGAAGTTCCCGGCGCTTCTTTCTGGACAACCGTCAACGGAACCTATTACAACGACTACGACCCAACTTCTCTCTCCGACCTCTCCGCCGAGAAAACTCCCGCCGCTTATAAAGCCTTTAATCGTCGCCTTTCCTACGCTTCTTCCGCCCTCTCTAAAATCGCCAACAACAACCTCACCGGCGACTTCTCCGCCGCCTCTTGCGAAGACGAACAACTTTCAACCCCCCAAGAAACCACCGAAGCCGAAACCCCTGAACCAACAACTCCCGAATCTGAAACTTCCGAACAACTCGAACAGCAACCGACTCAGCCCGAAACCGAAGTCCTAACAACCTCGTCTTCCATCGCCAACAAAATCGCCCAAACCGCCGTCTCCCTCGCTTGGCCTTACACCTCCGGCGCCAACTCTGGCTACTGCAAAAACTCTTCCGGCTCACTCGTAAAATGGAACTCAAAAAACAAACCGACCGAATGTGCCAACGTCTTAAAAGAAGAAAACGCCGCTATGTTAAAGTCCATCTATGGCTCCGCCAAAGTCTCCCGCGCAATGGACTGCTCTTGGTTCGTCGGCGACCTAATCCGTTATCTAAAAATCGATTCTAGCTTCCCCCATGGCGGCTCTTCCTCAATCACCAACTACCTCGCTAAAACTTCCCGCTGGATTGAAGTTGAAAATCTCGGCAACACTTCCAACCTTAAACCCGGCGACATCTTCGCCATCGACGGACACGTTATGGTTTATGTCGGCTCTTACGGCGGCAAATTCGGCAACGCCGTCGGCGCCTCTAAAAATTCCTGGGTCGCCCGCGTCCATAACATTTACTACGCCCAATATAATTCCGGCGCGGCTTTTAGGATTTTCCGCTATAAGGAGTAAAAATGAAACGTAAACTACCCAATTTCAACAACCTAAAAGAAGCCAATTTCTACGAAACCGAACAGCGCCTCCGCGCCAAACTCGCCGAAAAAGACTGGAAGGAAAAATTAAAGCCTTTTCTCCCGCTTTTAATTATTCTCCTCATTGTCGTCCCGTTTCTTGCCTTTTTAGTCTCAACTCAACTCCCCTCCGAAGACTCCGCCCAAGAAAAAATCGACCGCGAAATCGCCGACGCCGCCGACGCCTACCAGTCCAAATACCCCATCATCGACATCCTCCCCTATATCGGCGAAGGTTTTCGCGTTGACTACGGTCTTTGCGAAAAAGACTCTTCCGAATTTTGCCTCCGCGTCTCCGCCCTCTCGGACTATCTCCCCTCCGCCCGCGATTTTCTCCTTTCTTTAAATGACTATGACGCCCTCGACTATAAAATTGAGTTTCCCGACTTCCTCTGCCCGTTTAAAGCTTCCTCTCTCGACGTCTCCGACTTAACTTTAGAGCCCCTAGAAGGGAATTATTACGGCGCCGTCCTCGATTTTTCCTTCCGCGTCCTTCTCGAAAAATCCGGCTCTTCCTATAAAATCCTCTCCGAGCCAAAACTCCTCTATTCTTACTCCGATTTTAAAAACATAGAAAAATCTACTATTAGAAAATTAAATATGCTATAATAAGCATATGAATAATGAGGTCAATAATAAGAAAAAACTAATTGTTATTGTTGTCGTCGCTTTAGTCCTCGCGCTAATCGCTTTCGCAATAACCCTAATAGTTAGAAATATCAACTCCAACAACAAAACCGAGCTAACCGTTCTTGTTGCTCCCGAAACAGCTAAAGTCGAAATCAACGGCAAAGAGTATAAAAACGGGACTTACGATTTTGCCCCCGGGACTTATTCCGTCTCGCTTTCTGCTGACGGTTTCGAGTCAAAAACCGTCGAGCTTACCGCAAACTCCGGAGAGATTGCCCTGCTCTATGATTATCTTCTCCCAACTTCCGGAAAATATTCCCTAAAAGATTATGACCTCTTAAAATACCTTTCTAAAGACGAAACAACCAAATCCCTCCTCGAAGCCCGCGCTAATGCCGTCTCCTTCCTCTCTCTTCTTCCTTACGATTTCCCAGACGAAGGCGTTTCCGTCGAAGATTTCTCTTCTTCCTCCGAATGTCCTGCCGACCCAAACCTCTGCATTAAAGTAACCAGCCTCTCTCTTTCTAAAGAAGATGCCCTCGCCCTAATCAAAGCCCAGGGCTACGACCTAACCGACCTTACCGTTTTCTTCGACCAAGCAAAAGGAGAATAACAATGAACCCCGATTTTTCTTCACCAACTCCTCTCCCCGCGAAAAAACCTTCCTCTCTTCCTTATGTTTTCGCCGTGCTTTTCGGCGTCGTCCTAATCAGTCTCGGCGTCTTTACTGCTTTCGCCCTAACGTCCTCTCCCTCCCCCAACTATAATTCCTCAACCGTCTATCTCGTCGCTGACGACGCTTCTTTCAACGAAACTAAAACTTTCGACGAGCTTAACTCTTCTTCCGAAACAGAAAACGCCGCTATCGACGTCCCCTCAAACTATGGTATCGACAACTCCGCTACCTACCGAACTTACACCTCCGTTAATTCTGACGAAAGTCTCTTTGCCGAGTTCTCCCTTGGCTCAATCGCCCTCATCCGCGAAACTCTCTCGGACTATTTCTCCTTCGCTTACCCTGCCTTCTCTTCCGTAAAATTTACCGATTCTTACTTTATCCCTGACTCTCATCTCGCTCTCGTCTCCGACTCTGGAAAATCTTTCCGCGTTACACTTTCCGTCGAGAAAAACTCAGAAACTAGCCTTTATACCCTAAAGTCCCTTGAACTCCTCTCGGAAAACGGCCAATCTCTCTTCTCTTATGACGGAAAGTTCTTCGACTTTTCCGCCTACGATTCCGACGATAAAGAATTTTTAACCGGCACTAGCGACTTCGAAGACGTCTTTAACGAAAGCTCCGAAGATGACGCGCTCTCGTTCTAAACTCCTCTCTCGCCTGTTTCTCGTTCTAGCTTTTTGTTTAAGTTTTTTTCTCCCCGTTCGCTCCGCCTTTGCCACCGAAGACCCCTTTACCTCTACCGACGATTTTAAAATCTTTACCCAAAACCAAATCTATCTTTATGAACCTTGCGATGTCTCATCTGATGGTGTTGGCGACATAACCGGTGGCGACGACCTCAGCGCTATCTCCGAATACTTAAATGTCGGCGGCTCCTCTGTCGAAGAAAAAATCCTTAGCGCCGGCTATTCTTTCGGCTACGGCGACCACGATTATATCCCCATCGGCGTCTTAACCGGCGTTCAAACTCTCGTCGGAACCGACGTCAATCTCGAAACCTATAACCCCCTCGCAGTTATCGACGGTAAAATCGGCTATCTAAAATGGTCAGAAAGCGAATTTTCCGACCTAAAAAAGCTTATTCTCGACGAACCTCGTTTTTTCGCCTATAAAGAAGCCTTAAAAACCCTCTACGATTCCTCCTCCCTCCCCGAAACTAATAAAAGTTACGCCGAAGACATCCTTATCGCCGCCGAATTTTTTTATTACCATTACAAAAACTCCGGCATCCATCTCGGCGAAAGTTCCGGTGGCGATGACGCCCACGTTGAAGACATCAAACTAGCCAGCGACACTTTTATTAAACGCCGCAACTCTTCACTCTCAACTTCCAGCTCAACCGCCACCACCTTCTATAATAAATATATCGGCCAAAATCACGAAAACACCACTATCTCCATCAACTTAAAGTCCTCTAACGACGCCAGCTTTCTTACTTCTTCCGTTATTATCGGCGATTCCTTAACTTACCGTTCCGAGTCCGACGAGATAGATTCTCCTGCCCCCTCGGAAAACACCGCCACCAACGTCCATCACGGTCGCCAACTTACCGGCGACAGCAAACCCCTCGAAGGTTTTAACCGCAACAACATCAAAGCCGCCGACAGCCGCACCTTCAAAGAAGGTCTCGAAATCCTAAAAGACAATTATTCTTCCTCCTCTAATATAAAATATCTTATCCTCGCCCTTGGTTCTAATGACTACGGCGACAATGATTTTACTGAAGCCGACCTCGAAAGCGCTCTAAACTCGATTAACGAAACTTTCGAGCCTTATCGCATCTTCCTCGTAACAAATTACCGCATCCTCGACGGAACAACTAATCCCGGCGACTATACCCACCTTTCCGAACCAGACCATAATAAATATATGAAAAACCTCACCTCTAAAATCTCAAACGTCCGCGTTATCGATTGGGCTTCATTAGTAAACTCCAATCCCGAAGCTTATCTCTATACCGACGGCCACCCTAAGCTCGCCGGCGCGGGGCTTCTCGCCGAACTTTTCTACGACGCCCTCTCTAGCGCCCAAACCGACTACGAATATTCCCAAGACCAAGCCCCTTGCCCAACCCAATCCGACCGCCGCGAAACCGTCGACGTCGACGATACCGAAGAATG
>CAZMWH010000018.1:9931-16513 GCA_964570115.1 uncultured Candidatus Saccharibacteria bacterium | reverse complement strand
GGAGAAATCATCGAAGTATTGGTCGCCTTCGGGTTCGATACCGGTGTCGCCGTCGGAAGGGTCGTCAGAAGGGTCGGAGATACAGTTGGGATTTGAGGGGTTCGAGGCGCAATCGTCGATTTCTGGAGCGGGGTCGTCGTCTTCGCTAGAAGGTTCGTCGTCGGAGGCGGGGGTTTCTGGGTCGGGGTCGGCGAGAGAAGCAGAACTAAAGAAGTCGATATCGGCTACGTTGGCGCCAAAGCCGCGACCGAGCGCATAGAACATGATGTCTTTTTTCATCTTTTTAATAAAGGATTTTCCGGAGACCCAACTTCCCTTCGCTTTTCCGGGGTCGTAAACGTAGAGTTTATCATCGGACTTATAGCCGAAGATGGCGATATAATGGCCACCGGATTCGCCGGTATTAAACGGGGAGCTTCCGGTTGCGCGAGCAACGACAACACCGCCGGATTGGATGGTTTTTGCGACGGCTTTCAGGCGGACGGAGACGGAAGAGCCAGCGGCAGATTTCATAACTTCGGCGCCGATGGACTGATCACCGGCGAGGCGGATAATGAGGTCGCTCGGGGCGGCGCCAGACAAGTTCCAAATATTTCCTTTAAACGAGAGTTCGGCGATAGTTGCGGGGGAGATGCGGGTGTCGTTGAGGACGGAAACCGCGGCAGCAAAGGCGTTAATACCGGAGCCGTTTTTCTTACTACCGTCGCCGTCGCCCCACCAATTCGCGGCCTGGTTGTAAAGGTAGTTTTTGGCCTTGTCGGCATAGCCGTAAGTTTTTGTTTTTGCGAAAGTTGAAGCGGGACTTATGAGTGTGAGGACTAAGCTAAGGAAGAGCCCGAAGACGGCTAGAAAAGCGGATTTAAAAAGATTATTTTTTGAGCTCATTAGTTGTTCTCCTTATAATAGTTTTCTGCGGCGTCTTCATAGAGGATTAGATAGTCGTTGGGATCGTAGCTAAGAGAGCGAAGAGTTTCGAAAGCGGATTCGGTTGCGGCATCTTCGTCGAGTTGGCTAAGGTTTGTGAGCCCGAGACAGAGGCTCGAGGCGGGGCAGGTGGAAGCAGTGCGCTGGTCGGTAATATAGAGTTTTTGATTGTCGTCGAGGAGAGGAAGGCGATCAAAAAGAGTGAGCTGGCGACGATAGGCGTTGACCTTTTCGACGGTCGCGTCGTCGGAAGCGATAAGCTCGAGAATATCGTAGTCTTTATCGGAATAACGTCCGGTTTCTTCGGTTAGATAATCATAAAGAGTAAAAGTTTCGCCGGCTTTAGCGGTAATATCATATTCGGTATAAGAAAATCCTTCGGCGGAGATAGAGACGGTATGGGCGCCGACGGGGATTTTATAGTTGCCGTTTTTATAAACTTTTCCGTCGATTTCGACCTCGGCGGATTCGGGAGCGACGAGGACGATTAAGTCGGTCTTTTTCGGGAGGACAAAGAAGAAGACCGCAAGAAAGACCAGAGCGAGAAGCAGAACTCCGGCGCCGATTAGGAGGAAGAGCTTTTTCTTCCCGGGGGCGGGTTCGGTCGAGAGCGGGACGTTAGGGTTGATGTTGTTTGCGCTAGGTTCCGGCGAATTACCAAAAACAGCGGTTTCGTTAGTTACCTTCCAATTATCCATATTTTAATTTTAGCTTAAGCAAAATTAAAAATCAACTAGAAATTTAGGACTTTTCGGGCTTCGGCGGTTGATTTTGTTTCCATTAACTTCGCGCGGAGGTCGGAAGCGCCGGGGAAATTATTGAGATAGATTTTAAAATAGTGCTTTAGGGGTTCGTATCTTAGGGTATTGTTGGTGTTTTCTTTGTCATAGAGGTCGAGATGGTATTTTAGGAGAGCTAGGAGTTCGTCTTGGGTTGGGGTATGAGGGGTTTTTGAGAAACAGAAAGGGTTTTTAAAGACGCCGCGACCAATCATAAAGCCGTCGAGGGCGGGAAATTTTTCGTAGAGGGCAAGGCAGTCGGCGCGGGAGGCGAGGTCGCCGTTAATAACTAATTTTGTTTTTGGGGAGAGGTCGGCGCGGAGGGCGAGAACTTCCTCGATTAGTTCGTAATGGGCGGGGACTTTTGACATTTCTTTTCTAGTTCGGAGATGGACAGTTAGGGCGGCGGGGGATTCTTTTAGGAGGGTCGGGAGCCAGGTTTTATAATCGTCGAGGAAGGAGAAGCCGAGGCGGGTTTTAACGGAAACGGGGAGGCCGTTAGCGTTCTTTTTTGCGTTTCTTAGACATTCGACGGCGAGGTCGGGGGTTTTAATCATGGCAGCGCCACCACCGGCACGATTAACGTTTTTATCGGGGCAGCCGAAGTTGAGGTCAATACCAGAAAAGCCTAAATCTTTAAGCGCGGAGGCGAGCTTAGAAAAATGTTCTGGATTTTTTCCCCAGATTTGGGCGATGATTGGCGAGTCGGAGGGGGCGATTTTTAGGCGGGAGAGGGCGTTTTCTCTTCCCTTTTCGTGCGCGAAGGAGGAGACGTTCGTGAACTCAGTAAAAAAGAGGTCGGGACGGGCGGCGCGGGCGATAACTTGGCGAAAAATAACGTCCGTCACGCCTTCCATTGGGGCGAGACAGAAAAACGGCTTCGGCAGAGTTTCCCAAATATTTTCCATATATATTATATATATTATATCAAAAGTTAGATTTATGGTAAAATAGAGGTATGAAAATTGCGGTTTTAGGGGCGGGCGCGTTTGGCGCCAGTCTCGGAGGTATATTGGAGGAAAAAGGGGTTGAGGTTGCGTTTTATGACCCTTTTAAGTTTCCGGAGAACGAGCTTAAAGAGGTTTTAAGGGCGGCGCGAGCGATTGTTTTGGCGACGCCGTCGAGTGTAATTCCGGATTTATTTGCAGAGCTACCGGAGTTTGCTTTTTTGAAGCCGCTGATTGTGGCGTCGAAAGGGATGTTGTCTTTAAGAATTTTTAATAAGTTTGAGAGGGTGGAGTTTGTTTCTGGTCCGGCATTTGCGCGAGATGTGCGCGAGAAAAAGTCAATAAAACTAACGACGACGGGGGAGATTGCGGAAAATCTGTTAAAGACGCGGTCGGTGAGTTTTGATAAGACGAACGATAGCCTTGGGGTAGTGTTTTGTGGAAGTCTGAAGAATATTTATGCGGTTGAGGCGGGGTTTAGAAAATTGGAGCCGGAGACGATTGAGTTTGAGCAGTTTATTTTTAAGGCGCTAGAGGAGATTGAGGGGTTTTTAGAGGAAAACGGGGCGAGGCGCGAGACGGCGAGGTTGGCTTGCGGGGAGGGGGATTTGAGGTTGACTTGCGGGTCGGAAGAGTCGAGGAACTATCGTTTCGGGGCACAGCTAAGGGCGAGGTATCTTGGGCGACCAGCGGAGACGACGGAGGCGATTGCGACGGTTGAGGAATTAGAACGAGAGGGACTAATAATCCCGAAGCGGGCAGAAATTTTAAAAGGGGCGGTTAGGAGGATAAAAAATGCCACTTAATAAAAAACAAAAAGAAGCGGTCGAGACAATTCAGGGGCCGCTACTGGTTCTTGCGGGGCCGGGGACGGGAAAGACCCATCTACTGTCGAGCCGAGTTGAATATATTTTAAAAAATACGGACGCGGAGCCGGAAAATATTCTTTGTTTGACCTTTACGGACTCGGGGGCAACGAATATGCGTGAGCGACTGTTGTCGACGATTGGGTCGGGCGCGAGGAAAATTGAAATTCATACTTATCACTCGTTCGGGGCGGATTTACTCACGCAATATAAAAACTACGCGGAGGGGTATGACCGGAACCTCGACGCGCAGATTGATACGGTTATTCAATATAAAATCGTGCGCGAAATCCAGGAGGGCTTGAAGCCGTTTGATATTTTAAAGTCGGCGGCAGCGAAGGATATTGTTGATACGATTGCAAGCGCGAAAGCGGCGCGACTTTCGGGGGCGGATTTGAAGAAAATCGCAAAAAAGAACCAAACACAGAGCGCGGAGCTAGCCTCCGAAATCTCGCCGATTTTAGAGGGGGCGAGGAAGGGGGCGAGGTTCTTAGAACAGTTAGAAAAAGTTTATAATCCGATTGTGATGATTTTAGAGCGGGCGTTTTCGAAAGAGCCAATTCTCGGGGAGATTGAGCCGATTGGGGATACGATGCTTCGGGATTTGAGGCGGGCGATTGACAAGGAGCTCGAGAAGGAAAAGCCGTTGACGGCACCTTTAAGAGCTTGGCGGGAGAAATATTTTATCAAGGACGAGGACGGTCATTTTGTCTCGAAAGATAGGATTGCGAATAAAAAGCTGGAGAGCTTTGGGGGGATTATGGAAAAATACGAGGAGCGCTTGAAGGAGAAGGGGTTTTATGACTTTGCGGATATGATTGAGGAGGCGATTCGGGTTTTAAAGAAAGACCGCGGGTTTAAGCTAAATCTCGAAGAGAGGTTTCAATATATCCTGCTCGACGAGTTTCAGGATACGAACCCGAGTCAGTTTGAGCTGATTAAGTTGTTGACGGATTATGAACAGCCGAATGTGATGGCGGTTGGAGACGACGACCAAGCGATTTTTGAGTTCCAGGGGGCGGACGCGTCGAATTTAATTACGTTCCAGAACTATTATGGGGCGAAATTAGTGACGCTTGAGGAAAATTATCGTTCAAATCAGGAGATTTTAGACTTTGCGCGGAAGGTAGCGGACGAGCTTGATGATAGCTTTGCGAAAAAGCGTGGAATAGATAAAAATCTCAAGGCGGCGAAGGGCGTTGGAGCGGAAATTTCGCGGCGCGAGTTTATTTCGGCGGACGCGGAATATAATTTTGTCGCGGAGGAGATTGAGAAGCTAATTAAAAAGGGCGTTAAACAGAGCGAGATTGCGGTTATCGCGCCGAAGCATAAATATATTTTACCCATTCTTCCCTATTTAAAGGCGAGCGGAAAAATCAATATTGCCTATGAGAAGCGGGACAATTTGCTCGAAGATAGGCGGTTGGCAGAGCTGATTACGCTTGCGAAATTTGTGTATGACCTCTCGAGGGTAAGGACGTCAGCGCATAGACTACTGGAGATTTTGGCGTTTCCGTTTTTCGAAGTACCGCCGATAGAGGCGATTGCCGCGGTTGCGGCGGCGAGAAATGATAAAAAATCGGCGCTTGATTATCTAAAAAACTCTGAGAGCGAAAAATTGAGGCTAATCGCGGAATATATTGCGACGCTAGTCGTTCGGTCTTATGATACGCCGCTAGAGTTGTTTGTGGATTATTTGACTGGCTCGGCGCCGGTTTCGCTTGGGAAGGACGAAACGGGGGCGGAGCGGGAGTTTAGGTCGCCGTTCTTAGAGTATTATGACCGAGAGCAGGACGAGTTTGGGACGTTTGAGCTGTATGAAAATCTCGCTGTTTTAAAGGAAAAAATTAAGTCCCATACGAAGACGGAAAATCCGCGGCTTGAGGATTTGATGACGATGGTCGAGGATTATGAGGCGGCGGGGGTCGCAATCCAAAACACGTCGCCGTATCAAGATTCGGCGGACGCGGTACAAATCGTGACGGCGCACAAGTCGAAGGGGTTGGAATATGAATATTGTTTCTTGATTGCGACGGATAATGTGGCGTGGGGGAAGGGGAAAGGCAATAATAACCCCTTGAGCCTGCCAAAAAATGTGGTACAAATTCGCCATACGGGGGCGACGGACGATGAGAGACTGAGGCTGCTTTATGTCGCGTTGACGCGGGCGAAGTCGCATCTAGTTTTGACGAACGCTTTAAAAGATTTTTCTGGGAAAGCGCCGAACCGGCTTGATTATTTGGAGGAATATGTTGAAAAAGAGTCGGGGAAGGTTTTCTCGCCGCTGATTGGGAAGTTTGTTGAGACGAATTATGAAGATTTAGATGAAGCAAAGAAAAAGACGGATTTAAGGAAGAGCTGGGCGGCGGCGTATCGAAAGTTGACGCCGGAACTAAGACCGATTTTAGAGAAGAGGTTGGAAAATTATCAGTTGACCGCGTCAGATTTGACCTGTTTTATAGATTTACATTATGCGGGTCCGCTTGAGTTTTATAAACGGAAGGTTTTAAGGGCGCCGAGTGAGCCGGCGAGTGAAGCGATTCTTTTCGGGAACTTAATCCACGAGACGTTTGAAAAAATTACGAACACGAAGCTAAGCGACAAAGAGGCGGTTGAGTTTTATCTTAAAGAGGCGGAAAAGCAGGACGCGGAAGAGAAGGTAATTAAAAACTTAAAAGAGAAAGGGCGACAGAGCCTTGAGATTTCTTTGAAGAGTTTTGGGGTGGAGTTAAGGGCGCCGAACGCGAAGGCGGAGGTCAATTTATATTCTGAGCGGCTTGCGATTAAGGATGTTCCGGTTACGGGGAAGATTGACCATATCCGGGTTGACGAAGCGGCGAAGGAGATTGAGCTGTTTGACTTTAAGACGGGGGCGTATTCGCCGGAGGATTGGGAAAAAGTTGAGAGTCTTTATAAATATAAACTCCAGCTTGGGTTTTATAAGTTGCTCTTAAACGCGTCGCCGACTTATAAAAAATATCAGGTTCGAAGGGCGCATATTTTATTCGTCACGCCGGATACGGACGGGAAGGTTTATGATAAAGTTTTAGAGTTTAAAGAGACGGA
>CAZMWH010000018.1:0-9831 GCA_964570115.1 uncultured Candidatus Saccharibacteria bacterium | reverse complement strand
GAGATTTTTTCGGCTTCTTCGAGGGTTTTCCCTTTTGCGAGTTCGGAGAGGGCGGAAGTTGAGGCGATTGCCGAGGCGCAACCGTAGGTTTTCCAGCGGATGTCAAGGATTTTTCCGTCCTTGATTTTTAGATACATATTCATTTGGTCGCCACAGACGGGGTTACCGACGGTACCCTTAGCGTTAAAGTCGAAGTTTTTTTCGTCGCCCATGAGGAAGTTTCGCGGGTTTAGAAAGTGGTCTTTAACGATTTCGGTATAGGCGAAAGGTTCGGGGGTGGACATTTTTAAGATTCCTGTTTAGTGGTTTGGTTTTGGTTGGTTTTGATGGTGGAAATTCCTTGGAGTTTTTTAATGATGGGGGGGAGGGTTTCGATGACTTTTTCGAGGTCGGATTTAGTTGTTTCAAGATTTAAGGAAAAACGGATGGAGTTGTGGGCGGACTCGGGGTCGTGGTGGATAGCCATTAAAACATGAGACGGTTCGAGTGAGCCGGAGGCACAGGCGGAGCCGGTCGAAACTTGGATACCACTGAGGTCGAGGTAGAGTTGGATTGACTCGCCTTCGGCGGCGGGAAAGGAGAGATTTAAGAGGTTCGGGAGGGAGTTTTTAAGGTCGGTGTTGAGGCGAGCGGAAGGGACTTTTTTCAGAAGTTCTTTTGCGAGAAAGTCGCGGAGGGGGCGGATGGTTGTTTCGTAAGTTTCCCAGGTTTTATTTTTAAGACAATAATCCGCGGCGGCGCCGAGTCCGACGATTCCGGGGAGGTTATAAGTTCCGGCGCGACGGGAGTTTTCCTGTTCGCCACCGAGAATAAGGGGCTTTAGGGGAGAGCCGGATTTAACGTAGAGGACGCCGACGCCGAGGGGGCCGCCGATTTTGTGGGCGGAGAAAGTAAGATAGTCGACGTCGAGAGCTTTGACGTCGAGGGGGATTTTGCCGACGGCTTGGGTGGCGTCGGTGTGAACTTTGGGCGGTTTCTGAGGGGAGTTTCGGAGGTCGAGCCCGCGCTTTGCGTTTTTAACTACCTCTGTTATAGGTTCGAGAACGCCGAGTTCGTTGTTGGCGGTCATGACTGAAACTAGGGCGGGAGGTTCGGGGGAGTTTAAGAGGTTTTTAAGAAACTCGAGGTCGATTTTTCCGGTTTGATCGACGGGGATTTTTGAGAGGCTCCTCGCGTAAGCTTCGGCGGGACGGAGAATGGAAGGGTGTTCAACGGCGGAGACGGCGAGGGTTTTTTCGGCGAAAGTGTGGATGACGGTGTTGTTGGACTCGGAGCCGCCGGAGGTAAAAAGGATTTCCGAGGGACGGGCGTTAAGGAGTTTGGCGACGGAACGGCGGGCGGACTCGATTAACTCCTTTGAACGGACGCCAGAAGAATAAAGCGCGGAGGCGTTGCTGGCGCGCGTAAGAGAAAGCTCCTCGAGAACTTTAAACATTTTTTCTTTAACAACAGGGAGGAGCGGCGAGGTCGCGGCAGAATCGAGATATATCATAATTAAAAAATTAAAAACGTAATCAGGAGGGGCGACGAGGCTGGAAGCACTATTTCCCTTGGGAGATAATGTTCTAAACTCAGCGTCCCCTCGGTTTTATTGTACTACGTTTAGGCGGATTTTACGAGGACATTTTCGAGAAGCCGTCGTAGTAGTTGGTTTTGATTTTAGGGTGGCCGATTTTGTTGGCGGCGCGGACGATTTCTTCGATGTTGTCGGTGATTTTATAGATTTTGCGGTCGGCGGGGTTAATGGTCTTTAGAGGGGACATTTTAGTCGCGAAAAAGCGATCGAGCGGACGCCAGAAATTTTTGCCGACGAGAAACATTGGCATTATCGGCATCTTTTTTTCTTGCATTAAAATTAGGATTTCGGAAAATTCGTCCATAGTTCCGAAGCCGCCGGGAAAGAAAACGTAAACCTTCGCGGACATAGCGAGCATAACCTTTCGAGCGAAGAAATATTCGAATTGGAGAACGTCGGTTAGATATGGGTTGGGGCGTTGTTCGTGGGAGAGAGTGATGTTGAGCCCAATTGAACGGCCGCCATATTCAAACGCGCCACGGTTGGCTGCCTCCATAATGCCGGGGCCGCCGCCGGTGATGACGGTGTGGGCGTTGGTCGCGAGGAGCTGACCGAGAAGGCGAGCCTGTTTATAATATTTATTAGTTTCGGGGAGACGGGCGGAGCCGAAAATCGTGACGCCTTGGGGGTAAGTTCGGACTTTTTTAAGCCCGGCGAGTAGGTCTTTTGAATAAGCGCGCGCGCGTTCGGCGTCGGCAACCTCGAGGTCTTTTAGGGTTTTTTTAACTTTTTCGTAATCGTCTTTATTTAAATCCATTTTCTTAATTCCTGTTTAGATGCGTTGGATAGGCATGGGGTGGAGATTGGTTTCGGAGAGGGTAAGGGTACCGTTTTTGGCGCCGAGCTGCTGGACGACAGAGGTGGAGTTGGCGGAGGCGAAGATGAGTGAAGTTCGGAAGGACTTTCCGGCGGCGAGGGCGGCGAGGAAGCCGGAGCCGAAAGCGTCGCCGGCGCCGGTCGTATCTTTAACTTTAACGTCTTCGTAGATACCGAAACGATAGGTTTCGGTTCCGTTCGTCGCGATACCGCCCATCGCGCCGTCGGTGATGATGACGGAGGGGGTATAGTTTTTGAGGCGAGCGAGGAGTTCGGAGAGAAGGACGCCAGGAACGAGACGACTGGCTTCTTCTTTGTTTAAGAGGAGGACGTCGACGTCGGGGAGAAGCCCGAGGAGTTGTTTCTTGTTTTCGAACTCAAGAACGCCAGGGTTAAACATAATTTTAACGCCGAGGGATTTAGCTTTTTCGATAAAGCGAAGGAGCGTGCCGGTGTCGCCGCGGAGGGTGGTAATGTAGAGCCAGTCGGGGTTGATATAGTCGAGGTCGGCTTCGTTTAAGTTGTCGAACTTAGCGGAGACGCCGCGGAAAGTAAGAATGGTGCGTTCGCCGGATTTGGAGTCGAGGAGAATGATTGAGGTGCCGGTGTTTTTGCGCTTCGAGATTTCGACGTAGCTACGGTCAATTCCCTCTTCGTCGAGTTTTTTCAAGACGGCTTCGCCGGCGGGGTCGGCGCCGATGTTGGAGAAAAGGATAGCTTCGTGGTTGTTGCGGGCGAAAGTTACGGCGGAGTTCGTCCCACCGCCACCGATGAAGAATTTGATTTTGTCGATGTCGGCTTTGGAACCGATTTCTAGTCTTCCGAAGAGGGATTTATCGAGGAGTTTTTGGGATGCAAAATCGTCGCGGTCGATTAGATAAATGTCTTCGAGCGAAGAGCCGAGTGAAACAATCCGAGCCATTTTAGATTCTTACTCCTCCTTTTTCTGATTCTTCGACGAGCGCGGCGTAGGCTTTTGCGGGGTCGGGAGAGGTCGCGATAGCGGAGCCGACGTTAATAACGTCGATGCCAGAATGGGCAAGTTCGCGGATGGTCTCGAGGTTAGCGCCGCCGTCCCAACCGATTTCGATGTTGGGGCTAATGTTTTTAATTAGGGGGACTTTTTCGATTTGGAGTAGGTCGGGTTCGCCGCCCATCTGGCCGAGTTTGCCGGCGAAAATTAAGCAATGGTCGGCAGCTTCGATATAAGGGGCGATTTTGCCGGGATAAGTCTGTTTTAAAATAGCGACGCCGGTGTGGATATTATTAGCTTTTAACTGTTCAAAAATTGGGAGGAGATTTTCGTTGGTCTCGGCGTGGAAGATGACGAGGTTTGGCTTTAGTTTCAAAATAACGGGGAGGAAAGAGGAGGGGTTCATGACCATCATATGAAGGTCGATTTTTGCCCAGCCTTCCGCCCACCAAACGTTCGAGACGTCAATCGTTAAAGTTGGGGTAAAGACGCCATCGCAGATGTCGATTTGGACGCGTTTTACGAAGCGATTATAATTCTCAAAAATCTGACGGTAGGCGTTGTTGTCGGAAGTTAAGATTGTCGGGACGATTTCTACGCTCATTTTAGTTTTCCTCTAAATTATAATCAAAATCGAGTTTTTTGACGCGGCGAAGGTGGCGTTCTTCGGCAGAAAACGGGGTTTTTAGAAAAACACGAAGCGCGGAGCTTATCTCCGAAAACTTTTCGGGGGCAGAGAATTTGTCGGCGGAAAGACAGATGATGTTGGCGTTGTTATGGGCGCGGGAGAGACGGGCAGTTTCTTCGGAATCGACAATGGCGGCGCGGATGCCTTTAAAGCGGTTGGCTTGGATGGAGATGCCGACGGCGGAGCCACAGATTAAAACGCCGAAGGAACCAGGGGTTTTTAAGACGTTTTTCACGACGGCGATAGTGGCGTCGTTATAATCGTCGTCTGGGTCGGGAGAAGGAGAGCCGAGATCGATAAACTCAGGGAAAGCCGTACAGAGTTCTTTACGGAGAGTAAAACCGCGATGATCGCTAGAGATAAAGACTTTCGAGGAGCTTTCGGGCATTCACGCCGCCTTTCCGAAGTCGACTGCGAGCTCGACGAGGCGGTTAGAATAGCCCCATTCGTTATCATACCAGGCGACGACTTTAACGAGAGTCCCGCCGACAACGTCAGTAAGCGGGAGGTCGATGATGGCGGAGTGAGCATTGCCACGGAAATCGGTTGAGACGAGTTCTTCTTCGGTTACATCAACAATCCCTTCGTAATAGGGTTCTTTGGCGGCCTTTTTGAAGACTTTACTAAGTTCGTCTTTTGAGGCGGGGCGTTTTAAGACGGCGGTAATATCGGCGAGAGAGACGACTGGGGTTGGGACGCGGACAGAGAGTCCGTTAAAACGACCGGAAAGAGAGGGGATAGTGAGGGCAGCGGCTTTTGAGGCGCCGGTTGAAGTTGGGACGATATTTTCGGCGGCGGCGCGAGCCTCGCGGAGGTCTTTCGCTGGGGCGTCTTGGAGGCGTTGGGAAGCGGTATAAGAATGGACGGTGGTCATCATCGCCTTGTCGATACCGAAATTGTCTTCGAGGATTTTCATAACGGGGGCGATACAGTTGGTGGTGCAGGAAGCGTTGGAGATAATTTTATCGTCAACGTCAACAGTGTCTTCGTTGACGCCGATAACGACGGTTTTAACGCCTTCGCCTTTAGCGGGGGCGGAGATAACGACTTTTTTTGCGCCAGCGGAAAGATGGGCCTTTGCCTTTTCGGGGTCGGTAAAGAGACCGGTTGATTCGATAACGACGTCGACGCCGAGGTCTTTCCAAGGGAGCTCGGACGGGTCTTTAACGGAGAGGACTTTAATTTTTTTCCCTTTAATAATTAAGTTTTCTTCGTCGAAGGAGACTTTTTCGTCATAAATCCCGTAGGAAGAGTCGTATTGGAGGAGTTTTGCGAGGGTTTTTACGTCAGTTAGATCGTTGACTGCGACGACTTCGACGTCGCGACGGTCGAGGGCGATTTTTAGGGCATTTCTTCCGATACGTCCGAATCCGTTAATAGCCATTTTTACCATAGAAAATTACCTCCTAAATATACTTATGTATATTTTACAAAATTTTTTTGAAAATAGCAAGAAAAAGAAGCCCTTTTTGGACTTCTTTTCTGGTTTGTGTTTTAAACTTAAGCCCTAGCGAAGTGAGCAAAGGCGCGGTTCGCTTCAGCCATACGATGGCAATCTTCCTTCTTTTTGAAGGCGGCACCGGTCTCGTTATAAGCGTCGATAATCTCGGCTTCGAGGCGCTTTGAATAAGGCATACCTTTTCTAGCGCGAGCGGCCTGGACGAGCCAAGAGAAGGCGAAGTGAAGCTGGCGATGGCCGGAAATTGGGAACGGGATTTGGTAGTTGGCTCCGCCGACGCGGCGAGATTTAACCTCAAAGTCCGGGGAGACGTTCGAGAGAGCTTTTTCAAAAACCTCAACCGGGTCTTCGGATTTTAGTTTTTTCGCGGCGCCTTCGAGTGCAGCATAAACAGCGCGTTCAGCAGCTTGTTTTTTGCCGTCGAGCATCGACTTGTTGATAAGGCGCTGGACAAGGATAGACTGATATTTGCGGTCAGGATTGACTTTTCTTTCGAGAGATTTAGTAGTTTTGCGTGGCATGGTTATTTACCCTCCTTCTTAGCACCATATTTCGAGCGGCCTTGTTTGCGACCTTGGACGCCCTGAAGATCGAGCGTGCCGCGGACGACGTGATAGCGGACACCTGGAAGATCCGGAACACGACCACCACGAACGAGGACAACAGCGTGTTCCTGGAGGTTATGACCCTCGCCACCGATATAAGCCCAGACTTCCTGACCGTTAGTTAAGCGGACACGAGCGACCTTACGAAGCGCGGAGTTCGGTTTCTTCGGGGTTTTTGTGGTTACTTTGATACAGACGCCACGTTTGAGCGGAGCCGCCTGATCGTAGTAACGAGTTTTTAGAGTGTTGACGATTGACCCGAGCGCGGGAGATTTAGACTTCTTCGCGGATTTTTTTCGGGGTTTGCGAATTAACTGGTTAATAGTTGGCACAGTTAAAATAATCCTTTTTAAAAATTGATATTTGTCTCGGTTTCTTACAGCACTCAAAATCGAGACACGAAACTCTTTAGATTATTATAACGCTAATTATAAATTTTTTCAAGAGTTTAAGGCGGGTTTAATAGCGGGGAGCGAGTTCTTTAAGATAGACGGTTTGGGGAGCGTTGTTGTTTTTGGACTGGTTATAAGCCCAGAGAATAGTCGAGGGGAGATAGTCGATAAGTTCGGCGGGGTCGGACATGGTATCGTTGCTGGGGTCGGCGCCATAGGTACGGGGGAGAATGAGTTTGTTGCTGACGACGGGGCCGTTGATGGTGAGTTCGTCGTTGCAATCGTCGGCGCTTGGGGCGAGGTTTTTATCGCTGGGGTTAAATCCGGAGCAGGTATTCACGGTTCCCTTTGCGATAATCCAGGCGTCGATAGTTTCGACGCCTTCGTCGATATTGACATCGCCGTCGGAGAGAATGAGGATTTGGGGAATGTCGGAGACGCTGTTGTATGACCCGTTGGAGACGGTTAGGTCGTCTTTAATGGTGATGCTGGCGCCGGAAGTTGAATAATAGATAGTGGTAACGTCGGCGTCGATGTGTCCGCCAGAAGAGGTTGCGACTTTACTGTCGCTGAAGCTGTCAGTGGTTGTATTGTCGGCGATAAAGAGGCGTTTAAAGGCAGAGTAGAAATCTTCGGGAGTGGTAGAGGTGGAGACGTTGGCGCGTCCGAGAGTGATGGCGTTGGATGATAAATTACAGATAGAGTTGGCGATGGTGAGCGGAGAATGGGTACAGATTAAGCTAGCGCCGAGTTTACCTTCGGACAGGGCAGCGCCGGACGCCATACCAGCGTTGTTGCCGTTGATGTCGCCATAAGAGATGAGTGCGAAGTCGCCCCAAGAGCCGAAGAAGTCGCGTTTGGTCTCGTCGGACGAGTTGGGGAGGCTGGACTTAGAGGTGTTGATGCCGGCTTTAGAGAAGACGCTACCGCCGTGGACTTGCATAGTTGGCTTTTTAGCGACGTTGGCGCAGGAGAAGTTGGAGACGACCCAATTTGAGTTGAAGCTGTTGCTGTTAAGTCCAGAACCGGAGTCGGCGGGGGAGATGGCGAGGGCGGTACAGTATTTTTGACCGGGGGTTAGGTCGGTATTAAGGAGATAACTATAAGAATAGGAGCCGTCGAAGGAAGCTTTGTCGGCGGAATAGATGGTGTCGCCAAAAGAGGTCGTTTCGGTGTTGACTTCTTCGATAGTATATTTACCGTTGTAGGCGGGGTTGCCGTTTAATAAATTAGTATAGAAGGCTCTCGGGTCGGGTTTGTCGCCGTAAATCGGGGCGGAGATTTCGGCAATGTCTTCGGTGATGTCGGCGTCGAAGATAAAGGCGAAAAGTTTGACGGTAGCGTTAGGGATGCCAGTTAGTTGATAATTGTTATCTTGCTTCTTGACATGGAAACTATAAGTTATGGTGCTGGTTTGACCGCCAAAAACGACTTCTTGGGGGTTGGTGCGGCGGAGGAGTCTATCGGAGTCTTCGCGGTCGATGCGGAAATTATAGGGGCGGATAACTTTAGCGCAAGAAGTGTTGGATTCGCCGGTTGTTCCGTCTCCTTCGGCGACGGGGCTAGTTTCTTCGCCCTTGAACCGGCGATTATATTCAATTCCGTCGATATAGCCGACATCGAAAGTGCTGGTGATGGTAATAGTATAGGTTTTGGAGACGAAATTGTTTTTCTGACAGACGTCAATAGCGTTTTCTGTTCCGAGACCGCTGGGGGCGATACCGTTAGAGGTAGCGTTAAAAGAGTGGGTGAACTGGTTGCCTTTAAGGGCGAAGTTGCCTTGGGTGATAGCGGAGAAACTGCCGGAGCCGATTTTGTGATAGGCGGTATAAGTTCCGTCGGCTTCGGAGCCTTTTTCTCCGCGGTCGTCGCGTTCGAGTTTATGGGGGAAAGTGAGGCTAGAGTTACCGGAAGTTAAGAGATAATAACCGTCGACTTTATTGGCGCTGCTCACTGGGTCGCCAACGCTACCGTTAATATTGAAAGTAATATATTCGTTTTCTGTTTCGGTTGTATAGGCGGGAGTACCATATTTAATACAGGCTTCGTGGACGGAATCGTAGCCGGGAGAGGATTGTTCGAACTTATCGTTTTCCCAATAAACTTCTTTGTCGTGTTCAAGTTTTTCGCAATAAGTGGTTGAGGAGCCGCGATTAACGGGGACGCTAACCATAGAACTGCGGGGAGTGGTAGTGATGTTCCAGTCGAGAGTGGTTTGGGTCGGGGAGACGAGAGTTGTGGCGGAGCCGCCGTTAGTCGTCGAAGAGATTTTATAGCGGACGGGAGCGGCTTTGATGGCTTTTTTAAGGTCGGATTCGGTGGAAGTGCGACCGATGGAATGGGCGAGGCGGACGTAGTAGCTCGTAGATTCGCCGACATACATACCTTGGGCGCTCCAATAGCTGGTAGCAGAATCGAGGTTGGTAGCGGTAGAGCTACCTGTAAAGGTAATAGTCTGGCGGGGAACGGGGTTGTCGATTTCGACGCAGGCTTTATAAGTGTCTTTGGTGCGACTGTTTGGGACTTCGGCATAAGTCCCGTCGGTATAGACGTTATATTTAACGGAGGTTGAGGCGGTTAGCTCGAGACATTGGGTCTTAGTATCGCCAACTGGGACAGTAACGTTAATAGTGGTGCTGTTCCAGCCGCCGACGGATTTGGTTTCGTTGTTGGCGAGGCTGAGTGAACTATCGCAGCTTTGTAGAGCGCCATTATTAAGACACTGGGTTTTATAGTTAGCGCTGGCGCTAGAGACTTTTGTGGCGGAGTTGTTTTCGCGCTTGATTGACTCGGAGAAAGTAACAGAATAGGTTGTGGTTGAGCCGTCGCCGATATATTTTCTGGTGTAGCCAGAGGAGCCGTTGGAGATGAGTTTGCTGTCAAGCGAAAGTCCGGAGACGGAGGGGGAGAAATTGACGGTTTCTTCCGAAGGTGGGATGTTTGAGAGGACGGCGCAGCCAATTGTCCCGCTAGTCCAAGTTGAACCGAGAGTTCCGTTAAGGTCGGCGGAGTTTTTAACGATGATTTTTTGACAGTAGGTAATGGATTGGTTGGCGGGGACGGTAATAGAGGAGCTAGTTTTAGAGAGGGATTGGGATTTATAACTAGAGGTAAAGCTGTCGGAGTTGCCGTCGGCGAGTTTAGTATAAGTTCCGTTGCGGCCGGTGGTTGATTCGTAGATAATATATTGGGTTTGGACGCTCGAAGGATTAGCGTTGGTGTCGGTACGGTTGATTTTATGGTTAATGGTGACGGTGGTGTCGTGAGAGGCGCCGTCGTTCCAGTTCTGGGGGTTAGCGTCAGAGCTTTCGGTCGAGAACGT
>CAZMWH010000017.1:14383-16591 GCA_964570115.1 uncultured Candidatus Saccharibacteria bacterium | reverse complement strand
TCTACGGAGCTTCCGCTTAACAGAGGCAGCGTAGTATTAACAATTTAACTAACAAAGTTCCAGATTGTCTCGATCCCAGTATAACCACCCGATAAATTGGTCGGCATCGGATTGGATATCGCTATTAAGCGCCTTCTGGATATTTTTGTCATAGGCCTCTTTAGTCTTTGCGAATACTTCCTCTGGCTCTTCTTGTTTTAGGAGTAGTTCCAGTGCGGTAAAAGCAGAATCAAGAAATAGAGCAGCGATCTCGTCATCAAAAGGCTTGGACGTCCGGTTTCTATTGTCCATAAACACGATAAAATCTTCTTTATAACCTATATATGCTTTAGCGCCGTTTGCTTTAGCTAAAGGTCCTAGTTTCTTGGCGCTCTGGCAGGAAAGTGCATGGACAGTTTTTCCTTCGAGAAGATAGACGTTTTCTTTATCAAGGATTATTTCTTCCTCTCCCTCTATTTTATCCTCTTCGCCATGTCCGCATAATAGAAGCAAATCGATTTCTTTTTTCTTCAGCAATCCTTCAAAGCGCCTTCGCGTCACTTTGAACCGTTCTAAATGATAAATTCTATTATTTTGGTTTTTGTTCAGCTTAAGCAAACGCTTAGTCCAAGCGTGAAGATAATAGGTCAGTTCGTCAATTTCTGGATTAGTCAGTAAGACCTGCATAAATGTCCCCAGATTTAATCAAATCAAAATAATGTCGGTCGGCAGCAATCAACAATTTGCCGATTCTATCGTTTTGGTTTACATGCTCAATTGCCTGTTCTTTGGTTATAGTCCCTGAGCCACCTATGGAAATAGTATAACCTTTAGGCAATGTCTGAAGCCTAGCGCACACTACCTTCCTGAACTCTTCTTCCATATCTAGATAATCTCCATATCGATTAGCTTTTTATAGATTATCTGCCCGAGTTTGCTATTGTTCACTATTTCTATATAAACAGCATTCCAGGTATACGGTTTGCCGTCAACGACTGCTACTATTCCATTTCTTAGTTTCTCGGGTAGGTTTGCGTAGATTTTTTGGAATCTTGAATAATCTTCCATACAATCTCATTATACCTCATTTTGTATTATATCGCTATTCTGCCTCGTATCGATATCTTTCTTATGCGTGCGACGATTTCTATAATCTCTTTATTTACACTTCCATTATACCGCAAGCTCTGCTACGATGTATTAGTAAACAACGGCAAAAAAGCGGCTTAGGATAGCGAACTTTATATTATCCTCTCGTGGTTCCCCTCAATCCTGTACATCTTCCTTTCTCCTCGATTTTTAACCACTCGCTTGTTTATATAATCTTTCGTATAGTTTTTCCCAATAATCACATCTCCGTGATATTTCTCGTTGTTCAGTATATTAACGATAGTCGATGGATGCCACTTACGACCTTCTTTAGGGGAAACAATACGCTCTGCTTCTAAGATTTTTGCGATTCTGGTTGAGCCTTTGCCTTCTTTGTTTAGTTCAAAGATTCTTCTTACAACTCTAGCTTCCGGTTCATAGATGACTAGCTTCCTAGTTTCTTTATCTCTTCTATATCCATAGCAAGGACGGCTATATCGTCCCGACTTCCCGGACTCCGCCGCCCTCGCCATTCCCCATTTAATACTCTCACTTCTTTGTCGGCTTTCGTCCTGGAAAAGGGAAAAGAAGATAGAATAATACATTTCTGCTTTCGGATCGAATATCGAGACTGGATAGCACTCAAACCATACCTCAACATTAAGACTTCTAAGCTCTCTTAGAATAGAAAGCCCATCTACCGTATTTCTGCTGAACCGACTAGGGCTCTTACAAAGTATAAGGTCTATTCTTCCTTTCCGACAATCATCTAGCATTGCTAGAAACTCTGGGCGTTTATCAATTCTTAATCCCGACGCTTCATCCGCATATATGCCTACATAGTTCCAGTTAGAGTTCTTCTTTATGTATTCTTTATAATAATGTTTCTGCGCTAGTAGGGAACCATACTGTTCGTCTTTCTTAGAAGAAACCCTAGCGTATGCAGCAACATTAAGTAGCTTGCTAGTCCGTTTTCCATCACTCTTCGTTCCTCTACGCGCATCACAAACCGCTCTCCTTGCCTCCTGTGGGTTTGGCAATATTTCTTGTACTCGCATAAACGCAGATATAATAACATATTCTTAAAAAAAATCAAAGCGTAAACAGCCTCCACCCCTGTTGTTACACGGGAAAACACGG
>CAZMWH010000017.1:0-14283 GCA_964570115.1 uncultured Candidatus Saccharibacteria bacterium | reverse complement strand
CATTTTTTATATCTCTAAAAACGCCTCTTCAACTAACTCATCATTACTATAATCAAACGCATCAAACTCATTCTCTCCCTCATACCTAAAAACTTCCTGTCCTTTTTCCGTATAAATCAAAACACCAATCAACCCGAACTTCCCCGCCTCAACATCAGCATAGAACCTCCTTCCCGTATCGCTAACCAAATAAATCCGCGTCTTTTCCAAAACTTCCTCCGAACCGTTATCATCATCTATCGTGTCGTCGTCCTCGACTTCTTCCTCCTCATCAGAAAATGCTTCGCTAAACTCCTCTGCCTCTTCGCCTTCCTCGCCCTCCTCCTCGGCTTTTTCCGCTAACTCCTTCCCGTCTCGAACCATCTTCTCAACTTTTATTTCCTTAAACTTCGGAAACGCAAAGGAAAAATAATCGGTTATCGTCTTTTCGACCGAGGCAACCTCGTCGAACTCTAAATAATTCGACCAAAACCCGCTCAGCCCAAAATCCTCCCCCATACTATCAGAAACCTCCTCTGGCTCAACAAACCAATTTTCCCCCTCTCCCTCCTCTAAAAACCCTTCCTCAATCTCCTCCGAACTTTCCTCTACCGGCTTCAACGTGCTGACTGCAACCACTACCGTCGCCGCCCCAAACATCACCAGCCCCCCAATCGCAATCGCCAACCAATTGACTTTCTTCCCCGAGTTTTCTGAGTTCTCAAAATTATCCATTTTCCTCCTTATCCCCTCCACATTACCCTAATTCTTCCCCCACCTTTATAGGTGTTCCAGACAGCCTGCGAACTATACGTAAACTTCGTCTTATATGGATTTCTATGATACGAGTTCGCAACTACCCAGTCCCCATTGCTCGTCTTCCCAACAATCGCCATATAATGACCCTTCGTCGGATTCGAGTTAGTTCCACACGGCACTCCGCCCTTACAACCAATAAAGACTACCTTCCCTTGGTCTAGCGCCTTATCAACCGCGCTCTTCGAAGCAGTCATCGTGCTAATATGTAAGTCCTTCACCAGCGAACTCCCCGCCTTCTCTCCCGCTTTTTTCAGATTACTAACCATCACATTAAAATGATCCATCGGCGTACTGCTTGCAGTCCTATATTTTCCGGTCAGCGTTACCGCATATTTCGGACTCATCTTTCTGTTATAAAGCACAGAAATCGCCATCGAGAACGAAACAACCCCACACCCGTCGCTCTTTAGCGTCCCCGAGCTAAACTTAACTCCTCCATAGTCGCCTTGCGACATATAATATTTTTTCATTCTACTTTCAATATCCGTAATCCTCCCGCTTGAGCCCGAAGAGCCTCCCGTCCCGCTCGTCGGCGTTACCGGGCTAAACCCTCCCGCCAAATCCGTCGCGATTTTCGTCCCGAGCGCATCAAACCTTACTTCACTCCCCAACGCACTTCTCAACTCTTTATAGTGTAGCCAATCCCCACAAAACTTATTTAAATATCGACAATACGTTGGCGAAGAAACCTTAAAATATCCATCACTCCTCGCGGCGTAAATTACAATATAATTCGGCTGTCCCTGGTCGCCGTCAAACGGTTTTATACTGCTTTTTGAACGTGCAATTACTACTCCTCCGTTCGCAATTACCTTAACTACCCCCGTTAAAGTTTCCGAACTTTTCCCAGTCCTATAAGCATATTTAAGCCCATAATAATTCGCCAGTTTCTTAATCAAATCGCTCGGCGGCGTCCCCTTTAAGTTCCAATACTTATTTTTATAAGCAACTTCCGCAATATTCGTCGGCGTGTGCCCCTTTTTGTTGTTTGTCAAAATCGAAATCGCCGACGCAAACGCCCCGATACTCGAGCCATACACACACTGATCGTCTCCAACCGTCCAATATTTTTCCGAGCGACAAAGCGCATAGCGATAGCTCGAACTCGCGTTCGTAAAAGTCGTCGTCTTAGCGGCAAACGCCGTTTCCGCCCCAAATCCCAACCTTAAAAACAACCCAATTCCGACTAAACTAACTATTAAAATCTTTTTGTTTTTAATAACCTTAAGCATATTTTAATTTTAACATAGATATTTTTCTATAACAAGTTTTATTATATAATATATAAGATATGTCGATTTTAAAGAAAAACCTCTCGAAAAAGTCTAAGCTAAAAATCGCTCTCGTCGTTTTTCTTATTGTTGCTCTATCAGCATATATCTTTTGGGATATTATCGCTACCGGCCCCCTAACTTCCTTTTTAACCAACAGGGAAGAACTCATCAAAAGAGTTAACGAAACCGGATTTTTCGCGCCCCTCGCCTATATCTTTCTCCAAATCCTCCAAACTGTCCTTGCCCCAATCCCCGGCGGCGTTATCTCTCCGCTCGGCGGCTTTCTCTTTGGCTGGTGGGGTGTCCTCTGGACAAGTATCGGCGCCACGCTCGGCGCGTGGATTGTCTTTTATATCTCTAAACGCTTCGGTCGCTCCCTTGTCGAAAAAATCATCAAAAAAGAAGCTCTCGAAAAATTCGATTTCGTCCTCGGTGATCGCGCCGGAATTATCATTTTTCTCCTCTTTCTTATCCCTGGTCTCCCAGACGACACTATCTGCTATGTCGGCGGTCTGACGAAACTCTCAATCAAAACCCTGCTCCTCAGTTTCTTCATCGGACGTCTCCCCGCCGTCATCGCCAACAATTATATTGGTATGGGACTCGGCGAAGGAAACCTTGCTCTCGTTTTTTTGACCTCTGTGCTCGGTATTTTAATTATCGGCTTTGTTTACTGGAAACAAGATTTTATCTTAAAACTCGTCGGGAAAGACCCGAAAAAAACCTCTTAATCTTGCGTTTTTATAAAAAGTATGATATAATAAAAAGGTAAGTTGTACCTTAACGTGTAGAAAAGGAGGTTTTTTGTGTGGGAAGAACTCTTAGCGCCGAACTAATCAGTGCCTATATCGAAGACTATTGTGGTGGAAACCCGCTCGCTCTCGACTCACTTTCTTTCTCCGAGTCCGACGATTTTTCAACCATCGGCGCCTCCGCCTTCTCTGGTCTAAAAGCTCTTAAGGCGGTCTATCTCCCCGAAGGGGTTACCGACCTCGGTGAAGGTTGCTTCTCTGACTGTTCCGCTCTTCGAAGTATCATTCTCCCCTCGACCCTTCGCCATATCTCCGCCCGCGCTTTCCAAGGTTGCCAATCTCTGACCGACGTTGTTCTCCCTAGTCATCTCGAAGCCCTCGGCGACGGCGCGTTTGAAGATTGCGTAAATCTCATCCGCGTCCGGCTTTCTCGGCGCATAACCGAAATCAAACCCTCAACTTTCGCCAAGTGTAAGTCCCTCGAAGAAGTCAGCGGCTATAAAAAGCTCGTTCTGATCGGCGAAGAGGCTTTCGACGGTTGCGAATCTCTCTCGGAATTCACCTTCCCCGAAGGGTTGACCGAAATCGCCGACTATGCCTTTTACGGTTGTAAAAGCCTTAAAAAGCTTGAACTGCCGAACTCCCTGCTTAAGATCGGTGATTCCGCCTTCCACTTCTGCTGTTCTCTGCGCGAGTTTATCGCTCCCCCGAAACTTTACTCTATCGGTGACGAAGCGTTCTCGGACTGCTACCGCCTGAAAAAAGTAGAGTATAACCACGGTTTGAACCGGATTGGCAATTGCGCCTTTTCGACCTGCGCTCTCTCCCGCCAGCCCGAACTCCCCGACTCGCTCAGTCGCGACTGTCGGCTTTTTCGTCTCTACGAGTACAATCCCTTCGTTTACCCCCGGCTAATCTGGCGCCTGAAAGCGAAAGCCGATTTAAGAAAAGGTCATCGCCCTCGCATTTTCTACTAAAAAAGCCCCCTCGGGGGCTTTTCTTTTTCTTATTTTTCGGTTTTATTTCGCGTATTCAACCGCTCTCGTCTCTCTAATCACGTTGACTTTAATCACGCCCGGATAACTCATCGTCGCCTCAATCTTGTTCGCAATGTCGCGAGCCAGTTTCAGCGCAGTCAAATCATCAATCTGCTTTGGCTCAACAATTACTCTAATTTCTCGCCCCGCAGAAATCGCATAAGCCTTGTCAATTCCGCCAAAGCTCGTCGCAATATTTTCGAGGTCGCGCATCCTTTCCGCAAAGTTCTCCGCGGAAATATTTCTCGCTCCCGGTCGCGCCGCAGAAATCGCGTCGCAAATTTTTACGATGACCGCCTCCGGCGTCGTCGGTTCAATATCATCATGGTGCGCCGCAATTGCGTGAACTACCGCGTCGCTCATTCCGTATTTTTTCGCCAGCTCCGCCCCAATCTCTGCATGCTTCCCCTCAATTTTGTGTGTAACCGCCTTACCCATATCGTGAAGTAGTGTCGCGGTCTTCGCAATTCGCTTGTCCGCCCCAATCTCCTCCGCAATCATCCCCGCAATATGCGCCATCTCAATCGAGTGCAAAAGCACATTCTGTCCATAACTCGTCCTAAACTTCAACTCTCCGAGTAAATGTAAAATCTCGCGCGGAATCCCGACTACCCCGACTTCCCTCGCTGCGTCTTCGCCAGCTCGGACGACTTCTTTTTCGATCTCCTTTTCCGCCTTTGCGACCGATTCTTCAATCGACGCCGGGTTTATTCTCCCGTCCTTCATTAGTCTTTCTAGCGCATATCTCGCGACCTGTCGCCTAATCGGGTCAAAGCTCGACAAAACCACCATTCCTGGCGTATCGTCAACCATAATATCAACCCCCGTCGCTCTCTGGAGCGCCTGAATATTCCTCCCCTCTTTCCCAATAATCCTCCCCTTCATCTCATCATCCGGCAACTTCAGCGCCGTAATTGTTCTATCCGCCGTTACTTCGCTCGACATCCTCTCCATCGCCGTCAACAAAATCGACTGCGCTGTCTCATCAATATCGTGCTTAATTTCTTTTTGTTCCTTCGCGACCAGCGCAACCAAATCCTGTTTAATATCGTTCTCAGTCATCTTCATCAACTTTTCGCGTGCCTCAACCTTAGTCAGTCCCGCGATTTTCTCTAGTTTTTCGTGTTGTTTAACGCGAATTTCGCGAACCTCGTTTTTTAGTTCTTCAAGCTCTTTTTCTTGGCGCGTTAATTTTTCCGTCTTCTTTTCTAGCTGGTCGAGCTTTCGATCGAGTGTCGTCTCTCGCTCAGCGAGCCTGTTTTCCGTTCTTTTCCATTCTCTCCTGCGTTCATTTTCTTCTGTTTGCGCCTTCTCGGCAACTTCCCCTGCCTCTTTTTTCGCTTCCAAAACAATATCGCTCGCCTCGCGCTTCGCCTTGCGGACTAAATCCTCAGCTCTATCTTTTCCGCCCTTTTCGTTTTTCTTATTATAAAAAATAACTGCGCCTCCGCCGACGGCTAACCCCGCCAGCCCAGCGACAATAGCTAAAACTATTCCCATATTTTCTTCTTTCCTATTTTTCTGTTTGCTTCCGTTTTCCTGACGAAAGCGATTTTATCAAAAAATATAAATTATTAATAATCGTATTATAATTATATCACAAAAAATCTTAAAAAATTATAAATTTGTCTCGCCCGCTTCTAGCTCAGTCTCGGTTTCTGTTTCGGTCTCCGTTTCCGTCTTTGAGTTTATTTTTACCCAAACTTCCGCTGGAATATCTTTTGTCGTCTCTAAACTAATTCCGTAATATTCCTCAAACGTCCCAATAATTTCCGTTTTAACTCCCAATTTCTTCTCTAAATCTTCTTTCTCGCCTTTTAAGCGAATAATTTCCGAGTTTAAGTTAGAAATTTTTTCTTCCGCCTTTTGGTTGAAAAGATAAAAATAAACCGTCCCCGCCGCCCCAATCAAAAACAAAATTGTCATAATCAGCCCCCAAGCGACTAATCCCGAACGTTTTTTCTTATATTCCGCCTCGGTCTGCATCCTCAACGCCTCAATCTGACGCTCTAAAACTAGCCTTCGCTGCTCTTCTTCCTCCGCGCGTTTTTTCGCTGCGAGTTCCTGACGCGTCTCCGCATAAGAATCTCCAACCTTATTTTTCATCGGCGGAACAATCGTGTTTCCTCTTACGACGTCTTTCTTATTTTTAAAATCTAAAAAACTCGGTCTATCGTTCATACACCTTAATTTTACCATAACCGCTATAAAAAATCTATATTTTATTTTTTCGGCTTCGAAATATTTGCCGCCCGCCCATAATCCGGAATTATAATTTTTACTCGCTCCCCTTTGTGGTTATAAAGCGGGATTTTAAGCTGGTCGGCGAGCGTATTAACGATCGCCGCCCCAATCCTTAGCCCCGTAAAACTCCCCGGTCCCGAAAAAAACGTAATCTCGGAAATATCTTTAAACTCTTTTCCGTTTTCCTCTAACTTCTCCCGAATAAACCCTAAAAGTTTCTCCGCCATCTCTCTCCCCTCGTTAAACCGATATTCCTTCTCATCAAGCCTTAAAATCGCCTCAAAATTCGCCGTATCTAAATACATTTTCATAAAATTACCTCTCTTCCTCCGTCCTCTAAATAATTTATTTTTATTGTCTTCGTCCCTTTCGGTAAAATCCCCCGAACGCTCTCTCCCCATTCAATAATCACCACCGCGTTTTTTTCTCTAACCGTCTCCTCTAGCTCCGCGCTCATTAGTCCCGGCTCGTTTAATCTATAAAAATCATAATGGACTAGCTCCCCGCCAGAAAACTTCTCTAGAGCTGGAATTAAATATCTTTTAGAAATCATAAACGACGGCGAACTAATTTTTTCCTTAACTCCGACCCCCTCCGCAATCCCCCGCGTTAGCGTCGTCTTTCCCGCCCCAACGTCTCCAACCAACTCAAAAACTACTGGAAACTCTCCTTTTTCTAAAATTTCCTTCCCAATTTTTCTCCCGAGGCTAACCAGCTCGTTTTCGTTTCTAATAATCATAATATATATTATATCACATTCTAGCACTGTTGACGCGCGAGTGCTAATTATATATAATGATATATATGTCAAAACGTGATTATTACGAAGTTTTAGGTGTAGGAAAATCCGCCTCCGACGACGAGATTAAAAAGGCTTACCGAAAGTTAGCCATCAAATACCACCCCGATAAAAACCCCGGCGATAAAACAGCCGAAGAGAAGTTTAAAGAAGTCTCCGAGGCTTATGAAGTTCTTTCCGATAAACAAAAACGCTCCCGCTACGACCAGTTCGGTCATGCTGGCGTCGGCGGTAATGCTGGCGACCCCTTCTCCGGCGGCAATCCTTTCGCTGGTGGCAATTTTAACTTCGACGGTTCGAGTTTTAATTTCGATTTTTCCGGCGGCGGACTCGACGACATTCTCGGTAATCTTTTCGGCTTCGGTGCTCGTTCTCGTCGTCCCTCTCGCGGCGCCGACTACGAAACCCAAACTACCATCACCTTCAAAGAAGCAATTTTTGGAACCTCAAAAAAGGTTTCCGACCCCGCGACCAATAAAGATATTAAAATCAAAATTCCCGCCGGCATCGACGACGGTATGGCTATCCGCCTCCGCGAAAAAGGTGGCGAAGCCCCCTCTGGTGGAACTCGTGGCGACCTCTATGTCCGTATCCGTGTCAAGCCCGACAAACACCTTACCCGCGAAGGCAACATCATTCTCTCCGAAGAAGTTGTTTCGATGGCTGACGCCGCTCTCGGTTGCGAGATCGACGTCGAAACTGTCGACGGAACTGTCCGTATGAAAGTCCCCGCCGGAACTCAATCCGGAACTCCGTTCCGTCTCTCTGGTCATGGCGTTCCTTTCCGCGCCGACGGCGACCGCGGGCCTCATATCGTCACGATTACCGTCGAGACCCCAAAAAACCTCTCGAAAAAACAAAAAGAACTCCTCGAAGAGTTCAAAGACCCAAAGAACAAAAAACGCGGCTTCTGGGGCTAGAGATATAATGTTCCTAAAACTCTCCCCGAATTATAATCTGTGACTAAAATATCAACTCCGTTCGCGGCTTTCTCTAGTCGCGCAATCGCTTTCCCCCGCCTGTCCCTAATTAACCCCTGATTTCGAACTAGCGCATCGTCTAAAATCTTCCCCCCTCGTAAATATCCCGCCTCTGCTAACGCCTGTTGTAGAAACTCCATTCTTCTCCTATGCTTTGATTTTTCTTAATTCTACTCGAAAAATCTTAAAAATCAACCCCCCCCGTTTAATCTTGACTATTTTAATTTTCTGTGGTATAATGGAGAGGTATGTTTAAAAAGTTTCAAAAGAGGCGAAACCTAGATATAATCGGCTCAACTGAGCTCGTTTCTCTTGAGAATTTTTTGAACGTCCCCGCTAAAATCGATACCGGCGCCGACTCTTCTTCGGTCTGGGCTTCCGATCTTAGCGTCGATAAAAACGGAGTTTTAAGTTTTTCTCTCTTCGATAAAGGTTCAAAGTTCTATACCGGCGAAAAACTCGAGCGCAAAGATTTTCGCGTTCTCGTTGTTCGTAGCTCAAACGGCGACGAAGAAATCCGCTACCGTACCGAGCTTCGCCTTACCCTTGGCGGGCGCAAGATTAAAGCGATGTTCACCCTTTCCGACCGCTCAAAAAACAACTTCCCGATTTTAATCGGTCGCCGAACCCTAAAAAACAAGTTCCTCGTTGACGTCTCTAAACGCGTCGTCGATAAGGAAAGAAACCCAAAGACCCCGTCCCTAAACAAAGAATTAAGAGAAAACCCCTTTAAATTTCATCAAAAATATATAAAATAGGAGTTATTATGAATCTAGCTATTTTATCTAATGGAAATGCCAACTACTCGACTAAGCGTCTCGTTGAAGAGGCAGAGAAACGGGGCCATAAAGTCAAGGTTATCAAATACAAAAACTGTTATATGTCTCTCGATCAGAAACACCCTGATATTTATTATAAGGGAAAGAAACTCGAAGGTTTTGACGCCATCCTCCCCCGAATTTCCAACAATATGACTCGCTATGGCTGTGCGATTGTTCGCCAGTTTGAGATGCAAGGTATCTGGACTTCCGCCAACTCCGTTTCGATTACTCGTGCCCGCGATAAGCTTCGCGCCGCACAGATTCTCACTAAATACGGCGTCGACACTCCAAAGACCCTCGTCTCTCGCAACACCGCCGACATCGACGATTTGATTGAACAAATCGGTCTCCCCGTTATTATTAAGCTCGCAACCGGAACCCACGGCAACGGCGTCATTCTCGCCGACACGAAAAAAGCCGCGAAGTCCGCTCTCCAAGCTTTTTACCTCTATAACGAAGACGGGACGAACATTCTTTTACAGGAATATATTAAAGAATCCGCCGGAACCGACATCCGCGCCTTCGTCGTTGGCAGCCGCGTTGTCGCCTCAATGCAACGTGCCTCTCTCGACGACGATTTCCGTTCTAACCTCCATCAAGGCGGCGCCGGAACTCCGATTAAACTAACCGACGAAGAAAAGAAAGTTGCTCTAAAGGCCGCAAAAGCAATGAACCTCCACGTCTGCGGCGTCGATTTGATGCGCTCCTCTCGCGGGCCGCTTGTTCTCGAAGTGAACGCCTCTCCTGGTTTCGGGATCGAAAAAGTAACCGGAAAAAACGTCGGCGGAAAAATTATCGAATATATCGAGCACAACGCTCCGCGTAAAAACTCCAGAGACCGCGTTGGCGCCTAATTATTAGCTTCTTCGTTAAAATAAACCGGGACTTTTTTCGGAGCCAGCTTCCGCGCTCTGTATTTCCTAACTTCGCTAATTATAAGGGGTAGAAAAACCGGAATATAAATTAGAAAAACGAGCGGATTTTCCTTTGGTATAGAAATTAGAAACATTTTTTGCGCCCCAAAAAAGCGAATAATTGTCAAATGATATTCTAGTAAAATCGCGGTTATTTTAGAAATAATAACTGTTATCGGCGCTAAAAATCCCGCCAGTCCACTCAGCCCCGTTAAAAATGTTAGCCCCATCGCGACCGGAATTGTCGGTAAAATCAAAAGGTTCGCAATTAAAGAAATAATCGACAAACTCCCAAAATAATATAATAAAATCGGCGCCGTCATAATCGTCGCAGAAATTGTCGCAATTAAAATTTCCGTAATTTTCCCGGGTTTCTTTTTACTATAAAAAAACTCAACTAACCTTGGACTTAAAATTAAAATCCCCGAAAAACTCCCAAACGACAACAACCAGCCCAAGTTTATTAAATTCATCGGGTCAATCAAAAGCGTCACCCCCATCGCAATTAAAATAATTCTCCCCGGCTCAATTTTCCGCCCACCATACCAAGCCAAAATCGACAGCACCGCCACAATCGCCGCCCGCGTTATTGACGCCGTCCAACCAACCAGCTCCGCAAAAACTAAAATAAATAAAATCCCAAAAAACATTCCAGAAAACCTCGATATTTTTCCAAAAATTTTTTTCATAAACTCAACAATAATCGAAAGATGCGTTCCCGAAGCGACAACAATATGTGTCAGCCCAACTACCGCCAGCGCCTCCGTAATTTCCTCCGAAAGTCCCGTCCTTAGTCCAACTAAATACGAAAGCGAAAGCCCCGCCTCGTCCTCGCTTAAATTATTTTTTATTGAACTAGAAAATCGCTCGCGGGTAAAAACTAAATAATTATTTTCCATTTTAGAAACTTTTAAAAGCTCCGGTCGATAAATCGCCGCCGCGTACGTCCCGAACCCTTCGGAGATTTTTCCTTTAACCGTTAAAATATCCCCGCGCCGAACTTCGACCCCCTTCGGAATATAAACCTGAGTATAAATCGCCGCCCCGTTATAAACTAATTTTAGTGCCGTCATATTTTCCTTTAAACTCGGGTCTCCCCCGACTTTCCCAGAAATTTCGACCGTCTCGCCAACCAGCGCCGAAACCGCCGCCTGATTTTTTAGCTCAAACGCAACTCTAAAACTCGCCAAAATCCCTCCCGCAATAAATAAAATAATTAAGAAAAATCGCGTCGGTTTTAAAAATCCATAAGCCAGTAAAATTAAAACAAAAACCAACCAATAAATCGAGCTAAAAAAATTAATCCGAAAAACTAAACTAAAAATCGCCCCAAAAATAATCCCAACTATAAAACTCAGAAAAAGGGAAGAGCTATGAACTTTTCTCGCTAAAAACTTAATCACATATATATTATATATGTTATTATAATATATAGTAAAAGGAGTTAAAGTTGTGTCCGAAAAAAATATTATAAATAAAACGACGAACAATAACAAAAATAAAAAACCTCTAAATAGTTTTTCTAATGCCGTCCGTAGCTTTATCTTTTTTCTGCTAATGATCTTGCTTTGCTCCGCTATTGTCTCGACCCTCTCCGGCCCAACTTCTAAAACCGAAAAAATTGCCCTTTCCGATTTAATCTCCCGAATGAACGACCCTTCCGGCGGGATTGCTAAGGTAGTTATCTCCGGAAATAATCTCGAAATAATCGAAGTCGGGAACGATTACCCGACCCTAACCTCCCGAAAAGATAGCTCCGGAACTCTTTATGATCAAGGCCTAAAAAACTATTGCGAAGAAATCGGAAACGCCGACGAAAAACTAAAATGCCAAGAATCTTTCCCGGTTATCGAATATGTTGAAGATACTGATATTTGGGGAATGGTTTTCGATATCGCGCTGATCGTCCTCCCGATTCTCGCTCTTGTCCTCTTTTTCTCCTATATTATGCGTCAGGCTCAGTCGATGAACTCCCAAAACCTCGGCTTCGGCAAGGCGAAAGCTCGCCTTTACGGCCCCGACAAGAAAAAAGTAACCTTTAAAGACGTTGCCGGCAACGAATCTGCAAAACAGGATTTAGAGGAAATTGTTGATTTTCTAAAACACCCTAAAAAATACGGTGCTCTCGGTGCCAAAATCCCTCGCGGTGTTCTTCTTGCCGGCGACCCCGGAACGGGAAAGACCCTAATGGCGCGCGCTGTGGCTGGCGAAGCTAACGTTCCGTTCTTCTCAATCTCCGGCTCCGAGTTTGCCGAAATGTTCGTCGGCGTTGGCGCTTCCCGCGTTCGCGACTTGTTCCAAAAGGCAAAGAAAAACGCTCCCTCGATTATCTTTATCGACGAAATCGACGCCGTTGCCCATAAACGCGACGCTCGCGGTGGCGCTGGTCGCGAAGACGAACAGACCCTTAACCAAATCCTCGTCGAGATGGACGGGTTCGACAACGAATCCGGCGTCATCGTTATCGCCGCAACAAACCGTGTTGATATGCTCGATAAAGCTCTCCTCCGTCCGGGGCGTTTCGACCGCCATGTTAACGTAACCCTCCCCGAGCGTAAAGACCGCCTCGAGATTTTAAAAGTCCATTTTAAGAATAAACCCGTCGCAAAAGACCTTGATCTCGACGCCCTCGCCGCCAAAACCGCCGGCTCCGCTGGTGCCGATCTCGCAAACATCGCCAACGAAGCCGCAATCACCGCTGCTCGCGAGTCCCATAAAGAAATTACGAACTCCGACTTGACTGAAGCGTTCGAGCGTGTCGCGATTGGACCTGAACGAAAGTCTAAGGTTATGAACGAAAAAGAGCGTAAAATTACCGCTTATCATGAAGCTGGTCACGCCATCGTCGGCCATGTCCTCCCCGATTCTGACCCAGTCCATAAAGTCACAATTATCCCCCGCGGACACACTGGTGGTGTAACTTGGTTCCTCCCCCCAGAAGACCGTAGCTATAAAAACATTTACGAACTAAAAGATATTCTCGCCCGCGCCATGGGCGGACGTATCGCCGAAAAACTTATTTTCGGTTCCGAAGCAATCACGACCGGCGCCTCCTCCGACCTTAAAAACGTCGCCTCTCTCGCAAAAGAAATGATTGTCGAGGAGGGAATGGGTAAAGAAACGCGCAATCTCGTCTTCCCTGAGGGTGAAACCGGCTATTATACAATTCAGACCGGAAAACCATATTCTGAAAAAACCGCCGAACTAATCGACCTCGAAATTAAATCTCTTTCCGCTGAAGCCGCAACTCGCGCTGAAGAAGTTTTAAAGGCGAATAAAAAAGTTCTCGACGCCCTCGCCGCCGCTCTCCTCGAAAAAGAAACTCTCGAAGAAAAAGACCTCGTTGATCTTCTAAAAGATACAAAACTCCCCGCCTCCGCTAAACTCTACTAAACAACAAAAAATACCTGGGGTGGGATATCGGGATCGAACCGACGACCTTCTGGACCACAATCAGACGCTCTAACCATCTGAGCTAATCCCACCATAGGTGTGAAGATATTATATCACGCTCCCCTAAAGAAAAAAAGTCCCTACTCTATCTCGCTTATGTTATAATAAAAATATGACAATTCTTTTTCAAATTTTTCTTCTTATAATCGGTTTCGTTCTTTTGATTAAGGGTGCCGACCTTTTTGTCGATGGCGCTTCTTCGACCGCAACCAACTTCCGCATCCCTAAAACCCTAATTGGCTTAACGATTATCGCCTTCGGAACTTCCGCTCCCGAGCTCGCCGTCTCAATCAAAGCCCTCGCTTCCGGCAGTACCGATATGGTTCTCGGGAACGTCATTGGTTCAAATATCCTTAACATTCTTTTGATTCTCGGTCTCGCCGCCCTAATCCACCCTCTCTCGATAAAATCCGATACCATTAAAAAAGAAATCCCGATTTGCATCCTAATTTCCACTCTCCTCGTTACTCTCTTTCTCGACGTTGAACTAAAATCTGGCTCCGCCGACCTTATCACTCGCTCTGACGGCATTACCATCCTTCTCTTCTTTGCAGTCTTCCTCTATTACCTAATTTCTATGGCGACAAAGGGTCGTAAAAAAGAAAAAAATAAAAAAGAAAAGCCGAAGTGGAAGCTCGGAAAATCCCTCCTCTTTACTCTAATCGGTCTTCTCGGAATTATTTTCGGTTCAAATTTCGTCGTTGACTCCGCCTCGGAAATCGCAACCCTAGTTGGCGTTTCCGAACGTGTTATCGCCTTAACCGTTATCGCCCTCGGAACTTCTCTCCCCGAGCTCGTGACGACCGTCGTCGCCGCCCGAAAAGGAGAAACCGGCCTTGTTCTTGGCAATATCCTCGGCTCAAACATCTTTAATATCTGCGTTGTTCTCGGCATTCCCGTCGCGATTTTCGGAACCGTAACCCCAGAAAGCTTTGCCGCTCTCGACTTAGTCGCCCTAGTCGGCTCCGCACTTCTCCTCTTTGTTTTCTCCCTAACAAAACACAAAATCTCCCGCCTTGAGGGCGGCTTGATGTTTGCGACTTTTTTCGTTTATTATACTTTAGTCTTCCTCGCCCCAATTTAAACCTAAAAATCCTTTCCAAAATCCCGATTTTTATGCTATAATAACCTTATCGCGAGTGTAGTACAGCGGTTAGTATACAAGTTTTCCAAACTTGGGATAGGAGTTCGATTCTCCTCACTCGCACCAT
>CAZMWH010000016.1:11451-16783 GCA_964570115.1 uncultured Candidatus Saccharibacteria bacterium | reverse complement strand
ATATGACTAAAGTTATGCGTCTAAAGAAGCGCTTTTATTTTATTGCGGCTCGCTACTTCCGTTTTTTTGCCAATCGCTCCTTTAGACGCTGGAACCCTCGTGTTATCGCTTTGACTGGCTCCGCCGGCAAAACCACCATGCTCCACCTCGTTGAGTACGAGCTAAAAGATAAGGCGCATTATTCCCACGACGCCAACTCTGCCTTTGGCGTTGCGTTCGATATCCTCGGCTTGAAGGGAGTTCGTGGCTCGAAACTTCGCTGGTTTTACCTCGGAATTATGGCGCCCTTAAAAAGCCTTTTCTATAAACACAAAGAACCCTTCTATGTCGTCGAAATCGACGGGGAACGCCCGTTTGAAACTGAATTTCTCGCTTCCTGGCTAAAACCAGAGGTTACCCTTTGGATTTCCCTCGGTCGTTCCCACGCCGTCCAGTTCGAACAAGAAGTTAAAGACGGCAAATTCGAAAGTCTCGACGTTGCCATCGCCGACGAATTTTCTAAACTCCCGAAGTTCACTAAAAAAATCGTTTATATCGACGCCGACTCCCCCTTAATGATTTCCGCAACCAAAAACATTAAAGCCAAAGTCGAAAAGTTCAAAAAATCCGACATCAAAAAATATGTCGTCTATCCCACCCGAACCGATTTTACCTATGGCGCGACCACTTTTCACTTCAACAGCCCCCAACCTCGCGACCTCTCAATCCAACTCTTAATGCTTAAAAGTTTAATGGACTATCTAAAAATCCCGCTCAATTCAAACTTCGAAGAGATGCCGCTTCCTCCCGGACGTAGTAGTTTTTTCGCCGGCAAAAACGGGCTTAAACTAATCGACTCGAGCTACAATGCCCATCTTATCTCGATGGAATCGATTTTAAAAATGGTCAAAAACCTCCACGCTTCCCATAAATGGCTCGTTATCGGCGACATCGTTGACCAAGGTTCAATCGAAGAAGAGGAACACGTTAAACTCGCTTCGCTCATCGCCGACGTCCACCCCGAAGAAGTTATTCTCGTCGGGCGCCGTACTAAAAAATATACTGCCCCGAAACTTAAAGAACTCGGACTTAGCCCAAAAACCACTCTCGACCCGAAAAAGGCGTTAAGTTATATAAAAACCCATACGACAGGTAACGAAACTCTAATCTTTAAAGGCTCTCAATATCTCGAATGGATTATTGAAAAACTTCTCGATAACCCCGAAGATGCGAAAAAACTTCCCCGCCGCGAACCTGCCGCCGTTAAACGCCGTAAAAATCGGGGGCTTGATTAGATGAAAGATTTATATATTATTCATGGGTGGACTTATACTGTTGAACCCTGGCAAAAAACTCTAGAAATTCTTAAATCAAAAGGCGTTAAGGTCGAGATGCTTAACGTCCCTGGCTTGACGTCCCCGAGCAAAAAGGTCTGGACAATCGACGATTATGTCGCCTGGGCAAACCAAAACCTCCCCGACGGCGCCGTCGCTCTCGGTCATAGCAACGGTGGACGTATTCTTCTTAATCTCTGCTCAAAAACCCCCAATAAACTCAAAAAACTCATTCTTCTTGACTCCGCCGGCGTTTACGAAAAGTCCAGAAAACGCGACACCCTTAGAAAAGTCGCCAAGCTCGGCGCCCCGCTTAAAAAAATAAAACTCCTTTCTAAAGTTTTCCATAAACTCATCGGTGCTTCCGACTATTCCCACGCTCCCGAAAATATGAAGCAAACTCTCTCTAACATGCTCGACTCCGATAAAAATCTCGCTCTCGAAACCGTTAAAACCCCAACTTTAATTCTTTGGGGCGAAAAAGATACCGTTACCCCTCCGCGCCAAGCTAATATTCTTAACTCTAAATTAGAAAACTCCCACTTAAAGTTTTATAAAAACTGGACTCACGCCCCCTATATCTCTCATCCTTCCGAGCTCGCCTCCGCCATTCTCGCCGCACTCAAGGAGGAAATCTAAAAATGATTTTTCTCGGACTTGCCTCAAATTATCAGTTTAAAGATATCCTAAAACACTCTTTCGCCCTCGGGCGTAAAAAAGATTATAAAACCTTCGAGCGCGAACTCGCCGCCCGTTATAGCGCCTCGCTCGAAAACGTCTCTTTAATTTATTCTGGTCGTTCCGCTATCTCCGTCGCTTTAAAATCCTTTATTCTTTCCGGAAAAGTCGAGAAAGGCGACTTCGTTGGCGTTAACGCCTTTACTTGCTTCGCTGTCGTCGAAGCCGTTAAAGCCGCCGGGCTCAACCCCCTTTATCTCGACCTAGAAAAAACCGAGACCGGAAAAATCCTCCCAAACTATTCCGCAAAGACTCTCGAAAAAGCCCTAAAGAAAACTCCCCGTCTAAAAATCTTTATCCTCCAAAACACTTTCGGCGAAACCGTCCCCCTCGACGATTTTAAAAAGTTAAAAGAAAAATATGATCTTCTCTGTCTCGAAGATTTAGCGCACTGTGCCGGACGTTTTTATTCCTTAACTTCTGGCGAAAAACAAGAAGTCGGAACTTTTGGCGACGCCGTCTGTCTCTCCTTCGGAAAGGGAAAAGCGATCGACACCATTCTTGGCGGTGCCGTCGTCCTAAGAAACCCCGAACTCTCTCTCGAAAAAGTCCTAAAAAAATCTTGGCTCTTAAAAACTCCGGTTTCCGACTCACTTCGCGCCGCCGCCTACCCCCTTCTCGGAGCTATCGCTCGCGGGCTTTCCCATCTCCGCCTCGAAAAGTTCTGGCTCGGGCTTTGTTTAAAGCTAAAATGGATTGAACGCTCCGCCGACACCAAACTCCGCGAGACCCATACCGTCTCAACTTGGCAAGCTTCTCTCGCCCTTAAACAATTTAAAGCCCTAAAACCCTCGCCTCTCCGCGAATATCTCCTCGTTCGCGATAAAGAAGAAGTTCTCTCTCGCCTTAAGTCCGACGGCTTCCGCCTCGAAGAAAGTTGGTATGAAACCCCAATTTCACCAGCTCGCTATTACCCCTCACTCGGCTTCCCTGAAGAAGAATGTAAGAACGCCGTCTTCTTCGCTGCTCACGTCCTCAATCTCCCAACTTGGTATAGAGATAAGAAACATTTAAAAGAGCTTAAAAATCTAAAACAAATCTTAAAGGACTATGAACTATGATTAACTTCCCCGAATCTAACTTTCTCCAAAGTCCGCTTTGGGCGGAAGCCAACCGCCTCATCGGACACAAAGTCGTCGTCGAAACTTTTGACGACGAAGCGATGTTCCTCGGAATTATCAAAAACGCTAAACGCGGACGTTATCTAGAAATCCCCGGCGGCCCACTCCTTAACTGGGAAAACAAGTCTCTCGTTAAAAAAGTTTTCGACCGCATTAAAGAAATCGGCCGCGAAAACAAATGCGTGTTTGTTCGCTTCCGCCCCCAACTTTTAAATACTGAAGAAAACCGCGCTTTGCTCGAAGACTTAAACCTCCAGGACGCCCCCATGCATCTCCACGCCCAAGATACCGTTATTCTTAACCTTAAAAAATCCGAAGAAGAACTTTTAATGGGACTTCGTCGCCAAACCCGCTATGAAGTTCGTCGCGCCTCAAAACTAAATCTAAAAGTTGAAGAAAACTCGTCTCTTTCTACCTTTAAAGAGTTCCATCAAGTCCAAGTCGAAACCGCCAAACGCCAAAACTTCGTTCCTCCCGACGAAAAAACTCTCCTCGCTGAACGAACGGCTTTTTCTCCAAGCAATTTAAAACTCTACGTCGCTAAAACCGAAAACGACGAGCCGATTGCCTATGGTCTAATTTTGATTTATGGCGAAGAAGCCGATTATTTTGAAGCTGCCTCAACCGACTTAAACCGTAAACTCCCCGGCGCCTATGCTCTCCTTTGGGAAGCGATTAAAGATTTGAAAAAGCAGGGAATTACTCGCTTTAACCTCTGGGGGATTGCCCCGCCTAACCAACCCCATCACCGCTACGTCGGCGTTACCACTTTTAAAACCGGCTTTGGCGGTGAAGTCGTCGAATATATCCCCGCTAAGGATATTGTTTTAAACCCTCTAAAATATAAACTCAACGTCCTCGTCGAAACCGCGAGAAAGAAAAAAAGGAACCTCTAAATGAATTTAACCGTCGAAGATTGCAACAACCAAAAAACTTGGGACGCCTTTATTACTTCCGACCCAACTTCAAACTTCCTCCAAAGTTTCGATTTTTACGAATTCCATTCTTCTCGTGGCAAAAAAATCGTTCGTCGTCTCTTTAAAGACGGCGATAAACCCGTCGCCGCCTATGCCGGCGTTATCGAAACCGCAAAGCGTGGTAAATATCTCGCGATTGCTGGCGGCCCCATTCTCGACTGGAAAAACAAACCTCTCGTTAAAAAAGTTTTCGCCGATATTAAATCTCTCGGCGAAGAAAATCGTTGTGTCTTTGTTCGTGTTCGCCCCCAGCTCGAACTGTCCGAAAACTCCCTAAAACTTTTCTCCTCGCTCGGTCTCAAAAAAGCGCCGATGTATCTTTCCGTCGAATATGCCGGCATTCTCGACCTTAATAAATCCGAGGAAGAAATCCTCGCCGGCGCTTCCCAAGGTTTCCGCCGAAAATACCGCAAAGCCCTCAAAAACAATCTCGACCTTGAAGTCAGAAATGACTTAAAAGTTATGGACGCTTTCTGCGACCTAGAAAAAAAGCACGCCGCCCGCCAAAAATACGTCGCCTTTTCGAAAGATTTTTTAACCAAACAATTTGCCGCTTTCGCTAAAAACGACGAGGTTTTAATGTTTACCGCTAAAAAAGACGGCGAGATTCTCGCGATGAATTTTATGATTTTCTATGGCAACGAAGCCAGTTATCACTATGGTGTTTCTTCCGACCTCGGAACCAAATATTCCGCCGCCCCGCTGCTCCATCTCAAAGCCATGGCGGAAGCCAGGAAACGGGGAATTACTCGCTATAATCTTTGGGGTATCGTCGGTCTCGAAGAAAAGTCCCATCGTTTCTATGGCGTTTCCGAGTTTAAGCGTAGCTTTGGCGTCGAAGAACTAAAATATACCCCCGCCCACGACCTCATTCTTAACCGTCCGAAATACCTTCTTAATAAAACCGTCGAGACCGTCCGCAAAAAACTTCGCCACGTCTAACCGCTCTTGCTTGCTCGATTTTTTACTCTATATATAATATATATTATATGAAGCGTTTTAAACCAACTCCGGAGGTCATCGTAAAAAGCCTCGTCGCCTTCTTTTTTGGTATGATTGTCGGGTTTATTTCCTTCCGTCTAGTAACGAAGTTCTCTCCCAACTTCGCCTCCGCCACAACTATTTCCGAACCTACTCCTGAAGCTTCCAAATCTTCTCCCGAACCTTTCGAAAAAACTTCCTT
>CAZMWH010000016.1:5750-11351 GCA_964570115.1 uncultured Candidatus Saccharibacteria bacterium | reverse complement strand
AACCTACTCCTGAAGCTTCCAAATCTTCTCCCGAACCTTTCGAAAAAACTTCCTTCCCCCTCTCCCTCGACTCTCCTTCAGAAAAATCCAATTTAGAAAACAACACCAACGTCGTCAACGTCATTTTAAAAAATTACCCTAATATTGAAGTTGATGAGGAAGAAGAAGAAACAGACGCTTAGAGGGAATTCTCGGAGCTTACGAGCGAGAGCATAGGGCGCGCGACCCCCGCAACGGCGGGCGGGCGCGACGCCCGGTCCCGAAAAGCGTTTGTTTCTTCTTGACATAATTAAATAAAAACATTATTATTATAACAACATGCTTAAACTCTTAAGATACCTAAAACCCTATTTTTGGTCTGTCTTAATTTTGATTCTCTCAACCGGTATCCAAGTCTTCTCCACCCTCCGCCTCCCTAGCTTGATGGCAGACATCGTCAACGACGGTATCGTTACCGGCAACTCTCAATACACACTCCTCACCGGTCTAAAGATGCTTGGCTTTACCGCCCTCTCCGCGCTAATGTCGCTCGTTGCGCATTATTTCTCCGCCAAAATCGGCGCCGCCTTCTCTCGCGACCTCCGCGAAGATTTTTATAAAAAAGTTATCTCCCTCTCCCTCGCTGATATCGACAATTTCTCAACCGCCAGCCTCATTACTCGCACCACCAACGACATTTCTCAAGTCCAATCCGCCGTAATCATGATTTTAACTATGCTTCTCCGCGCTCCTTTAATGTGTGTCGGCGCTATTTTTGAAGCCTTCCAAACCGCCGCTAATATGACCTGGATTCTCGCTCTCGGGATTGGCTTAATTATTTTCTTCTCCATCCTCCTTATCTCCGCCGCTCTCCCGAAGTTCAAAATCCTTCAAAAACTCATCGACAAACTCGTCCTTATTACTCGTGAAAACCTAACCGGACTTCGCGTTATCCGCGCTTTTAATAACGAAAAACTCGAAAACACTAAGTTTGAAACCGCAAACAGCGAGATTATCAAAACCACCCTCTATATCGACAAGGTTATGTCGTTCCAAGATCCGCTCATCGGGCTCGTCTTTAACAGTATCACTCTCCTCTGTATCTGGATTGGTATTAAAAATCTCGAAACCGACTTAAGCTACCTCGGGAACATGCTTGCCTTCGTCGAATACGCCGCCCAGGTCATTATGTCGTTTTTGATTTTAACTATGCTTTTCGTTGTCCTCCCCCGCGCCAACGTTTCCGCTACCCGCCTTAACGAAGTTTTTAACCAAAAATCTAAGATTAACTGGAAAAAGAAAACCCTCGGCGTCCCCGACGTAAAGCCTAGCGTCGAGTTTAAAAACGTTTCCTTTTCTTATTCCGGCGCCGAAGAAAACGTCCTCTCAGACATTAGTTTTACTGCCAACGCCGGCGAAACTACCGCCTTTATCGGCTCAACCGGTTCCGGAAAATCAACTTTAATTTCTCTCGTTCCTCGTTTCTACGAAGCGACTTCCGGCGACATTAAAATCTCCGGACTTTCCATCAAAGACTATAATAAAGACGATTTAATGAAAAAAATCGGCTACATCCCCCAGAAAGGCATCCTTTTTGCTGGCGACATTAAAAGCAACATCACCTTCGGCAATATCGACGCGTCCGACGCCGAAATTGAAAAAGCCGCCGAGATTTCCCAATCCAAAGAGTTTATTGAAAAACTAAAAGACAATTTTTCTTCCCACATCGCCCAAGGCGGTTCCAACGTTTCTGGCGGTCAAAAACAACGCCTTTCTATCGCTCGCGCCATTGCTAAAAAACCCGAGATTTATATTTTTGACGATTCTTTCTCTGCCCTCGATATGAAAACCGATAAAAAACTCCGCGCTAGCTTAAAACCTGAAACGAAAGACTCCGTTGTTTTGATTGTCGCCCAGCGTATCAACACCATCAAAGACGCCGACCAAATCATCGTCCTTGACAACGGTAAAATCGTCGGCAAGGGAACTCACCGCCATCTTCTAAAAACCTGTCCTATCTACCAAGAAATCGTCAAAAGCCAGTTCTCCGAAGAAGAGTTTAAAAAGGAGTTAAGCCATGCCGCGTAAATTTGCCGAAAAACCGAAAGATTTAAAAAAGTCCCTTAAACTCTTTTTAGTTTCTCTAAAGCCCTTCCGTCTAACCGTTATTATTGCGATTGTTTTTGCTATTTTAAGCAACCTCCTCGCTCTTCTCTCCCCGAAAATCCTCGGAAATATGACCAACTCCGCCTACGCTTCAATTACCGAAACCGGTTCTCTCGACCTCGAGCCAATCAAGACTGCTGCCATCCAACTCATCGTTATTTACCTTGTTTCTATGCTCCTCGGCTATTTCCAAACCTACCTCCTCGCCCGCTCTAGCGACCTCTATACTAAATCCCTCCGCTCCCGCTTAATGCAAAAAATCTTCCGTCTCCCCATTTCTTATTTCGACAAAACCCAATTCGGCGACGTTCTTTCGATTATGTCAAACGATACCGACACGCTCTGGGACTCGCTTCTCGAAGGCGTCAACCAAATCATCACCAGCCTCACCACCATCGTCGGTTGCGCGATTATGATGTTCGTAATTTCTCCGCTCCTCGCTCTCGTCGCGGTTGTTGTCGTCCCGCTTTCAATCTTTCTCGTCTCTAAAGTCGCGAAAAAAGCCCAGGTTTATTTTGTTTCTCAACGCAAAACCCTCGGCAAACTCAACTCCCACATCGAAGAAGATTATTCCGGTCAACTTATCATTAAATCCAACTCCCACGAATTAAAAAGCATTGAAGAGTTTAAAACTATCAACGAAAAACTCTACGAAGAATCTTGGCGCGGTCAGTTCCTCGGCTCGCTTGCCTTCCCGCTCGTCCATACCCTAACCAACCTCGGCTATGTCGGTGTATGTGTCTTAGGCGGAAGTCTCGTCCTCTCCGGAAAAATCTTAATCGGGAGCATCCAAGCCTTCGTCCAATACCTCTCCCGCTTTAACCGCCCTCTAACCAACCTTTCCGAAATCGTCGTTACTATCCAACAAACCCTCGCCGCTTCCGAACGTATTTTTAACTTCCTCGAAGAACCCGAAGAAGCCCCTGATCTCTCCCCGTCTAAAACTATCGAAAAAGTTAAAGGCGCGGTCGAGTTTAATAATGTTTCTTTCTCCTATGATAAAAAGACCCCAATTATCAAAAACTTCTCCGCCAAAATTAAACCCGGCGAAAAAGTCGCTATCGTCGGCCCAACCGGTGCCGGCAAAACCACGCTCATTAACCTCCTTATGCGTTTTTATGACCCCGACGAAGGTTTTATCACTATCGACGGCGTCCCCACCAAAGAAATGAAACGCGAAGATGTTAGAAAACTTTTCGGTATGGTACTCCAGGACACTTGGCTCTTCTCCGGTACTATCAAAGACAATCTCGGCTACGGCAAAAAATCCGCCAAATTAGAAGATGTTAGAAAAGCCGCCCGCGTCGCCGACATCGACCACCTCATTGAATCTATGCCAAAAGGCTACAATTCTGAAATCTCCGAAGATTCCGACAACATTTCCGCCGGCGAAAAACAACTCTTAACCATCGCTCGCGCCATTGTCGAAAACCCGCCAATGATGATTCTCGACGAAGCAACCTCTAATGTCGATACTCGCGCCGAACTCAAAATCGAAGAAGCTTTCGAGAAACTGACAGAAGGCAGAACCTCATTCGTCATCGCCCACCGTCTCTCAACCATTAGAAACGCCGATCTCATTCTCGTTCTAAAAGACGGCAACATCGTCGAGCAAGGCACTCACGCCGAACTCCTCCGAAAAAACGGCGCCTACGCCGAACTCTATAATTCCCAGTTCACCGACATCGCCGAAGACTAAACCGCTTAACGTTGTATTTTTTACGCTTTTACTTTAAACTATCCCTAACTTATGCGTAAAGTTTCTATTTTTCTTTTCTCTCTTTTTCTCTCCCTTTTTAGTTTTTCTCTCACCAGCGCCAAATCCCTAAAACCAGCTATTACTCCCGAATCCGAAGCGACGGTAACTTATATTTCTACTCCCGAAGAATATATCGACTCAATCCAAAATCCCGACAAAACCACTCTCACTTTCGTCCGCAGTCTCGACTTAAGCGACCTCGATTTTAAAAACGAAATCGTTATTGACGGCAAAAACCGTCTGATTAACTTTTCTAACCGCTCCGTCTCTCTTTCTCCCGAAAACGATTTTCAGTTTAACTATAAAACCGACCATTTCCTTACTCTCCGCGCTTCTATCGGCGATATGGTTCAAAAAATCGACTCCCTTCCCAACTATTCACTCCTCTATAAAGCAACCAAAAACGGCTCTGGGATTATTGAAGCTCGTTCCTCCAGTGTAAAAATCCTAATCGACGGCGAAACTCTCGATTTAGACGACAATCCAACCCTAATCCGAGACGGAAAAACCGTCGCAAAGTTTCATAAAGAAATTTCGCCCTGGAACGACGTCTATTTTTATCTAGCGCTCGACGGCTATAACGGCGACAATATCGAATTTCTCAATCTCCCAAACTACGCCTACGCGACTATTCTCCTCTCCGGCGAAAATACAATTAAAACCACAAAAGAAGTCGGGATTAAAGCCGAAAACTCCGAACTTCGCCTCCGCTCCGCTATCGCCGACGAAACCCCAACTCTAAATATCGAAATCAACTCCACTTCCGACACCGCCATCGGCATTGCCCGCGGGCTCGAAAACCCCGAAGACCAGCAAGACCTTCTCGTCGAAAGCAACAACCTCAACCTTAATTTTTCACTCAAAAACCAAACCCCCTCCGACGAGCCTTTTCTCACCGGCTTCTATGCCCGCCACGGCGACATCTTCCTCTCCGAATCGACCAAAATTAACCTCGACCTCAACCCAACGCTCGTTTCCGACGCCATCTCCTCGACCAACAACTTAACCGGCGCTACCACTGAACTCGACGGGCGTATTATTATCTACCGCAACAACCTCACCGTCAACAACCCCAAGGGGACTTACGGCTTCTGGTCAGGCAACGTTACCTATATCGACAATAACACAACCGGTCTTAACGCCCACTCCGACCTCGCCTCTCCCGAAACCAAAATTATTGTTAAAAACTCTCCCGCCGCCCTTACCAACCGCGAAAATATCAACGACGTTTATTATAATACTCAAAACTATGTTGAAAAAATCTCCGAAACTTCTTCCGAAAAAATCTTTACCCTAAGAAACCTCGTTAAAACTATCTATCTCGACTATACCGATCCCGGAGACGTCTTCGAAACCGAACTCCCCGCCGCCCTCGAAGCGATCAAGTCCTCTCTCCGCCTTAAAAACTTCCCAACCGTCGAACTCGAAAATCTCTCAATTGAGAAAAATCGCGACGAAAATGATTATTATTTAAAAATCGACCTTAAGCCAATCTCCCGCCACGGCTTTAAAGAGAATTGCGAAAAATCTTATTCCTATAAAGATATTTTTATTAAAGAAGAAGAACACCAAAACCAAATCTATCTCAACAACGAACAAACCGACAATTACCAAATCAACTCCGTCGATTCACTCACCATCTTCGCCCCACTTTCCGTCGTCAAAGCCCCAACAGTTGAAGAACCCGAACCAACTAC
>CAZMWH010000016.1:0-5650 GCA_964570115.1 uncultured Candidatus Saccharibacteria bacterium | reverse complement strand
AAAATCTCTACGATAATCTGCTATAATAATTTTATGGCTAAGTTATATTTTCGCTACGGCGCAATGGGTTGCGGAAAAACCATGCAACTTCTCCAGGTCGCCTTTAACTACGAAGAGCGCGGTCATCAAGTCTGCGTAATGAAACCTAAAACCGACACTAAAAACGGCGAAAAACTCCTTACCCGTATCGGGCCCGAACGTGAAACCGACCTTTGCTTTAATAAAAAAACCGACCTTTTTAAAGCCGTCGCCGAAGATTTCGCCGGCGTCGCTTGCGTTCTCGTCGACGAGGCGCAATTCTTGACCAAAACTCAAGCCGATCAGCTCATGATGATTACTATCCAGCTCGACATCCCCGTTATGGCGTATGGCCTCCGCCTTAACTTCCGCCAAGAAGACGGCGGCTTTGAAGGCGCAACCCGTCTCCTCCAAATCGCCCACGACATCGAAGAAATCAAAACCATCTGCGAATGCGGCAAAAAGGCAACCTGCAACTGTCGCTTTCTCAACAACCGTTTCGTCTCCGACGGCCCTGACGTTCTTATCGACGATGGCCAGTCTAAAATCGAATACCGCGCCCTCTGCCCCGCCTGCGTTCTTAAATATAAACTAGGGAAGAAATAATGTTAATTGTGATTGAGGGTCAAGACGCCGCCGGCAAGGACACCCAAGCCAAACTCCTCGAAGCCTATCTTAAGGAAAAAGGCGAAATCGTCGTCTCCTACGACGAATCCGGGACTTCCTCGCTCGACCCGTTCGTCTCCAAAATCTCGAACTTAAACTATAAAAACGATTATTCTCTCGATAAAAAGACCCGCGTCCTCCTCTATCTCGTCAACCGCTACGAACAATGGAAACGCCTCGCCGAGCCAACCTTAAAGGAAAACGGTGTCGTCATCTTGACACGCAACTGGCTCTCGACCCTAATTTACGAAGGCTACGGAACCGGCGTCTCCCGCTCCTTAATTAAGCGCCTCCACCACGAAATTATGCCCGAAAAATATTTCTCCCCCGACAAAATCGTCATTCTTACCCTCCCAGAAGCCGAACGAAAAAAGCGTTTAATTTTCCAGGGTAAACGCTCCGAAGAGTTTTTTAAGTCAAAAAAAGCCGAGTTCCAAAAAACCCTTAACTCTGCCTATTTGAAAGTAGCCAAAGAGTTTAACGTCCCAACTCTCGACGCCTCCGGCTCCCGCGAAGAAGTCCTTGAAAAACTAAAAACTTTATTTAAAATTTAGTCTTTAATTTTTTCATTCAACCATATATAATATACTTATGTATAATTTGGTGGGCGGAAAATGAATAAAATCGCGATTTATCTAAATCGCCATCTTACCGGCAACGTCTTTGATAAAGACTCTATCTTAGAGGCGTATTCTACCGACCGCTCAATTCTAAAGATAAAGCCCCGCCTCGTCGCCCTTCCTGAGTCAACTTCCGACGTCCGTAAACTCGTCCGCTTCGTCAACCAGCTCGCCGTTAAAAACTATAATCTCCCTCTCGTCGTTCGCGGTTCCGGACTCGACCCAACCGGCGCCGATTTAACCTCCGGACTTTTAGTCTCAACCGAAAAGCTCAACAAACTCCGCGAGCTCGACGCCCACGACCGCCTCGTCCACGTCCAATCCGGCGTTACTCTCGGCCAGCTCAACTCCGTCCTCGCCCCCCACGGTCTCTTTCTCCCCGTCAACGCCGACCCCCGCGAGACTATCGGCTCCCTAATCGCCTCCGCCCCAACCGATTCTTTCTCCGGAAAATACGGCGGCATAATGAACTATATTGACCGCGTCGAGTTCGTCCTCCCGAACGGAGATCTCGTCCAGACTTCCCGTATCTTCGGTGGAAAGTTGAAGTCGAAAAAGAAAGATAAAAAGGAAGGCGCGCTTTACTCCGACCTCGACGATTTAATCCTCGAAAATAAAGACCTTCTTTCTAGCTTAGAAAAATCCCCGAAAAAGTCCGGCTACCCCGGTCTAAAACACGTTAAACGCAACAACGGTCGCGTCTTCGACCTCCTTCCCGTCCTCTACGGAAGCCAGGGGACCCTCGGTATCATCTCCGAAGTCATTCTCCGTCTCGAAGTTCTCCCGCCCCGCCCCCATCGCCTCCTCGCCGTTTTTAACTCTTTCCGCACCACTAAAGAGTTCCTCGACTACGCAAAAACCCTAAACCCGCTCGAACTCAATTTCTATGACCTTCGCCTTGTTAAATCCGTCGAAGATTTCGGAAAAAAGCCCGAGCTTCTCTCGAAAAAGTTCGACGAAGGCTTCCTTGTCCTCGTTTCCTTTAACGATAAATCCCGCGTCTCCCGAAAAAAGATTAAAAAATGTCTCAAGTTCCTCCCGAAAAACGCCTATACCGTCACCGAAACCCTAAAAAACTCCGACTCGTTCGCCGAGCTTTCCTCAATGCTCTCGAGTTTCCTCAACGATTCCGCGAAAGGCGAGCGCGTCCCTCTCGCGAACGATTTTTATCTCCCCGAAACCTCCCTCCCCGACTTTCTCTCCGACTTAAAGTCCCTCGAAAAAGATTTAAAACTCGACCTCGCCCTCTTCGGTTCTTTCTCGTCGAATAATTATTCTCTCCGCCCCGACTTTAAGCTCGATTCTCTCGACGACCGTCGAAAAGCAATGAACTTCCTAAAATCTCTCAATGATCTTCTCGAAAAATCTTCTGGGTCGCTTAACGGCGGGCTTCCCGAAGGACGTATCCGCGCTATTATTTCCAATCCTACTCTCCCTAAAGAAGAAAAAGCCCTCTACGAAAAAGTTAAGGAAATTTTTGACGAAAACCATATCCTCGCCCCCGATATTAAACTCGGCGCCGATACTCGCGCAACCATCCGCGCCCTCCGTTCCTCTCCTCTTCCTAAAATCATCTCTTAATGATAAAATATAGTTATGAAAACTACTACTAAAAAGATTTCCGATACTCGGATCGAAATTAAAGTTACCCTCGAAAAATCAGATTTAAAAGTTGCAAAGAAAAAGGCTCTCGAACGCCTTTCTAAAGAAGTTAAGGTTGAAGGTTTCAGAAAAGGGAAAGCCCCGCTAGAGCTCGCCGAAAAACTTATCCCCGAGAACGAGCTTAACCAAAACGCTCTTGATATTGCCGTCCGTACGTCCGTCCCTAAGGCCTTCCTCGAAAACAATAAAAACCCGCTCGTCATTCCTAACGTCAACGTTACGAAATTCGTCCCCGACGAAACCGCCGAATATACCGCAACTGCCGACATTCTCCCCGAAGTTAAACTCGGAGACTATAAAAACCTAAAAGTCAAGCGTGAAAAAGTCTCCGTTAAAGAAAGCGATATTAAAGACGTTCTCGAAAACGTCCGCTCCGCCTACGCCGAGAAAAAGGTTACAAAAGACAGCGCCAAACTCGGCGACGAAGTCATTATCGACTTTACCGGTAAAAAAGACGGAACCCCTTTTAAAGGCGGAACCGCAAAAGATTATCCTCTAACCCTCGGCTCAAATTCCTTTATTCCTGGCTTCGAAGAGGGAATTGTCGGAAAAGCTTCCGGCGATAAGTTCGATCTCCCCCTTTCCTTCCCAAAAGACTATCACGAAAAAACTCTCGCCGGCGAGAAAGTCGTTTTCGAAGTCCTCGTTAAACAAGTCAACCAAATTAAAAAGCCCGCCCTCGACGACGAGTTCGCAAAAAAATGCGGCCCCTTTAAAACCCTCGCCGACTTAAAAGCCGACATCAAGAAAAACCTCGAGGCTCAAGACAGCCATAAACTCGAAGAAAAATATAAAGACGCCCTCGTCGAAGCGCTCGTTAAAGCCTCGAAAGTTTCTGCCCCCGAGATTTTAATTTCCGACCAACTCCGTTTTATCAAAGACGATATTTCTCGCAACGCTGCCTCCCAAGGTCTTAAGTTCGAAGATTATCTAACCCAAATCGGCAAATCCGAGGAAGAATGGGAAAAAGACGCCCGCTCTCTCGCCGAGAAACGCGTTCTCGCTTCTCTCGTCCTCCAAATCCTCGCCCAAAAAGAGAAAATCGAAGTCAAAGACGACGAAGTTTCCGCTAAAATTGCCGAACTTCGCGACGTTTATAAAAAGTCCCCCGAGGCGCTTAAAAACCTTAAAGACCCTCGCGTAAAAATGGACATCAAAAATCGTATGACAATCGAAAAAACTCTCGACTTCCTTATCAAAGTCAACGAGAAATAATCATACACACCTAAAATAACCGCTAGCAAAATGCGGTTATTTTTTATATAATAGGCTTATGGATCCGAACAATACTTTTAGCCAAAACACTAACCCTAACCCGCCCTATTCTCCCTTCGCCCAACCCGCTCCCGTCGCCCCCGTTTCCTCTGGAACAGGCGCAAAACCCAAAAAGTCCCTCGCTTTGATTATCTCCCTCGTCGCCGTCGCCTTAATCGCGCTCGGCATTGGCGTCTATTTCCTCTTTTTTAACGAGAAAACTTCCCCCTTCTCCGAGACCGTCAACGAAGAACCGCTCGCGCCCGCCGAAGTTGTTTATGTCGCTCCCGAAGACGATGACGGAACCGGACTCTCAAACTTCATCGAAGAGAAAATCGAAGAAACCGCTTCCTCTGGCGATGAAACCGAATCCTTCCGCTATAAAATGATGGCGCTTAATCTAAAGACCGAAGACGGCGAATATGACGCAGTTCTTTCCGAACTTAACTCATATACCCCCGCCTCTCTCTCCGCCGAAGAACGCTTTATGCTTTATAATACTTATTCTCGCGTTTACGAAGCGACCGGCGATACCGAAAAATACGACGAATATTATAATCTCGCACTTTCCGCCCGCGAAGAATACGTCTTTAGCGAAAACTAATCCGTCTTGACTTAGCCCAAAGTTTCCCTTATAATCATAAGTAATATATAGTGGAGGAAAAATGGAACCAAAAGTTCCCGTCTTTAAGAGCGACGATATTAGTAGCACCAAGTCCAAGGAACAGGTTAATCATTTTGTTAACGTTAAAAAATCCTCTCCCGCCTCCTCGATTACCTCGACTTTAAAAGCCCCGAAAGATTCCGAAAAGAAAAAAGCCCTCCTCGCTCGCTTAAAGCAAGCCCGCTTAAAAATCCTCCTCGTCCTCGCCGCCGCCGTCCTGATTATTTTTCTCATTATCTTCCTCCCGCCCTTTATTAAACATCTTCAACTAGGTCGAGAAACCGACAGCCTCGTTGAAAAAACCAACGGCTATATCGACGCTTTTCGCGCCGCCGAAAACTCAACCAAGCCTAAGTCCGACGACGACCCCGAAACCGAACCGGAATACGACGGCGAAGATTTCGACTCGCTCTATACCGAAATCTCGGATTATTTAAACTCCGACGCCAGCTTCCATAACGACGAAAAAAATCTAAAACTCTCGAAGTCGCTTATCAGTCTCGCTCGAACCTTTGATAACATGACCATCTATCGCGAAGTTATCGAAACCTTTAAAACCGTCCTCCCCCGAATCGAAAGCGAAAAAACTAAAGCCGAACTCGAACTTCTCCTCGCCGAACTTTATTATACCTGTAACCAAAAAGTCGAAGCCTGCGAACATCGTTCCGCCGCCATCTCCCTCAATCCCGCAATGGGCGACCTTAGCTATTTTGACGAAATGTCCGGCAGGTTTATGGATATGTATCTCTACTGTCAAGGAGGGGGA
>CAZMWH010000015.1:0-16903 GCA_964570115.1 uncultured Candidatus Saccharibacteria bacterium | reverse complement strand
TCGATTTTTGATTATGATTGTTTTAGATTTGGGCGATTTTTTCTTAGGGAAAGCGAATTTTGACCTTGTTTTTTGATTATGGTTGGTGAAAATATGGTAGAATTAAAGTAGTTATGGTTCAGAATTATGGTAATGTTAGCGTTAACGGGGATTTTGGGGAGACGCGAGAATATCGGTTTAGCCGAGGAGAAAACCAGAGGCGGGGGGCGAGAGTTTTGGAAATGGCGGGAGCTGGATTGAAGGAAGCGATGGGGGCTTTTAAGGATAAAGTGGCGGAGCGAAGAGAGAAAAAGGAGCGAGGGAAGAGGCTGGTTTTAGGGGTAGGGGAGGTTGAGAAGTCAAAAGGAATGACGTACGAAGATGGGGCACCGACGGTTTGCGAGGACGCGTCTTTTGTTGACGAGGGACAGGCGATTTTTGGGGTTTTTGATGGGGTTGGAGGAGAAAGAGGGGGGAGGCGAGCATCGCAGATGGCGGTTGAAGGACTGAGGCACTTTGCAATGACGAGAGAATTGAAAACGACGGGGGAGTTGGCGGAAGTTTTAGAGAAGATTTCTGGGGTGATTTCTCGGGATAAAGAAGCAGGGGCGACGACGGCGACAGTGGCGAAGATTACGCGAGAGAAGGGGCGAAAATATTTGAATTATGTTCAGGCGGGGGACTCGAGGATTTATGTGGTTAGGGGGAGGGACGCTTATCAGGTAACAAGAGATGAGGGGGTCGGACATCAGATTGATAATTGGCTTGGAGAGAGGGCGCCAGGGGTTTCTCAGATGGGAAAGTTTCCGCTGATGAATGGAGATAGGATTGTTTTGTGTACAGATGGGGTAACGGGAGATTATGGGGATGAAAGAATGAGTAATTATGAGATTGCGGAGATTGTTAATAGAGGCGTGGAAGTGGGGTCGCCACAAGTCGCGGCGAGGATTTTGGTTGAGGAAGCGAGAAAACACGATGACAGAACGGCGATTGTAGTTGAGGTTTAGGAATTTTGGTATAATGGGGGCATGGATGATGTTTTTTCTAAGATAGTTAAGGGAGAAATTCCCTGTTATAAAATATATGAAGACGAAAAAAATCTAGCGTTTTTAGATATTGCGCCAGAGACGAGGGGTCATACGTTGGTAATTCCGAAGGCGAACGTAGATAAGATTTATGAGCTAGAGGACGAGGACTATATTTCCCTGTTTCTTGCGGTGAAGAAAGTTGCGAAGAGAATGGAGGGGGTTTTAGGGGAGAGGGTGATTATGAAGGTGATGGGGACGGACGTGCCGCATGCGCATGTGCATTTGATGCCGCTAGATAAGGGGTGGGAATATGGGAGGACGTTGGAGCTGTCTGAGGAAGAGTTTAAGGAGATAGCAGAAAAGCTTAAATTTTAGGAAAGTTTTTCGAGGACGATTAAGTTTTCGATATGGGGGGTTCGGGGGAAGAAATTAAAGGGGGAGATTTTGGTGATTTTATAGTTCCCTTTTAAGAGGAGGGCGGCGACGTCGCGGGCTTGGGTTGAGGGATTGCAGGAGAGATAGATAATTTTTTCTGGGAGGACGGAGAGGAGGCGGTCGATTAGCTTTTTGTCGCAGCCGGCGCGAGGGGGGTCAAGGATGACGATTTGGTCGGGTTCGATAAAATTTAGGGCGTCTTCGGACTTAGAGAGAATAGGGCGCGCGGGAGAGCTTTTGCAATTGTTGACTAATTCCCTGTAAGCGTTTTTGTCGGATTCGACGAGGGTTAGGTTGCGGTCGCGGGCGACGGAGAGACCGATGGTGCCGACGCCGGAATAGAGGTCGAGGACTTTCTCGCAAGAGGAGGCGTTGATTTCTTTTCTAATTTCTTTAAGGGCGAGCTCGTAAACGGGGAGGTTGATTTGGAAAAAGCCGTTAGGGGAGTAAGAATATTCGACCCCGAGGATTTTATCGGTTAGGTTTTCGAAAACGGGGTGGGGGCGGTTTTTCTCGAATAATCCGCCGGAAACAATTCCCTCTTGGTTGGCGCGGAGGAGGAGAGATTGGTAATCGCGGGCGGAAGCATGAGCATTATTTAGCTCCTCGACGATTTTAAAGGCCCTCTCAGCGATTTCATGGCGTTCGAGGCTACTAGACGCCACTTTGATTTTTCGATGTGTAGAACGCGCGTGAAATGCCAAATAAATCAAATTGTCAGAATTGTCCCAGTAAAGGGAGTATTCCATTTTATTGCGGTAGAAGAAATCTTTACCGTCGGTTTTTACGGGTTCGACTTTGAGATTAGAGAGAGGAATTTTTGCCTCTTTTAGAGATTCTTCGACGAGGGCACGTTTTTCTTCGAGTTCGGAGGGATAAGAGAGAATTTGCCAAGGGGAGGTCGAGAGAAAACAGGGGTCTTTAGGGACGATGCGGTTTTTGGCGGGGGTTTTAATTTTAGTTGCGACGGCTTTAAGATAGGAGGATTTTTGCTTAGTGATTTCGAGCTCTTCGACGATTTCGCCAGGGAGGGCGTTTAAGAGAAAAACCTTTTTCCCGTCCTCGGGAGAGCCAGGGAGGGAGAGGGTCGCAAGGGCTTCGCCACCGGGGACGAATTTTTCGACTTTTAGGGAGAGATTTTTTAAAATAGAGGATTTCATAGGGCGGAGGAACGAGGGGTAATGTTTCTTAAGGCGGAGATTTTTGAGGAGGGGTCGAAGGCGGTTGCGAGGAGCTCGGAGCCGAGAGTGAGGATTTGGGCGTAAGCGTCGTCGTCGGTTACGCGGGAGCGGTTATAGCCGGGGCGGAGGTTTCTAGAGAGTTTTTCTTCGCGGAAGGCTTCTTTTGATTCTTTAATAAAATAGTTTTCGAGGGCGGAGCGGAGTTTAAAGGGGTTTTTCTCGGAAGTTTCGATTAGCTCTTCGTCGAGGAGTTTTAATGAACATTCTTCGAGAGAGGCGTTGAGGATTTTATTAAAAAGGGAGAGAAACCCGAGGGATTTCTTCGCGACTTCGGGGTTAAACGAATCGGGGAGCATTGATAGGTAAAAATCGAGTTCGGTTTTTAGCTCGGAGAGGATTTTAAAACGGAATTTTTGGGCCGAGAGGGAGTCCGGGGACTTTACGGCGCGAGAGAGGGAGTCGACGTCGTAGTCGCTAACGCCGACGACGAAACGGGGGACGAGGGGTTCTTCGCGGATTTCTTCGGGGGTTTTAAAGAATTTTAGTTTTGTAAAGCCGAAAGGGAGAGGGTCGGGGTTTTTTGAGGATTTTACGAGTTTTTCGAGGATTTTTTTACGTTCGCCAGAGACGGTTATATCGAAGCCGAGGGGAAGATAAGAGAAAGATAGCTCGGACTCTTCTTCGAGAACGGGGGCGTCGAACGAGAGACAGGCGAGGCAATCGACGCGGTTGATTTCGTCGTCGAAATTGGACGATTCGGAGGCGATTAAAGAGAAGGGGAGTTTTTCGTCGGAAAAGAGGAAGGAGAGGACGGAGCTAAGGAAAATTCGCTCGAACTTTCGGGAGAGGGGCTTTTTATAGGACTTTTTTTCGGAGTTAATAGGGATTTCCTCGATTTTTTTAGGCGAGGAGGAAGGTTTTACGAAAAAAGAGGAAAAGTCGGCTGGATTCATCTTAAAATTATTATAGCATAATTAGAGAATGATTATAAAAAATACGGCGAGAAGCCGTTAGTAAGGGGTAGGACGTGGCTGGGTCGGCAGGGATCGAACCTGCGAATGACGGGACCAAAACCCGTTGCCTTACCACTTGGCGACGACCCAATATAAGATTATTTTAGCGGTTTTTTCGGGGTTTGTAAAGGGGGAGGGGGAGTGATATAATAAGGGGAGTTAGTTTAGTTAGTTGGAGAGGAAAAAGAAAAATGAAGTTTACAAGCGCTTATGAACCGGGGGAATTTGAGAGTGAGATTTATGCGGCGTGGGAGAGTCAAGGGTTGTTTAGACCGGAGATTTTGCAGCCGAACGGGATTGAGGAAGATACGAGTGGGACGTATTCGATTGTAATGCCGCCGCCGAACGCGAACGGGAACTTGCATATTGGGCACGGGTTGACGATTGCGATTGAGGATAGTTTAACGCGATTTTATAGGCTAAAGGGGAAGTCGACTTGGTATGTTCCGGGGGCGGATCACGCGGGGTTTGAAACGTGGGTGGTGTATGAGCGAGCGCTAGAGAAGGTCGGACATACGCGGTTTGAATATTCAAGAGATGAGCTTTATGCGCAAGTTTGGGACTTTGTTGAGGAACAGAGGGGGAATATGGAGCTTCAGGTTCGGGCGCTGGGGGCGAGTTGCGCTTGGGAAGATTTGACGTTTACGCTAGATGAGAATGTGGTGAAGCGAGTTTATAAGACGTTTGAGAGAATGTTTAACGACGGGATGGTTTATAGGGGGGAGAAGCTGGTGAATTATTGTCCGAAGCATCAGACGGCGTTTGCGGATATTGAGGTTGAGCAGAAGGAAGAGGCGGGGAAATTATGGGACATAAGATATTCGGAGGAGATTGTGGTTTCGACGACGCGACCGGAGACGTTGTTTGGAGATACGGCGGTGGCGGTGAACCCAGAAGACGAGAGATATAAGGGGTTGATTGGGAAGAAGGTGAAGCTGCCGCTTTCGGGGAGGGAGGTTCCGATTGTTGCGGACGAACACGCCGACCCGGAATATGGAACAGGGGCGGTTAAGATTACGCCGGCGCACGATTTTGATGATTTTGAAGTCGGAGAGAGACATGAGCTACCGAGGATTAGAGTGATTGACGACGAGGGGAAGTTGTCTGGCGAGGCGGTTCCAGAGAGGTTTAGGGGGCTTTCGGTCGAGGAGGGGAGAAAAGCGGTTCTAGAGGCGCTAAAAGAGGAGGGGGTTTTGGTTGGGGAGAGGAAAATTACACATACGGTTCCCCATTGCTATAAATGCGGGGCGGTGATTGAACCGACGCTGAAGGAGCAGTGGTTTATAGATACGGAGAAGTTGGCGGGGGAGGCGATTAAACACCTTGAAAACGACGAGATAAAGTTTTTCCCGGGGTCGAAGAAGAAAGTTTTAATAGATTATCTTAAGGGGTTGAAGGATTGGAATATATCGCGGCAGATACCTTGGGGGATTGCGATACCGATGTTTAGGAAAGAGGGAGTTGCGGAAGATTATCCGGATTGGATTTTTGATACGAGAGTGAATTTGAAGGAAATTGAGTATGGCGGGGTGAAGTATATTCGAGATGAGGATACTTTTGATACGTGGTTTTCGAGTTCGCATTGGCCGATTGTGTGCACGAACTGGGAAGAGGGGCGGGAAAATCCGTATTATCCACTAAATGTGATGGAGACGGGGGCGGATATTCTGTTTGCGTGGGTGGCGAGAATGATTATGATGGGGGTTTATGTTACGGGGGAGGTTCCCTTCCGCGAGGTTTATCTTCATGGGTTGGTGCTTGACGCCAAGGGGAAGAAGATGTCGAAGTCGAAGGGGAACGTAATAAATCCGATTGAGCTAGTTTCTAAGTATGGGTCGGACGCGTTTAGACTAGGGATTTTAAGGGGAAGGTCGGCGGGGCTTAATCAGGCGTTTTCGGAAGAGTCGGTGAAGGCGGGGAGAAATCTATGTAATAAACTTTGGAATATTAGTAGGTTTGTTGAGGAGATTACTTCTTCGGATGCGCTCGCTTGCGGTCGAAAGTCCGTTCTCGAGGCGCGTCCCGAGCGCCCGTCGTTACGGGGCTCGGGCGCTAATCCTCGTCGTAACTCCGGACCCTCTTCGAACGGAGCTTTCTCCCCGCTCGCTTCTGGCTCCGAGAATTTCCTTGAAGAAACGGTCGATACGACGTCTTCTTCCCTGCTCACGGATTACACGACGGAAAATATGGGGGAGGACTGGGTTGTGAGGGAGATTGAAGAGTGTCGGAAGAAGGTTGAGAAATGCATGCGGGATTATCGCTTTTCGGAGGCGGTTGAGGAACTTTATGCGATGATTTGGGATAAATATGCGGATTGGTTTATTGAGAGCCAGAAGATTTATAAGAACGTTTCCCTGCTCCAGGCGACGTTGAAAAATATTTTGATTATGTTGCATCCGTTTGCGCCGTTTATTACAGAGGCGATTTGGCAGAGTTTGAGCTTTACGGACGGGTATATTATTGATCAAAAATGGCCGAAGAGGCTCGAATTTGACCCGATAAGCGCGGAGAACTTTGAGAGGTTGAAGGTAGTCGTGGTTGAGACAAGAAGGGTCTTAGCGGGGCTTCCAGTGGCGTTTAAGAATAAGAAATTTGGGTTGGTTTATGGTGACGACGCGTTAGTTGAGGATAATTCCCTGCTGGTTAAGACCCTGGCGAAAGTGCCGACGATTGCTTCGACTGAGGGACAGCCGAGAGGAATTAGGCTGGCGGTGCCGAATCATGAGGTTTATCTTGATGTTCCGGCGGAAGTCGTTAAGGGTTATAAAGACGAGCTGACAGAAAGGATTTTGGCGGTGGGGCGAGAATTGGACGGGCTAGAGGCGAGAATGAGAAATCCGAATTATATTGCGAAAGCGCCGGAGCATCTTGTTAAAGAGACGCAGGACGGGATTAAAGAGAAAAAAGAGCTAATTGAGAAGCTTAGAGGTGAGCTAGAGGTTATAGAGTAAAAGGCAAACTTTTTCGTAGAAAAATCCACCTAAGTAGGGGATTTTTTGTTGGGAGAAGGATTTATTCGTTGGGGACGGGAAATTTTATTGTTTAGTTCCCTATTAACAATTTCCAGGGGTAGCTTTTAGCATACCAAAAAATTACCACAAGAAGTTTTTTGACAAACTAAAAAATATTATGGTTTTTATTTATTAATTTTAGGTTCGCAGTATTTTTACACTCTCACCAAAAGGTCTCGCTCGCATCGGGCTTTTGGTTAGTTTTATTATAAATGGGGAGGGTTGCTAAGTCAATAGGTTTCTAAGAAAAAGGGAAGAGAGGAGAGAAAAATAAGGGAATTGCTGTGGAAAAGGGGAGAAGAATAACATTATATTCCTCGCAACGTCCTCGCCGCGTCCCAAGGGGCGGGACGGTCGTGACCTCCGGGCGTCCCCTTATCGGGCTCTCGTTCTTGGCTTTTTATACGTCTAAAAAAGTGGATATACCCCTTGGGCGCGCTTCGCGCGCCCGGGCTTCCTCGCTACGCTCGGAAGCCCTGTACCGAAAAATTTTTTCGGCTCCAGAGGCGATAAAAGAAAAAGGAAAGAAGGAGGGAGGGGGAGGAGAACTCGGAAGAGAGATATGAGAAAGTAGAGAGGGGCAGGGAGAAAAGAAGAAAGAAAAGAGGGAAGAGGAATGTGATAAAATAGGGCTATGGCTTATATTAGACAATTTGAGACAGGGAGCGGAGCGACGGGGGTACAGGTTTGTTATAAGGAGAGAGGGAAAGTCGTAAAGACGGTTCACGTCGGGTCAGCGCAGAGTGAAGTTGGCTTAAAAAAATTATTAAGGAAGGCGCAGGGAATTATAGATAAAGATAAGCGGGCACTGTTTGACTTGGATAAATATAGTTAGTATTTACTTTTTTAGACTTTTATGATATAATTAGAAGGTTAATGGTACTTTAAAGAAAGAGTTTCTAGGGACAGAAAGGGGAGGTTTTATGTCTAAGAGTTCGACGAGGAAGGCGTTTCGGAAGTTTATCCAGAAGAATAGAGAGATAAATGCCGAGCTGAATGAGATGTGCGCAACGACAGTGGTGGAAGTTGAACGGAAGGTTCAGGAAGACGACGTTGCTCGGAGGAGGGAACACGTCAGGCGGTTCGCCGAGGTTTTTGAGACGGCGCAGACAATCGACAAGCTCGATAAGCTGCCGGCGAAGCTCGGACTGGTCTCGCTCGCGCTCGGGTTTTTCGCCTTTTTCTCGGCAGTCTTGGTGTTCAAGGTTATCTTCGTGGTGATTCTGATGCTTTTGGCGGCGGCGTTGATTCTGGCGCGGATTATCCGGCGGGACTATCGCTATCAGCTTGCCCAACAGCTCGCAGAGGCGCTGAGCTTCTCGAAGGAGTTTAAGACGGCGTCGGACGTCGATCTGGTCGTCTATAACTTTGCGAAGACGAAACTCTAGAACGGAAACTCAAAAAAATCCCCCTTTCGAGGGGGATTTTTAAGCTTTAAGGATTTTACGCTTTAGGAGGTTAAGGCGACGGAGGAGTTTATAGAGGAGATATTTAGGTTTATTTAAGGGGAGATCGAAAGTTCCGGCGTAGTTTCTTTCGAAGCCGCCGAAGGATTTTTTAAAGGCGGTAAAACCTGCCCAAGGGTGGTTCTTTCCGGCGTTAGCGGGGGCAATACCCCAGAAGTCGAAGAAGTTTAGGCCTTTTTCCTTAGCGTCGAAAATAGAGGTACTGAGCAGGGCGACGGTTGCGGGGAGTTTTTTGTAGTCGGAGTCGGCGGCGGATTGCATATAGAAGCGGGTTTTATTCTCGAGGTCGTCGAAGAACAGGGAAGCGGCGATGATTTTGGGCTTAGGGGAGGGTTGGTTGCTAGAGGAGGGGTTGCTAGAGGGGGATTGGTTGCTGGAGGAAGGGTCGCTAGGAGAGGCTTTGGGGGAGTATTCGACGAGATAAAGAGAGGAGAAAGGCATCTCGAGCTCGTGTTTTAGGTAATCACCTTCGAAGGTGTTGATACCTTTTTCCTTGGCGAGTTTGGATTGGAGGCGGTTAAGGTATTTTATATCTTTTGGGTCGGTTGAGATGCGGACGGAGAGACCTTTTTTTGAGAAGGTATTATAGCGAGTCCGGGTTCCTTGAGAAAAATTAGTTAGGAGGGTTTCTTTTTCGGGGGTTAAATCGAGGAGCCAAGTATCGGCGGGGTTAATGTGCTTTGAGGGGAGGAGATGATAATTCTTGATTTTTTTAGGGGAGAGCTTTTCGAGAGGCTCGAGACGGAGGAAGAAACAGTTATTCGCTTTCGCGAGGGATTTAAGGGCGGAGAGGACGGGTTTTTTGAGGACGGTTGGCCCGTAGGGGCAGAAAAGATAGTTCCCGAGAGGGGTTTTCTCGAGGACGGCGAGGGTTTCTTCGGGGGAGTTTTCGAGGACGCGGAAGGTTTTTTTATTTTCTTTTTCGGAGAGGAAGGTTTCCCAGGATTTTGATTGGAGAAAGTGAGAATTCATAAAGATATTATAACACAAAAAGAAACACCCCCGCACGAGGCGGGGGTTTGAAAGGAGTATTTGCCATATGTTACACAGCCATGGATTTTGATTTTGTGTATGGGGCTGGAAGCCGGCTCGCTAGGGGCTAAGGATAAACGCCTAGCGAGCGATAAACGGTCGGTCGTTAAGGTTTAAGAGTAACATTGCGATCGCGAATCCGATAGGGAGGACCGCTCGATTTCAGCGGATTCGTACGCTCAGAACCGAACTGATTTGTTTCGCCCATACGGCCGTTTGAACCTAAGAATTGTCTCGGCAATTCCTTATAGGTTTTTAGGGAGAAATCGGCTCGACTCAAGAGTAGCGTCGAAAGGGTTCCGCGGAGAGCGGCGATAGTCTCGGATGACAAATTGTTCACCTCCTTTTAAAGAACGTTAACTTCTTATTCTTCTCTAGTTCGGAAGCTCGCGTAGCCTCTGAGACTGTTGAACTTTCCCTAGAGAGGGGAAGAAGTTATGAGGAAGAGTATAGCACATAAGAACAGGGAATGCAAGGGGGAAATTAGGAAATGGGGGTATGGGGGAGGGTTTTGAGGGAATAGGGGTCGGAAGGGGGAATGCCGGAGAGGATTTCGGAAAGGGCGGGGAGGGCGACCATCGCGGCGTTGTCGCCGGAGAAACGTTTTTCTGGGAAGAAAATGTGGGTTTTTTTAGGATTTTTTAAAGCTATTCTTTTTCGGAGTTCTTCGTTGGCGCTGACGCCGCCGGCGATGACGACATTATTCACGTCAGGGTATTTTTTGAGGGCGAGGGAGAGTTTTTCGATAAGGATGTCGACGGCGGTTCTCTGGAAACTGGCGGCGAAGTCGGCAACTTGTTCCGGAGAGAGGAGATTTTTTATATCATGAGACGGGTAATTTAGGGGGAGACTTAGCTCTTTTTGGACGGTTCTTAGGACGGCGGTTTTAAGACCAGAGAAGGAGAAGTCGAGATCTTTAACGTTGGGGTGAGGGAAATGGTATTTTTCGGGGTCGCCGGTTTTGGCGGCGACGGAGATTGAAGGCCCGCCGGGGTAGGGGAGACCGAGGATTTTGGCGATTTTGTCGAAGGCTTCGCCGACAGCATCGTCGAGAGTGGTGCCGATGATTTTAAAGGAGGTAGGGGAAGGCATATAGATTAGTTGGGTGTGGCCGCCGGAGACGACTAAAGCTACTGTCTCGCTCGCTTGCGGTCGAAAGTCCGTTTTCGAGGCGCGTCCCTCGCTCCCGTCGTTACGGGGCTCGGGCGCTAATCCTCGTTGTAACTCCGGATCCTCTTCAAACGGAGCTTTCTCCCCGCTCGCAAGAAATGCGGAGTAGATATGAGACTTTAAGTGGTGGATGGGGTAGAGGGGGATGTTATGGAGGATAGAGAGGGTGCGGGCGGTGAGGGTGCCGATGAGAAGGGAACCGAGGAGTCCGGGGGTGTTGGTGACGGCGAGATAGTCGATTAGTTTCCAGGCTTCGGGCTCGGTTTTATTCGGGAAGGCGTCGGTGAGGGCTTTGTGAATGACGGGGAGGATTGCCTCGAGGTGGGAACGGGCGGCGACTTCGGGGATAACGCCACCGTAGGCTTTAAAAATATCGATTTGGGAGACGACGACGGAGGAGAGGAGGGATTTTTTTGAGGATTTTTCGTCATAAAAAAGGACGGCCGCGGCGGTTTCATCACAAGAAGATTCGATAGCAAGAATATGCATGAAGCATATTATACCATTTTATTGGTTCTTTTTCATCGCCTTAATAAAGGCGGTAAAGAGAGGAGAGGGGTTTAAGGGGCGAGATTTGAACTCGGGGTGGGCTTGGGTTGCGACGAAGAAATCGTTTTTTTCGCTTTCGATAAACTCGACGAGATTCCCGTCGGGGGAAGTTCCGGAGATTTTTAGACCGCCTTGTTCGATTTTATCTTTAAAGGCGAGGTTGACTTCGTAGCGATGGCGATGGCGCTCTGAGATTTCGGTTCTTCCGTAGATTTTGGCGACTTTTGAACCTTTTTCGAGGACGGCGGGGTAGTCGCCGAGGCGCATAGAGGCGCCGGTCTGTTCCTTACCCTTTTGGTCGGGCATAATGTAGATTACGTTGTTGTTGTCGGATGCTTTGGCCCCAAATTCTTCGGAGTTGGCGGTCGCGACGCCGGCGGTTCGGGCGGCGGCGATACAGGCGACCTGGAGACCGAGGCAGAGACCGAGGTAGGGGAGGTTGTTTTTAAGGCAATAAGAGGCGGCGGCGATTTTACCTTCGACGCCGCGAGGACCGAAGCCGCCAGGGACGAGGACGCCGTCGAGACCCATAGCTTTGAAGAAGGCATGAACATCCGTTTTGGTTTCTAAATCTTCGGCGTTGATCCAGACGAGGTCGAGATTAACGTTTTCCCAAGCGGCGGCGGCTTTCAAGGCTTCGGTAACACAGATATAAGTATCTTCGTTGCCGACGTATTTTGCGACGAGACCGACGCGGACGGTTTTAGCATAAGTTTTATTACGCTTTTTTGAGAAAGCGAGCCAGCGGGACATATCGGGCTCGGAATCGTCGTCGACGAAATCGTTTAAAATCGAAAGGACGCCGGATTTTAAGACGTTAAAGGGGACGTCGTAAACGGAGTTAATATCGGGTAGGTTGACAACGCCCTCGGGGTTAATGCCGGCGAAGGCGGCGATTTTTTCTTGGATTGCCTTAGGGGCAGGTTTTTCGGTTCGGGTACAGACGACGTCGGGGATAATGCCGAAGCCACGGAGGTCTTTGAGGGCGTTTTGGGCGGGTTTGGTTTTAAACTCTTTAGAGGTGTTTATCCAGGGGACGTAAACGACGGAGACGTAGAGACAGTTTTTCCTACCGACGCGGTTAGCGAAGAGACGGATTGCCTCGACGAAAGAGAGACCTTCGTAGTCGCCAATTGTCCCGCCGATTTCGACGATATGGACGTCGGAATCTTCAGAGGCGCGGGCGATTTTTTCTTGGACAAGGTTGGTGAAATGGGGAATGAGCTGGACGGTTTTACCGCGGAAACCGCCGGAGCGTTCTTTGTCGATTAGTTCTTTAAAAATGGCGCCGGAGAGGGTAATGGAATATTTAGTGGTTTCAAAATCGAGGAAACGTTCGTAATGACCGAGATCGAGGTCGGTTTCGACGCCGTCTTTCGTTACGAAACATTCGCCGTGTTCGACGGGATTTAGGAGACCAGCGTCAACGTTGAGATAGGGGTCGCACTTTTGCATAGTGACTTTAAAACCCTTAGCCTTCAGAATTGCGCCGATTGAGGCGGCGGTAATACCTTTTCCAACGCCGGAAAGAACGCCACCAGTAACAAAGATATATTTTGTTTGTTTTAGTTTTTTATTTTGCATAACGTGGGTACCTCCTTAGCCCACCTTAAAACTCTTATAATTAAAATATAGCATAAGAGCTCTAAAAAGGCTAGAGGAAAATTAACGGAAGAACTTAAGGGAATAGATTGGGTTTTTATTGGCGGCTTTTAGGGCGGGATAGAGTCCGAAAATGAGGCCGACGGAGAAGGCGGTTACGAGGGCGGTTAGGAGGATTTCCCAGGAAACGAAGGGGTCGAACGGAGTAACGAGACAGACGGCGAAGGCGAGACCGTAGCCGAGGACGAGCCCGAAGATGCTGCCGAAGACGGAGAGGATAAGGGACTCGAAGAGGAATTGGAACATAATATTGGAGGCGGAGGCGCCGACGGCTTTTCTGACGCCGATTTCGTGGGTGCGTTCGGAGACAGAGACGAGCATAATGTTCATAACGCCGATGCCGCCGACGACGAGGGAGATGCTGGCGACGATAGAGAGGATGCCGGAGACGATAGAGAGGAGGGAGCCGGCGGGGTGGGTGATGTTGTCGCCGTAGGAGACGGTGAAGTTGGTGTCGCCGGAATTGGCGAGCTTTAGACATTCAGCAATGTCTTCGACGGTTTGTTCGAGGTTAGCGGTGGTTTTGGCGCGGATGTTGATTTGTTGGATTTGGAGGGAGTCGGAGACGGATTTGAGTTTTTCGGCGTTGATAAAGAGGGTGTTGTCGAGGTCGAGGTTGTTGAAGTTGATGGGGTCGTCGACTTTTGAGAGGACGCCGATGACGATGAAGCGAGTGCCGAGGAAGGTGAGGGTTTTGCCGATTGGCTCGGTGTTGCCGAAGAGGGCGGTTGCAAGGGAAGAGCCGACGACGACAGCGTCTTTATTTTTATCGTCGGGGAGAAAAACGCCGGATTTGAGGGCGAGATTTTGGATTTTTAGGAAGTCGGAGTTAGTCCCGACGATGGTCGCGGAGGGGACGGTTGAGGTTCCGGAGAGGGAATTGACAGAGATAGCGAGGGGGGCGACGGATTCGATGTTCTCGAGGGATTTAATTGATTTTACGTCGTCGAGAGTTAAGTTCGACTTTAGATAGGCGTTTGAGGAGGTTAGCTCTTCGACAATATCAGAGACGACATCTTTTTTAACGGAGGGGCGGACGACGATTAAGTCGGCGCCGATACCGGAGACTTGGGTTTTGATTAAGTTTTCGATACTACCGGTTAAAGAGAGGATTAAGATGATTGAGGCAACGCCAATCGCAATCCCGAGACAGGTTAGGAACGAGCGGGTGCGGTTGCGTTTTAAGGAGGCTTTCGCGAGGTCGAAGTGGGTTTTTAGAAGTAGCGCCATAGTTATTTTCTCCTCTTTTTAGATTTTTTCTTTTTATAAGGGGAGAAGCGGGGAACTTTAGGCTTTTTCTTCTTGTTGCGGAGGTGGACAGGTTCGGGGAGGTCGGCGTCTTTGACGGTTTTAATATCGGTGTCGATACCGCCGTCGAGCATGTTGATAACGCGGGTTGCATAAGAGGTCAGAGAGGGGTTATGGGTGACCATAATAATAGTGTTGCCCTCGGAGTGAATCTTTTTGAGCTCTTCCATAACGATATGGGAAGAGTGGGAGTCGAGGTTGCCGGTTGGCTCGTCGGCGAGAATAATCTCGGGCTTTGAGACGATAGCGCGGGCGATGGCGGCGCGCTGTTGTTGACCGCCGGAGAGCTGGTAGGGCATATAGTATTCTTTATCTTTTAAGTTAAAGCGCTCGAGGGTTTCGGAGGCGCGAAGGAGGCGGCGAGTTTTTGAGAAGCCGGAGTAAACAAGGGGGAGGGCGACGTTTTCGATTAGGGGGAGGTCGGGAATGAGGTTAAAGTTTTGAAAAATAAAGCCGATTTTTTTTGAGCGGACGCGGGCTTTTTTGTGGCTTTTAATACGGTTGACTGGTTCGTCGTTGAGGAAATAAGTTCCAGAGGTTGCGGAGTCGAGGAGACCGATAACGTTCAGGAGAGTCGTCTTTCCGCAACCGGAGGGCCCCATGATCATAATAAACTCGCCGCGTTTAACGGTTAGGTCGAAATTGTTGAGCGCAAAAGACTCAGCGTCCCCGTAACCGTAGCGCTTTGTTAGACCTTCCAATTTAATAATTGTTTCTTTTTCTTCAGGCATTAAGGTCATTATAACGGATTAGAGGAGATTTTTAAAGGGAAAAATTAAATTTGGAAAATATGTTATAATTATTGGTATGGATTTGATAAAGAAAAAATTAGAGGAAATTATTGGGCGGGTATTTGGGATTGAGGCGGAAGTTGAGGTGGGGCTGGCACCGGAGCTGGAGAGCACTAAGGGGGTGGGGGTTGCGGAGTCGGGGGATGTGGGGTTGGAGGTTGCTCAGCCGGATTTTGCGACGAATGTGGCGATGAAGATTAACGGGGAAGTTAATCGGAAGCTAGCCGCGGGGGAGATTTCTAAGGAGGTTTTTGGAGAGGCTTCGGAGGGAACGAAAAAAGTGAGCCCGAGGGAGGTTGCGGAAGTTTTAAAACAAGAGTTTTTAAAAAGTATGGCAGATGAACTTCCGGAGGCGGAGTTTAAGGTTGAGGTGGCGGGACCGGGATTTTTGAATTTTACGCCAGGAGACGGGTTTTATTTTAAGAATATTGAGGATTTTGGGGCAGATTTAGAGAATTTTGAGAAAAAAATATCACCAGACGAATATAAGGGAAAGACAGTCGTCACGGAGTTTTCTGACCCAAATCCGTTTAAGGTTCTTCACGTTGGACATTTATATACGTCGGTGGTCGGGGATGCGATTTCGAGGTTGATTGAGGTGGCGGGGGGAAGGGTTTATAGAGTGAATTTTGGGGGGGATGTGGGGCTACACGTAGCGAAAACTATATATTCGCTCGCTTGCGGTCGAAAGTCCGTTCTTGAGGCGCGTCCCGAGCGCCCGTCGTTACGGGGCTCGGGCGCTAATCCTCGTCGTAACTCCGGACCCTCTTCGAACGGAGCTTTCTCCCCGCTCGCGTTCACGATTGAAGATATTGCGAAGGCGTATGTGGAGGGGACGAGGGCGTATGAGGATGACGAGGGGGCGAAGAAGGAAATTGTTAGGTTAAATAAGCTAATTTATAAAATCGCGGAGAAGGGGGAGGGGAACTTTGAGGGACTAGACGAGGAAGAGAGGAAGGTCGCGGAGATTTATTGGCGAGGGAGGGAACTAAGCTACCAGTATTTTAAGGATTTTTATAAGGAGATTGGGGTTAAGTTTGATAAGTTTTATCCGGAGTCGACGGTTGCGAAGACGGGGCTAGAGAAGGTTAAGGAAAATCTGGGGAAAGTTTATCAAGAGAGCGACGGGGCGGTGGTGTTTAGGGGGGAGGAGTTTGGGTTGCATACGCGGGTGTTTGTGAATAAGGAGGGGTTGCCGACGTATGAGGCGAAGGACGTGGGGCTGTTGTTTAGGAAGTGGGCGGACTATAAGTTTGATGAGTCGGTCGTCATAACAGGGAACGATATTGTGGATTATATGAAGGTCGTTTTGAAGTCGGTTGAGCAGTATGCGCCGGAGCTGGTTGGAAAGACGCGTCATATTACGCATGGGAATGTGAGGTTGCCGGGAGATGAGAAGATGAGCAGTCGCAAAGGGAACTTTGTGAAGGCGGTAGATGTAATAAATATGATTAAAGATAAGTTTGAGAAACCAGATGAAAAGATTGTTCTTGGGGCGATTAAGTATTTCTTCTTGAAGTATAAGATTGGGGGGAATATTGTGTTTGATGCGGAGGAGTCGGTTAGTTTGAATGGGAATAGCGGACCATATTTACAATATTCGGTTGTAAGGGCGAAGAAGATTTTATTGGCGTGCTCTTCGAAAGAGGCTTGCGCCGACATTTCTTCTCGGGACCGGACGTCGCGCCCGCCCGCCGTTGCGGGGGTCGCGCGTCCTATGCTCTCGCCCGTAGGCTCCGAGAATTCCCTTGAAGAAACGGTCGGCACAGCCTCTCCGCTCGCCGGCAGGTCGCTGAACGTCTTTGAGCGGAAGTTGAATAAGAAATTTGTTCAATATCCAGAGGTTTTAAGGGGAGCGGTTCGGGAGAAGGCGCCGCATTTGGTTGCGAATTATCTGTTTGAGTTGGCACAGGAGTTTAGTCGTTTTTATGAGAATTGTCCGGTTCGGGGGAGCGAGGCGGAGGCGGAGCGGAAAAAATTTGTACAGGTGTTTATAAAAATTATGGAGCACGGTCTTGGGATTTTGGGAATTAGTGTTCCGGAGGAGATGTAATGAGACGAGCGAGGTTTTTATGGGTGGATTTGGAGATGACGGGGCTGGAACCGGAGAAAGACCGGATTTTAGAGGTCGCGGCGATTGCGACGGGGTATAATTTGAAGCCGATGGGGGAGTTTACAGCGGTCGTTAAGGTTCCGGAAGAGTTGATTAAGGAAAGAATGGTTGGGGAGTTTTGGGAGAAGAACAAGGAGAGCCGGGATAGTTTGATTGCGCAAAACG